>NZ_JAVAJK010000015.1:0-190216 GCF_052112325.1 Pseudomonas sp. Yb2C2 | reverse complement strand
TGGGTAACCCGGCAGGACGCCGGGTTAGCCGCGCTGGGCCATGGATGGCCCATCGCGGCGGCCCACGCTCCAAAGCCGGAGTGAGGGCACACCGAGCCTAGGCGAGGTGCCGAGTGTTGGGGCGAAGACCTTTTGGTTACTTTTGGGTCTTTCCAAAAGTGACCCGCTGTAAGAGCGGAACCATAGGTGGCCGTGACCGCAGCAACGGATATGTACTCCACCCCAAAAAAAGCGGTCGGCCCAAAGGCCGCCACGGAACCAAGCGCCCTCGCCACAGACCGCTGAAAAAAATTGTGCAGATACTTATGCCCCCGATGGCAGCAGCTCAGCTACAGATGCATCCACTGACACTGCCTCATCGGGGGCAAGTCGAACCGTCGCACCGCCCCTCCCACATTTTTAACCGTGTACCCCCGCCCTACTCCAGTTGGCTCCAACGCCAACCCCATGGCATTTGCTGCTGCCCCCCAACCCCAATTAAGTAGTAACTGTGGTCTCGCCCCGCACACCGCGAGGAATCTACCGAATATTCCCGGCCCTCTTGCCAGCCTCTAACCCAGGTGGGATACAAGCACCCTGACGCGACACAACACAACGCTCTACGGAGGCTCGCCATGTCCGCCCTGCCACACCCTGCTTACACCTACCGCCCAATGACCGCAGCCGACCTCCCGGCCGCCCACGATTTGTCGGTGCAACTCAAATGGCCCCACCGCCTGGAAGACTGGGCAATGTTGCAACGGGTCAGCGACGGCTTCGTGGTCATGGATGGCGAGCGGCTGATCGGCAGCGCGTTCACCTGCCCCCAGGGCGACTACGCCACCATCGGCCTGGTGATCGTCAGCAATGACTACCAGGGCCAGGGCATCGGCCGGCGCTTGATGGAGAAGGCCATTGCCGCCTGCGATACGCGCACGCCGGTCCTCAACGCCACCCTCGCCGGCGCGCCGTTGTATGCCAGCCAGGGGTTCGTCGAGTTCGGGCGAGTGCAGCAACACCAGGGCCAGGCGTTGGTGCCCGCCCTGCCGACGCTTGCCGACGGCGAAACCTGCCGGGCGCTTAACGCCGATGATCATGCCAGCCTGCTCGCGCTGGCCAAGGCCGCCAGCGGTATGGACCGCCGTGAAGTGCTGCGTGACCTGCAGGTGGAGCACGCCGTGGGTATCGAACGCGACGGCCGGCTACGCGGCTTCGGCCTGCTGCGGCCGTTTGGGCGTGGGCGTTGCATCGGCCCGGTGGTGGCGGAAAATATCGAGCAGGCCAAGTACCTGATCGCCACCTTGCTGGCCCAGGTGCCGGACACCTTTGTGCGCATCGACATTCCCGTCGCCTGTGGCCTCAGCGACTGGCTCGAACAGGCCGGCCTGAAGAACATCGACACCGTCGCGCAAATGGCCCTGGGTACGCCGCCCCAGGCCAGCCAAGGCGTACACCCCTTTGCCCTGATCACCCAGGCGATCGGCTGACTTTTCTCCCGGAGCACTCCCCATGTCATCTCCCCGTATCCTGCTGTTGGCACGCGCCGACGGCAGCCGCGTTGCCACGTCTTTCAACAAGGCCGCCTTGAGCGCGCTGGACCCGTTCGGCGACAGCCGCCAACTTGCCTGGATGGGCGACGATGGCGTGTCCGCAGGCGTGGTGTCCTTCAGCGGCGAAGCGGTGATCGAAGAGTTCCCTCACAGCGAAACGCTGGTGGTACATGCAGGCCATGTCGTGCTCAGTGCCGCGGAACAGACCTTGGAATTGGACGTCGGCGCCAGCGCCGTAATCGGCTTCGGCACACGCCTCACGGTGCAGGCCAGTGCAGGCAGCGAATGGGCGTTCTGCGCGGTCGACCAGGCCGATGCCCCGGTGTGCCCCGGCCTGACCCTGCTCGACCCGCACACCCTGCTCAACCCCTCCGCCGCGCCGGAACCCCAGATACTGATCGGCCCCACCCCGCAGTGCCGCGCATTCAACCTGTTCGACGATGCCGTGACCGAGCTGCGCGTCGGCATCTGGGACTCGACGCCCTACGCCCGCCACGGCCGCCCGCACAAACTGCACGAACTGATGCACCTGCTCGAAGGCCGCGTCACCCTGCAGGGCAACGAAGGTGGCGAAGTCACGGTGAATACCGGCGATACCGTGTTCGTGGCCAAAGGCGCGCCCTGCGCCTGGACCAGTACGGTGTACGTGCGCAAGGTCTACGCGGTGAAGTGACTCAGGCCTTCAACGCCTCTTCCAGAAACGTCACCAACGCCTGTACGCGCGGGCTGCGCAGTTTGCGCGACGGCACCAGCAGCAGCACCGGTGCGCTGTCAAAGCTCCAGTCCGCCAACACACGTACCAGGCTGCCGCTGGCCACGGCGTCACTCACGTCCCACTGCGAACGCAGCACCAGCCCCAAGCCTTGCTCGGCCCAACGCCGGGCAACGCTGCCATCGTTGCTCAACAACGCAGGTTCCACGCGCAGGGTCTTGCGGCTCTGGCCTTTGCGCAGGTGCCACAGGGTCACGTCCTCATCATTTTCGCGAATGCAGATGCAGCGATGGGACGCCAGCTCATCCGGCGCAGACGGCACGCCGTGGGCGTGCAGGTAGGCCGGGCTGGCGCACAACCAGCGCTCGTTTGGTGTCAGTTGCCGCGCGGTCCACAGGCTGTCATTCAGATGGCCGATGTGAACCACCGCATCGCTGTCATGGCGATCGGGCCAGGGCGTCTCGCGCAAATCCAGCTGCAAACACAGCTGCGGGTGCAGTTTGGCAAACCGCGCCAACAGCGGTGCGATGCGCTGGCGGCCATAGCCAAACGGCGCCGCCACCCTCAAGGTGCCCACCAGGGTTTCATCCTTGTGCCGGAACGACTCCGGCAGCGCCTCAAGCTGCTCCAGCAACAGCGCGCTCTCCCGCGAAAACCGCTCGCCATCCGCCGTCAGGCTGAGGCGCCGCGCATCGCGATTGGCCAGGCTCAGCCCGAGCAGCGTCTCCAACTTGCGCAGGCGCATGGACAACGCCGGCGGCGACACATTCAGGGTGCGGGCGGCGGCGCTCAGCGACTCCGAGCGGGCCAGGGTCACGGCAAGGCGAAGGTCTTCGATGGAAATCATTCAATTTTACTTAATGATTGATGAGCGCTGATTGAACCACACGTTAACAACAGCTGAGTAGAGTGCAGCCTGTCCCCCGCCACACGAGTTCCGCCATGTCCACGCCGATTGCTTCCCTCGACACGCCCGCCGCGCTCGTCGACATCCCGCAGATGCAGCGCAATATCCAGCGTATGCAACAACGCATGAGCAGCCTGGGCGTGCGTTTGCGCCCGCATATCAAGACCAGCAAGTGCCTGCCGGTGATCCACGCCCAGATCGCCGCCGGGGCCAGCGGTGTGACGGTGTCCACCCTCAAGGAAGCCGAGCATTGTTTCGCCGCCGGTATCCGCGATGTGTTCTACGCCGTGGCGATGGCCCCGGGCAAACTGCCCCAAGCCCTGGCCCTGCGGCGCAAAGGCTGTAACCTCAGCCTGCTCACCGACAGCGTCCCGGGCGCCGAGGCCATCGTCGCTTTCGCACAGCAGCATGACGCACGCTTCGACGTGTGGATCGAAATCGATTGCGATGGCCATCGCTCCGGCCTGGCCGCTCACGACCCGGTACTGATCGACGTCGCACGCATCCTCAGTGACGGCGGCCTGCACCTGCGTGGGGTGATGACTCACGCCGGTTCCAGTTACGAGCTCGACAGCCTTGAGCCCCTGCAAGCACTGGCCGAACAGGAACGCACACTGTGCGTGCACGCCGCAGACACCCTCCGCGCAGCCGGGCTGGCGTGCCCCGAGGTCAGCATCGGCTCCACCCCCACGGCCCTCTCGGCGCTGAACCTGGACGGCGTCACCGAAGTACGCGCAGGTGTGTATGTGTTCTTCGACCTGGTCATGCGCAACATCGGCGTGTGCCAGGCCGATGAGTTGGCGTTGAGCGTACTGACCACCGTGATCGGCCATCAGCCGGACAAAGGCTGGATTATCACCGACGCCGGTTGGATGGCCATGAGCCGCGACCGTGGCACCCAGCGCCAGCGCCAGGACTTCGGTTACGGCCAAGTGTGCAGCGAAGCGGGCGACTGGATCGACGGCGCGCGGGTCACCGCTGCCAACCAGGAACACGGCATCGTCACCCTGGGCGCTGCCCACAGTGACGCGCTTGTCACGCGCTTCCCCATCGGCAGTCGGCTGCGCATCCTGCCCAACCATGCCTGTGCCACCGGCGCGCAGTTCCCGGATTATCACGCCGTGGAGGCCGATGGCAGCGTGCACACCTGGAGTCGCCTGCATGGCTGGTAATCGCATCCACTCGATTCATAGCACCCACGCGGCACCGCCGGGCGGGCACTATTCCCAGGCAGTGGCACACGGCGGCGTGCTGTATGTATCGGGGCAACTGCCGGTACGCGCCAATGGCGAGCACAGCGCCGGGCAACCGTTCGCAGTGCAAGCCTCGATTGCCTTGGATAACCTGGTGGCGATCCTCGGTGAAGCGGGCCTGAGCCCCGGCGACCTGCTCAAAGTGACGGTGTACGTGGTCGGCATAGAACACTGGCCCGCCTTTGATCAAATTTATGCGCGCTACCTGGGTGAACATAAACCGGCCCGCGCCGTGGTGCCCGTGCCGGTGTTGCACCATGGCTACCTGATCGAAATCGACGCAGTGGCCCGTACCGCACAGGAGCAGCCTGCATGAACCCGCAAAAAAGCGCTGTACTGATCATCGGCGGCGGCATCATGGGCGCCTCGTCGGCGTTTTTCCTGCGCCGCCACGGCTGCTCGGTCACGCTGCTGGAACGCGACCAGATCGGTCAGTACGCCAGCGGTGTGAACTTCGGCAATGTGCGCCGCCAGGGCCGCTACCTGGGGCAACTGGAACTGGCCAACCGTTCGTGGGCGCTGTGGAAACGCCTGCCGGAGTTGATCGACGACGACCTGGAATTCATCCCCAGCGGCCACATGCGCGTGTGCTATCGCGAAGATGAAATCGCTGAACTGGAGGCCTACGCCGCCGCGCCGGAAGCCGCGCAACTGGACCTGAAAATCTATCGCGGCGCCGAGTTGCACCAGCGTTTCGGTTTCCTCGGCCCCGAGGTGAAAGGCGGCTCCTACGCGCCCCACGACGGCCACGCCAATCCTCGCCTGGCGGCACCGGCATTTGCCCGCGCCGCACAGCGCCTCGGGACGCGAATCGAGGAAAAAACCGAAGTCGCCGACGTGGAAAAGGTCAACGGCCTGTTCCACGTCACCACCACCGACGGTCAGTTGTTTGTTGCCGAGCAACTGTTGATTACCGCCGGCGCCTGGGCCGCGCGCCTGTCCGAGCGCTTCGGCGAGCCGGTGCCGCTGGAGCCCAACGGCCCGCAGATGTCGGTGACGGAACCGGTGCCCTACGCCTTGCCCACCGTGATCGGCGTGTTCACCAAGATCAAGGAAGAGGTGATCTACTTCCGCCAGATCCCGCGCGGCAACATCATCATCGGTGGCGGTGCCCGCTGCACGCCGGACATGCTCAACCGCCGCGCGTTTTTCAAGCCCGAGAGCCTGCTCAACCAGATGCGCCAGATGAAACGGCTGTTACCGGGCGCCGAGAAGCTGAACATAATCCGAGTGTGGAGCGGCATCGAAAGCTACACACCCGACTCCCTGCCGGTGATGGGCCCCAGCGGCAGCGTGGACGGGCTGTTTTATGCCTTCGGCTTCTGCGGCCACGGCTTCCAGCTCGGCCCGGGCGTGGGGGATGTGATGGCCGAACTGATCAGCACCGGCAGCACCAGCACCTTGATCAGCCCGTTCGATATCCGGCGCTTTACCCAACCTTCGACGGTGCCGGCAAACGCCCCCACCACAGGAAAACTCATATGAGCCTCACCCGCCTGCCGGATTCAGCAGATTATCCCTTGCAGCGTTGAATAACGGCATCTTTGCGCGGGAGCCTTTTGCTAGCTTATCCGGACACCGGGCCGTGCTGTTTGCAGCGCCTATTACCGCTCCAGGGAGCCAGTTGGATGACCACTCAATCTTCAAACAGCTACAGCGTTGATGCGCAAACGGCTCACCAGTTTTACATCAACGGTCGTTGGACGTCCCCGGCGATCCCGGCGACGCTGCCGGTGGTCAACCCGGCCAATGAAGCCGTGGTTGCCGAGGTGGCACGCGGGTCTGCCGAGGATGTCGACCGGGCCGTTGCGGCGGCACGCGGGGCGTTCGCCGGTTGGTCTGCGACCCCGGCTGCTGCGAGAGCCCAGGTGCTGGGGAAAATCCACGAACTGATCCTTGAGCGCAAAGAGCAACTGGCACAGGCGCTGTCCCTGGAAATGGGCGCGGCCATCGGTTTTGCGCGGGCGATGCAAGTGCCGCTGGCGGCCGAGCACGTCCGAGTCGCCCGGGACCTGCTGTCCAGTTATCGCTTCCAGACCGTGGAAGGCGGCACCGCCATCGAGCGCGAGCCCATCGGCGTGTGCGGGCTTATCACGCCGTGGAACTGGCCGCTGTATCAAATCACCGCAAAAGTCGCCCCGGCCATCGCCGCCGGCTGCACCGTGGTGTTGAAACCCAGCGAACTGTCGCCATTGAGCGCCCTGCTGTTTGCGCAACTGGTGCATGACGCCGGCCTGCCGCCTGGGGTGTTCAACCTGGTGAACGGCAGCGGTGCCGAAGTCGGCGCGGCCATGGCGGCCCACGTGGACATCGACATGATCTCCATCACCGGCTCCAACCGCGCAGGCGCGTTGGTTGCCCAAGCGGCCGCGCCGACAGTCAAGCGGGTCACCCAGGAACTGGGGGGCAAGTCGCCGAATGTGCTGCTGCCCGACGCCGACTTCGCCAAGGCTGTGCCGCTGGGGGTGATGTCGGCGTTTCGCAACGTCGGCCAGTCGTGCAGCGCGCCGACCCGCATGATCGTGCCGAGAAACCGCCTGGCCGAAGTCGAAGCCCTGGCGGCGGCTACCGCAAATGCATTGATCGTGGGCGACCCGCAATCGGAAGAAACGCAGTTGGGCCCGATTGCCAACGAAGCCCAGTTCCATCGCGTCCAGGCCATGATCCAGGCCGGCCTCGACGAGGGCGCCAAACTGCTGTGCGGTGGGCCGGGACGGCCGGCGGGTTTTGACAAGGGCTTCTATACGCGGCCGACGGTTTTCTCCGACGTGGACAACGCCATGCGCATTGCCCAAGAGGAAATATTCGGCCCGGTGCTGTGCATCATTGCCTATGAGACGGTGGATGAAGCCGTCGCCATCGCCAACGACACGGTCTACGGGCTGGGTGCTCACGTTCAGGGGCAGGACCTAGATGTTGCGCGGGCGGTGGCTTCGCGTATACGGGCGGGCCAGGTGCACCTGAACCATCCGGCGTGGAATCCGATGGCGCCATTTGGGGGCTACAAGCGCTCAGGGAATGGCCGGGAGTATGGTGTGCAGGGGTTCGAGGAGTATCTGGAAACCAAGGCGATTATTGGATTTGGCGAGTGAGTGATAGGCCTTTATCAAGATAAAAATAACTTATTGATTTTAAAGGGTTAAATTTTCACTCTAAAATCTTGAGTCTTGCATAAACAATTTCAGGCGACCGCATTCTTGTGGTGAGCGGGCTTGTCGAATCGTCGCACCGCCCGCTCACCACAGAGAGATGTGTCAGGGTTTGAAAGGCTGTGTGGATACCTATGCCCTCTCAGCGCATCACACCTTGACGTTCTGCCGGATATTCCAGCCAAACTTCACCGGCCCACCGTCCTTGGCGCCGTCGGCTTTCTGCGGCTGATAGCTGACGTCGACGGTGGCGAAGTTCAAGGCGATGCTGTCGTACAACACATCATCGGCCGTTTCAGCGCGGGTGCTGTAGGACACCACCATGACCTCCTTCAAGGTGATCACCAGATATTCCACCGGGCTGGCTCCGCCGGCCTTGCGCACCACCAATTTGGCTTCGGGGTAATGCTTGCCGGTGGCGCAGGCCATCATCAGGTTGGGGCTGGATTTATCCAGGGGTTTGGTCAGGTTCAGGTTGGCAAAGTCGGCCTTGCCCGAGCCGCCTCCCGTGCCGGAATGCATCGAGCCCGTTTGCGATAAACCCCAGCCCCAGTTGGTAATGTCGATCTCGTCACGATGGGCCTGGTCCCGCGATTCACCCTTGATATCGCCCAGTTTCAAAAACATATCGACTGCCATGTTGGCTCCTTGTCCTGTTGTGCGTCGGGAGTGACGTGGGGCGCACTGTTCCCGAATCGAGACGGTGCTCACAAGATGGCAAAGCGGGATCGGGAAGTGCCTGCCTTGAAATGGCGAAACGTCCGACATTAATTTGCGCCACTACGTCTTTACCCTCTCGACTCCCCAAAAACCCAGGAGTTAAGGAATGACGACCGCCTTGTTCAAGGATGGATTCCCCTCGGCCCACCGCACCACCCGCCAACGCATTGAAAGCAGCATCGACCTGCGTCGACTGTTCTTCGCCATCGACAGCGACCCGGTGCTGATTGGCGCGGGCGTGGTGTATATCGATGAGGACTTCAACGTGGTCACGCTGCGTGAGTTCCAGGCGATTTGCAGTGTGCGGCCGATTAAGGTGGTGTTGCGTGAGGCGCCCCGGTATGTGGGGGCGGTGGAGTTCAAGCGGATGTTGGAGCATGAGCCGCGGGAATCGCGGTTGGTGAGTGAAGCGTTAAATACGGCGGTGACGTGTGCGGGGGCGATACTGAGTTGGATGGTGGTCTGGAGCGGAGTTGCGTTTATGCCGTTCACTGCGGGGGCAAGTGTGGTGATTTCCTTCGTAGGCAAAGCAGCTGCTGTGGCCAGCTCTGCGCAATGTCTTATCGGATTAGGCAGAACCAGTGTTGAAGCATTCAGCCCGCAGACTATTGATCGTCTCGACAGCGAGGATTGGTATCAAGCTGCAGTCGCTGTACTGGACGGTATCGCATTGCTAGGAGTCGCTACATCTGCCTTAACGACAGTAAAAACTATCAATCTAAGTACGAAAGTAACGGGAAAACCCATTCAGCAAGTGTTGAGAGGGCTTACCCGGCAAGAAAGAGTAAAGCTGAATGATGCACTGCTCAGAATCCAGGACCCGCGACTGACAACGAAACTGCTCAAACTAAAAAAAGCCGCAGGAACCACCAGCAAGCGCATCAGTGCGGCACAAATAAAACAAGCCACCATCAATCACATAAGAGATTCATTGGCTGCGACCTCAGGGTTCATGAGCAGCGCGATGTCAGGCAATGTTCGTACGCTCACTGTCGGTCTCTATGAGGAGTTCGATCAATGAAAAAGCAAAGAGCGCTAAAGGCCCTGGAGAAGTTGGGCCATGACACCAGCGTTAGCTTGCCTGACTGGAAAACGATGAGTGGGAAGGATTTTTTCTACTCTATTTTTTATATAGAAGATCCACGACCGTGGCGCAAACGTTACATGCCAGTCATCGGAGGGTGGATGCTTGCCGGGTGTTTTAGCATTGCCCTGACTGGCGTCCTGATAATGGTTACCTATCTTTCAGGAGCCCCAGAAGCTTCTACGTTGCGTAATTGGTTTTTTGGCGGAGTAGCGATAAGCGCGGTGTTTTCCATTGCGCAAATTGAAGTGCTCTACGGCCGCATCCATTGGGTCTGGATAAACGTCGCGGTCTACCTCCTCTGCCTGCTGATATCCCTCCCCGCCATCCTCTGGCGCCCCAACACCTATCTCTATGCACTGGCCCTGCTCTGCCCACTTGTCGGCCTGCTCATTCTCAACAGCAACCGCTGCCGCGAACTGCGGCAAAAGTCGGTGGAGTTACGCCACAAACGCCTAGCCATTATCGCGACCCTGAAACAACAGGGCCGCTGGAAATGGTGGTGACCCTCAGGCCGCCTCGCTCCTTGCAGCCGTATGCCGATTCACCGGCACCGGCAAGCCCAGATGCCCACGAAACGTGCTGTGGCTGTACTCACTGCGAAACAACCCGCGCTCGCGCAACAACGGCAGCCCCTGGTCGGTAAACCACCCACTAAGCCGTTTGTTAAATCGAGGCGTTTCGCCTAATATCGCAAGCAACACCTTGCATAAAAACCACCAAGGCTTGCTCATCACCCAGCCCGCATATTCGAAGGAGTGGCATGCAGATGAAAGAATCCAAAGAAGTGTACGAACGCATCAGTGAACAGTTCGAGGATTTCACCGCCAGGGCCTCTCAGCGCAAGGTCGAGGTCGACACCTTCCGTAGCATGGTCGGCAATGTCGAGGGCCTGCATATCCTGGACCTGGCCTGTGGGCATGGTTTCTTCAGTCGCCAGTTGAAGGACTGGGGGGCAGCCAAGGTGCATGGCGTGGATATTTCCGAAAACATGATTTACCAGGCACGGCAAGCCAACGACGGTATCGCCTACGAAGTGCGGGATGTGGCGAAGATGGGCCGTATCGGTGCCTACGACATGGTGACGGCGGCCTGGCTGTTCAACTATGCCAGCAGTGTCGACGAACTGAGCAAGATGTTTCAGTCGGCCGCCGACAACCTGAAGCCCGGCGGCCAATTGGTGGCCTACACCGCCAACCCGTCGTTCGAACTGCAAAAAGGCAATTTCACTCGCTATGGGATTGAGGTGTTCGATGAAACCCCGGTCGCCGGCGGGTTTCGCTGCAACGCGCAGTTCATGTCATCGCCCCCCGCACCGTTTACCTACTATCGCTGGGAGCAAGGCGTGTACGAAGAAGCCGCACGGGTAGCCGGTTTCAACCAGCTCACCTGGGTCGCCCCGCTGATCAGTGAACACAGCCGCACCTCCATGGGTGCGGGGTACTGGCAACTGTTCGAGCGCAACAGCCTGCAGATCGGTTTGACCTGCCGCAAATAATCGCGCAGTGATCGTTTCCACGCGCGTGGGAACGATCACGCCAGGGCGCCGACCGGCCGCAATCGCACCCGGATGTCCGCCCCCACCAGGCATTGCTCGATGATCGACAACGGTTGCGCCTGCCCCAGATCGGTCAAGCCATCCAACGCCAGCAACGGCCGTGCATCACTGCCCAGGAACAGCGGGGCGATGTAGACCAGCCACTCATCCACCAGGCCTGCCGCCGCAAAGGCGCCACACAATACCGGGCCGGCCTCGACCTGGACCTCGTTGCACCCCTCCTCAGCCAGGACCGTCATGACCTCTCGCAGGTCAAGCCCTTCGCCGTCCACCCCGACCTGCCGGAAACGCACACCCGCAGGTGGTGGGTGCGCCGGCTGGACGCCGGGCCCATGAAACACCAGGGTCGGTGCCGCGCCATCCAGCACATGGGCCTGGGCATCGCCCTTGAGATGCTGGTCGAGCACCACCCGCAGCGGAACGGAAAACGCCGCGTGCGGGTCGGGCAGGCGCACCGTCAGGCGCGGGTTGTCCGCCAGCAGCGTGCCACTGCCGGTGAGCACCGCGCAGGCCCGGGCGCGCCACACTTGCACATCGTCCCGGGCCTCGGGCGAGGTGATCCATTTGGATTGCCCGTTACCCAGGGCCGTGCGACCGTCCAGGCTCATGGCCAGTTTGATCCGCAACCATGGCCGCTTGCGTTCGGTACGTGAAAAAAACCCCTGGTTCAACTCGCGCGCCTCCGGACACGGCAAGTGTTCGACCAGCACACCCGCCGCCTCAAGCCGCTCAATGCCATGATGCTCATGCTGGGAGCGGTCGACACTGGCAATCACCACCCGCGCCACCCCGGCCCTGATCAACGCGTCGGCACAGGGCGGCGTGCGCCCATGCCCGCCGCACGGTTCCAGGGTGACGTAGGCGGTGGCGCCCCGCGCATCGGCGCCCGCCTCGCGTAGGGCATTGACTTCGGCGTGTGCCTGCCCCGCCCACTCGTGCCAGCCCTGGCCAAGCAGCAAGTCGCCCTTGGCGATCACGCAACCGACCCGGGGGTTGGGTGCCGTGGTAAAGGCGCCCCGGTCGGCCAGTTTCAGGGCGAGCCGCATGAAGTGCATGTCGCGCGCCAGCGCCAGGCTCATGTGCGAACCAGCGCCAACAGGTACACCGCCTCACCATGCTGGCGCTCGATCACCACCAGGTCCTGCCAGGTGAAACCAAACGCTTCCAGGGTGTCGCGCACGCCCTGTTCGGTGAAGAAATAACCTTGACGCTGGTTATCCATCTCGCGCCAGCCCGGCTCCGGGTTGCTCGCGTCGACGCCGAAGACGTTGAGCCCGATCAGCGCGCCAGGGCGCGCGTACTGGCGGATATTGGCCAGGTAACGGCCCCACTCGTCCGGATGCTGGTGATGGAAGCAGCCATTGTCGAGTACACCGTCAAACGCCTCCCCCGCCGGTGGCTGCCAATCCTGCAGGGCACTGCACACCAGGCTGAGACGCTCGCCCCAGCGTTTGCGCAGCAGCGGCCAGCTGGAATTCTCGACGATGTCCAGGCCGGTCACCCGGTGCCCTGCCAGGATGAACTCCGAGGCATCCCGCGCACGGCCGACTCCCACGTCGAGGATATGCTGGTCCGGCGTCGGCCCCAGTGCCTCGAGGAAAACCCGGGCGGCCTTGGCCATGCCAATGTCCCAGGACCACTCATCTTCACCATGGCTGTAGCGGTGGACAAATGAGGTGTCGAGCGCCCGGCGGTACGTCGATACGTCCATGAATTGCGCTTGCTTGCTCATATCAGGCAGTCCTTGGGTCAAGAGGCGCGACGGGTGGCGATCCCGTAGATCTGGCCATCGTAGGAACTGGCCAGGAAATCATCGCTGGCCGTGCTGTGGGTGATGCAGGAGATACCACTGGCGGTGGGACGCTGTACTTGCTGCCAGGAACGGCTGGGCAAGTCGAACAGCGCGATGGTGCCGCTGTAGTTCGCGGTGGCAATCACTTCGCCGTCGGCCGAGGCACAAATGCACTTGATGGAATTGCGGTGCGGCGTGTCATAGACCTCGTCACCGGACTCCAGCCACAGGCGCAGTTTCAGGTCGCGACCAATGCTGGCGAAACCGCCGTCGACCCGGCAGCAGCCGTTGGAGATACGCGTGTGGGCATTTTCGATATGCCGCGCGCAACTGAAGTCGCTGATAGTGTGCAGGGCGGCGGCGGCCGAGGCGCATACGCTGAACAGGTGATGCTCGTTGGCCGCCACGCCTTTGATCGCGTTGTCGTGCATCAGGATCGACGCCACCAGCTCCAGGCTGTTATCGCCGGCGATGACAAACACCAGGCCTTCGCCGGTGTAGGTTCCGATCAATGCATGAAGCTGGCCATTGCGCTGGAACGTGGTGCCGCAATTGAGCGGCGAGCGATGTTGATACAACAGGCGCCCGCTGAGGGCGTCGAACACCTGGCCCATCTGCCCACCGGTCAGCAGCAGTGGACCGAACGGCAGCAGGAAGTTGCACAGGCTGCCGACGCCGCTCACGGGCTGGTTATCGCGAAACAGCAGGCCCGCGTCACCGATGCTGTATTGCCCGCCCTCGGTGGTCACCACGGCGTTGATGCTCACCGCCGGCTGAATGCCGTCCACGGTCCACTGATCGTGTTCATAATCCCAGGTGGCGTAGCGCGAGCCGAAGGTGGCGAACACCAAGGCGTCACTGCCGACGAACGCACAGCTGCGCGGCCAGACGATGCTCGGCAAATTGGTGCTGCGCAGGCGCTCCAGCTGCGTGCCATCGAAGCGCCAGAGGATCGCCAGGCGGTCATAACTCAAGGTCACCAGCAGCTGTTTTTCATCATTCCAGACAATGCGCTTGATACCAGCATCGTGGGCAGGAACGGAGCGGATCTCGCCTCCATGGATGATCGAGATACGCCCTTCGTCGTCACCGGCAAACACTACGCCGGCGCGGGTAATGGCGACGGTATCGGTCTCGACGCCACCGATGTCGACTTCATCGCATTGCTCGAAGGTGCTGGTGTCCCACTGGCGCACCGTGCCGTCGTCGCTGCTGGAAATCAGGCGTTTGCCATCCGGCGACCAGACCACGGAAATCACATCGGCCTGATGCCCGCGGCAGGTGCCCTTGAGGTTGCCGTCGAGGTCGAAGAGGCGCAGTTGATGATCGCGCGAGCAGGTCGCGATTGACGCACCGTCCGGCGAGAACACCGCCATTTCCACGTCGTCGTCATGCCCCGACAGCACGGCCTTGAGGCGCATGCTCGGCACTTCCCAGACGCGGGCGGTGTAGTCGCTGCTGGCGCTCACCAGGTACTTGCCATCGGCACTGAACGCGCACTGGTTGGCCAGGTGGTCATGGCTGACGCGGTGGATCGAATGCCCGGTCTGGGCGTTCCACAGAATGACTTGGTTGTCGTAGCCGGCGGTGGCGATGAACTCACCAGCATGGGCGGCGACGCCGCTGATAGGGCCTATGTGTCTCATCGAAAAGTCCTTTTCCTGGAGAATGAAATCAAAGCTTGATGGTGTGGCTCGACTTGCTGACTTTTGATCGCAGGTAGTTGTGGTTGTGCTTGGTCAGGAACACCCCGGTCGGCACTGAGCTGACCACGTCGATCCCGCCATCGCGCAACTGCTTGACCTTGTCCGGGTTGTTGGTCAGGAGCCGGCAGCGATGCACATCCAGGGCCCGCAGCATGGCGACCGCCGGGGCGAAACTGCGCGAGTCTTCCGGGTGGTTGAGCTTCACGTTGGCCTCGTAGGTGTCCATGCCGGCGTCTTGCAGCAGGTAGGTTTCGAACTTCGAATACAGGCCGATACCGCGACCTTCCTGGCGCAGGTAGATCAGGTAGCCGCCTTCGGCATCGAGCGCCTTCAGGGCTTCCTGCAGCTGCGGGCCGCAATCGCAGCGCTGGGAACCGAACACATCACCGGTGATGCATTCGGAATGCACGCGCACCAGGGGCACATCGGCATCGGGCTCACCGGCTCTGACGGCAAAGTGTTCATTGTTCTTGTCAAAGCCCTTGAACCCGTAGAAGTGGGCGTTGACCTCACCGCCAAGAATGGAGATGGGAACTTGCGTATGAAGCGTTACTGGAGTGTCCATGGCATAGCCTCTATGGAAGTGTCGCGTTCTGGCCAGAGTGGTTTTCTACCAAACGGAATCCCATGACATAGATGGGTCTTGGATAACGTCCATGTCGGCGCTGATTGCGCGCAAGATCCCTGAAGCGGGTGAAACTGCCGCCACGGGCTACCCGGTGCCTACCAACATCCAGCACCAGGTCATCGTTGATCTCAGGCCCGCCCGGATAGGCCCGATAATCGTCGGCAACGTACTCTTCCACGTTGCCGGCCATGTCCAGCGCGCCAAACATCGAGGCGCCCTCGAGGAACACCCCGACGGGTGTCGACGTGAGCAACCCCAACTCGATGGTGTTGGCGTACTCGACATTGAAGGTTTCGCCCCAGGGAAACTGAGAGCGCTGCGGCCCTGCCGCGGCGTATTCCCACTGTGCTTCGCTGGGCAGCGCAAACGCGCGCCCGGTGCGTCGGCTCAGCCATTGGGCGTAGGCGTCGGCATCCACGTCGCTGACGCTGTAGACCGGGTGGTTGGCCTGGTGCTGGGGAAAGCGGCCAAAGGCCCAGCCGGTCGGCAGGAACGGATAACCGGTATCCAGCAGGAAGGCGCGATATTCGCTGTTGGTGACCGGGTAGCGACCGATGCGAAAGCTCGCCAGGTCGACCCGATGGTTGGGGGTTTCTTTCTCGATCCAACTGCGGTCCAGGCCCAGCCCGGCGTAGGCGGTCATGACCGCGTCGACGCGCTGCGGCTCCAGGCCGATCTCGACCTGGGCGGCAGGAACGTCGCACATGGCGGGGCTGAACACGTCGATGCGCGGGTCGCCCTTGTAGCCCAGCACTTCACCGGCGGCGATACGCCGCACCAGGGGTTCGGCAACCGACTCGACCACCCGTAGCAGTTGCTCGATGGGCGCACTCATCAGCTGTCCGGTGGCGTCGGCGATTTGCCGGGTCAGTTCATATTCGACGTAAGCCTGCGGGTAGCCCATCAATACCCGATCAGACACGTTCTTTGGCAAAGGGCTCGGCAGCGTCGGCCAATGCCAACCGTATTGATTCGTCATAGGTACACCTTTATTCCGAGCGAACACATCCACGACCGAGCGCGAAACCGCTCGGCGTGTGGGGATCAGTCAGGTATCAGAGTCGGTCGAGCAGCAACCTTCGATTGGTCTCGATCATCTCGATTTCGGTGGAGTACACCTCAACCACCAGGCCATCGGGGTCTTCGAAGTACACGGCCGTGCGGACGTTGTCCGGACCGTGGTGATAACCCGGCGCGGGGCCATTGCCCTTGACCAGGGTGATGTTGTCGTCGGCAGCCACCTTGTCGGCGATGCGCTTGACATCCTCCGGCAGCGCACGAATGCCGATGTGGTAGCCCGGCGGGTAGACAAAGTCGGGATTGTGTTCGATGAAGAAGTCGAATCCATTCAACTCCATCACCACTTTGCGCGGCCCCAGGTTGTAGCAATAGTGGGCGCCGAAGATGTCGCGATAGAACGCCTGGGAGGCTTCCAGGTCGCGGGTGAGGATGTTGATATGGGTCAGTTGCGGGCGCTGGGACTCCAACGCGGCAGCCTCGATGGATACACCTTCCAGGGACCGCCACATTTTGATCGCGGCGGCGAATTTGGAGAAACCGGCCAACCAGTTTTTCACCGTGTCCGGGGATACGCCCGCGTCAGTGATCGCCAGGCCATGGGGGTAAATGAAACAGGCCGTGCGTTGCAGCAATGCCGCGTTAAGCGGATCGCCGGCAGGTTGCCCGGTGCGACCTTCGGCAAGGCGCACGATGCTGACGGCCTTGTTGTGGTAACCATCGGCCAATGCCGCGAGCCGAGTCGTGAGGGTGTCGAGGCTGTCTGCCGCCGACACCAACAGGATAAACCCGTCGGCCTGGGGTAATTGCGCGCCCTCCACGGCCGCGCACAGTTCAAAACCGGCGGCTTTCGCGCAGGTGTTCAACGGCTCGAGAAAGCCGTTCAGACGTGCGGCCGTGTCGGAGCTGTACAAGGTAATAAAGCGCAGCATCAGGCAACCCTCCCCTCGGTACGGCGACCTATCAACAGGCTGTAGCGCCCGATAGGTTCCTGCACCACCTCAAAGCCCTGGGCAACCATCTGTTCGGCAATCCAACGGGTGGGATGCAGTTCGCCGTGCACCGTGTTGACCATCATGTGCAGGGAGAAATCCGCCGACAGCGCCGGGTGAATTTCATCGTCTTCCAGGGTCATGCTCAGCACCAGCAACGAACCGCCGTCGTTGACCAACTGGGCAGCCGAGCGGATCAGCGTGCTGGTTTCTTCGCGGGTGAAGTAGTGCAGGCAGTCATTGACCATGATCACGTCGGCGCTTTCACCTTCGTAACGGGCCAGGTCCAGCAGGTTACGTTCCTTGAACGTCAGGCGCCCCGCCAACTGGTACTTCTCGACGGTGCTTTCGGCGGACTGGCGCGTGGCGGCCAGGTCCCAGATTTCGCCCTGGACCTGAGGGTGCCGCCGAGCGATTTCGGCGATATAGGTGCCGTGTCCACCGGCCAGGTCGATGACCTTGCTGGCGGTATCGAACACCGGCAATTCCTTGAGCACATCGACCATGGGTTGACTGAAGCGCACCATCGCATCGTTGAAGGCATCACGTGCGGCGATGTCGTGCTTGAAGCGGTTCTCCTGCTGGAAATCCATGGACTCGGCGCTGCTCAGGATCTCCCCCAGGCGTGGCCAGTTCTGCCACTGCAAGCGCTGGTGGGCAATGATCGGGCCGATGAACTCGGCGCTGCGGCTGACCAGGAAACGCTCGGCCAGGGGCTGGTTGGTATAGGTGTCGGCGGACTTTTTCAACAGACCCAGGGCAACCAGGCCATTGAGAAAGATCTTGGCCTTGTTGGGCACCCAGCCCAATTGCTGGCTGATTGCGTCGGCGGTAGCCGGGCGGGTGGTTTGATCGAAGAGGTGCTGCGCTACAGCGAAGTGAAGGATGGCGGATTGTCGATACTGGTCGGAGAGTTTCACCAGGTCGACCACGCTGGACAGAGCAGTTACTTCATCAGCGTGCTCATAGATGGTCGTCGGCTTTTGCGCATTCATACAGATTCTCTTCCTTGAATGTTTTTGTCTTCGCTGACGTCGGCAAGCAATCAGTGTTTGAGACGTAGCGTGTTTTCTAACGGTCCGGAGTCGTGTGCAAATGAATGTTCTGGAGCAGCTTCCAAAAAAGCTAGCTACGATCCTAGCCCTAAGTCCTACAAAAGCAAGTCAAACCTTTTATAATTATTCGCTATTTATAATTAATTATTAATTCATTTTATTTATTATTTTCCTGAGCGGCAAAAATGACTATGCTCATGCCCACTACCCCTTACGCAATGGATGGCGCCAAAGGTCGACGAACTCCAGTGATGCCCTCACTCCCCATGGTTACACGCGATTTATGACCTCCAAACCTGCCGACGATACCCAGTCATCCACCGCCGAACGCATCCTGTTTTTGCTCAAGACCCGTGGCCCGTTGAAAACCACCGAACTGGCTTCGCTGCTGGAACTCACGTTTGAGGCGACCCGGCAACAAATCCAGAAATTGCAGGCATCGGAGTTGATCGTCGGCGTTTCGGCACCCACTTCCGGGGCCGGCCGCCCTTCGTTGAAGTGGGCGCTGACGGACACCGCACACAACAAATTCCCCGATTCCCACAGCGTGCTGACCCTGCACCTGATCGAATCCATCGAGGGGGTTTTCGGCAGTGATGGCATCGAGAAAATCATCACCAGCATGGAAGCGACCAATCGCCAGGAATACGTCCAGGCGTGTTCGCAAGCCTCGTCCCTGGAAGAAAAAGTCGCCATCCTGGTGCGCATCCGCGAACTCGCCGGCTATATGGCGCACATGGAACCCGCGGGTGAAGGTTGGCTGCTGATCGAAAACCATTGCCCGATCTGCGCTGCCGCGCGCAAATGCCAGGGTTTCTGCCGCTCGGAGTTGCAGATATTTCGTGCAGCCATGGGCGACGACACCCTTGTCGAACGTTGCGAACACCTGATCTCCGGCGACCGACGTTGCGTCTATAACATTCAACCGCGCACCTGACCGCCCCACACCAACCGCCCTAAAGGAATAAGGCCATGACACCGACTATCGACTTGCTCGCCAACCACCGCAGCGAGCGCAGCTTCCAATCCACGCCCGTCAGCGACGAACACCTGGATGCCATCTTGCGTGCCGGTCACCTGGCGCCGACGTCCTTCAATGCCCAGCATATTTCCGTGGTGGTCGTGCGCGACGCAGGCACCCGCCAACGCATTGCGGCAATAGCTGGCGGCCAGCCCTGGATCGCGTCGGCACCGGTGTTTATCACCCTGGTGGTGGACTTTCACAAGACCGCCGTCGGTGCCGCGCTCAATGGCCAGCAACAGCAGATCCAGCGGCACTTGGAAGGGCTGATCGCCGCCAGCACCGACGGCGGCATTATCCTCAGCACCCTGATGATCGCCGCACGCTCATTGGGGTTGGGCGTGGTGCCGGTGGGTGGCATTCGTGCCAACGCTGAAGCGATGATCGAGCTGCTCGGGCTGCCCGAGCAGACCTTCGCCCTGTGCGGACTGGCCCTGGGTCATGTGCACGAGCCGGCGGCACAGAAACCGCGCATGGGCATCGAAGCCTTCCGTCACGACGAGCGCTACAACCGTGCCGCGCTGGCACCGGCGATCAGTGCCTATGACCAGCACCTGATGCGCCATTGGCAGATCATTGGCCGTGCGGACGGCCAATCCTGGTCAAGCACCGTGGGCCGCACGTATGCACGCAACTACCGGCCCGATCTCAAGGCTCAGTTGCTGGCCAATGGTTTGTCCGCTGATTGAGCCTGCTGCGCACCGCCACTGCCCCAGCCCAGCGCCTTGTATAGCGCGATGGCGTTGAGGTAGGACGCCGTCTCGGCATCGGCCACATCCTTCTTGATCAGGAAAAACGCGCGCTGGTTTTCCAGCACCGCCATGTAGGTGCCCGAACCGCTGCGGTAGCGTTTGCTGGCGATGTCGATCGCCTGCTCGGCATGGGTGGCGGACGCCAGCAACGCGCCCAGGCGGGTCTGGTCCTGCGCCAGGCGCATCAGCGCATTTTCCACATCTTCCTGGGCCTTGAGCAGCGACTGTTGATAGCGCGCCAGGGCACCTTCGGCCTGGGCCTGGGAACCGCGCAGGCGCGCACGCACGTTGCCCAGGCGAAACGCCGGCCAGTCCACCGACGGCGCCAGCTCATACGCGCGGGATGCGCTGCCCAGGTCGCCGCCGCGCAGGGCGAAGAAGCCAATGAAACCGCCCAGGTTCAGGCGTGGGTACAAGTCCGCCGTGGCCGCGCCGACGTCTTCGGTGCTGGCGGCCAGCAGGCGTTCGGCGCTGACCACATCCGGACGATTGCGGATCAACTGGTCGACATCGCCCAAGGGCAGTTGCCGGGCCAGGGGCGCGAGGAAATGCGCCTTGGCCAACGCCTGCTGTTGACGCGGGGGTTGGCCGGTCAATACGTCCAGGCGATAAGCGGTTTCCTGGATCCGCGTCAGCAACGGTGGAATCGCCGCCTCACTGAGCAGCAGGTTGGCGTGGGCGTTTTGCTGATCCTCGAATTGGCCGCTGCCGGCGCGCACCTGAGCGCTGGTCAGCGTGAGCGTTTCGCGCCAGGCACTGACCTGGGCCTTGGCCACCTCCAGGCTGCGGCTCAAGCCCTGCTGCTCGTAGTAATAACGCGCCACGTCGGCAGCGATGCTCAACTGCATCAGCGCCAGGTCCGCCTGCGCCGCCTGCGAGCGTGCCAGGGCCGAGGCCGTCAAGCGTTGCAAACGCCCGAACACGTCGATCTCCCACTGCACATCAAAGCCGGCGCGATAGGTCTGCGACAGCATCCGTTCGGGAGGCCCACCGTCGAACGGCAACTGCTGCTCCAGGCTGCGGCCATAGGCGGTACGGGCGGTGACGCCGGGATACTGGTCGAGCCGGCGGTCATCAAACACCGCACGGGAGGCCAACAGGTTGGCCTGGGCCTGGCGAATGTCATGGTTATGCGCCAGCGCCGTGTCGATCAGGCGATCGAGCTCGGCGTCGTCAAAAAACGACCACCACTGGGCCTGCACCGGCGCCTGTTGGGCGAACAAGGCCTTTTGTGCAGTGACCAGGCTGATCGGCGGGGTTATGGGCTTTTCGTAATGCGGCCCGACCATGCAGCCGTTGAGCAGAATCAGCGCCAGCACGGTGGTGACAGTTTTGCCGGGCTTCATGGTTCACTCCTCAGGGTTTGCGCCAGGGACTGGGCCCTCGGGGTCGCGGCCGCCACTGAATGCTTGCGGGCCAGCAGGGTGTAGACCGTCGGCAGCACGAACAGGGTGAAGCAGGTACCGATCAGCATGCCCGATACAATTACCACCCCCAGGCCATAGCGGCTGTTGGCCCCGGCACCCGAGGCGAACAGCAGCGGCACCAGGCCGACCACCATGGCCGCCGTCGTCATCAGGATCGGCCGCAAGCGAATCTGCGCGGCCTTGCGTATCGCCTCGGAACGGTCGAGGTGTTCCTGGGCCTGCAGGGCGTTGGCGAACTCGACCATCAGGATGCCGTGCTTGCTGATCAGCCCGATCAGGGTCACCAGGCCGATCTGGGTGTAGATATTGATCGTGGCGTAGCCCAGCGCCAGGGGAATCAGCGCGCCGCTGATGGACAGCGGCACGGTGATCAGGATGATCAGCGGGTCCATCAGGCTTTCGTACTGCGCCGCGAGTACCAGGTAGATCACGATCACCGCCGCCAGGAACGCCAGCAGCAGCGCATTGCCTTCCTGGGTGTACTGCCGCGCATCGGATTGCCAGTCGTAGCTGAACCCCACGGGCAACTCGGCGGTGACGCCTTCCAGGAACGCCACGGCGTCGCCCAGGGTGACCCCGGCAGCCGGCACCCCCTGGAAGGTCGCGGCGTTCTGCTGGTTGAACTGGGTCAGCTTGTTGGGTTCGACGTGCTCGGACACCTGGATCACCGTCGACAGCGGAATCAGTGTGCCGTCTTCCGTGCGCACATACTGGCGGGTCAGGGCTTCGGGCGTCAGTCGCTCACTGCCCGGGCTCTGGGCAATCACATCATAGGAGCGGCCCTCCAGGCCAAAGCGGTTGAGGTAGTTTTCCCCCACCAGCACCGCCAGCGATTCGCCGATGTCCTGCATGCGGATCCCCAGGCTGTTGGCCTTGGCCCGGTCCACTCGCACCTGTACCACCGGGTTGTTGTAGTCCAGGTCACTGTCGACCACGGCGAACAACCCACTGTCGCGGGCCTTCTGCTTGATCTGCTCCATGGTCTCGTACAGCACGCGGTAATCCTGGGAGCTGCGCAGCACCAGTTGCACCGGCAGGCCACCGGTGGAGCCCGGCAAGGCAGGCAACTGGAAGGCAAAGATGCTGGTGCCTTCCACGTCGTTGGTAGCCGCTTGCAGGTCGACCTGGATCTGCGCGGCGGTGCGCTCGCGCTCGCCCCACAACGTCAGGTTGATGCCGCCAATGCTCGAGGCGATGCCGTCGCTGCCATTGATGATCCAGGTGCTGACGGTTTCCGGCAGGCGCCCGTAGACCTCATTCAGCTTGGCGGAAAAGCGCTCGACGTACTCCAAATTGGCATGTTGCGGCGCCTTGATGGCGGTGAGCAGCCCGGCCTGGTCCTCGGTGGGCGCCAGCTCCCGCTGCGGCAACTGGTACAACCACGGCAGGCTGATCATCACCAGCAAGGCAAACAGCCCGCTGAGCCAGCGATGCCGCAGCGACAGGTCCAGCACCTTGGCATAACGCAGTGCCAGGCCGTCAAAGACGCGGTTGGCCAGGTGTGCCATGCGCCCTTCCGATTGCTTGGACTGCAGCAGGAACGAGCTCATGACCGGCGACAACGTCAGCGCCACCACGCCGGACACGATCACCGCACCGGCCAGGGTCAAGGCAAACTCACGAAACAACGCGCCCGTGAGGCCGCCCATCATGCCGATAGGCGCATACACCGCCGCCAGGGTAATGGTCATGGCGATCACCGGGCCCGCCACTTCCCGCGCCCCGACCAGGGCGGCCGCCACCGGGGTCTTGCCTTCCTCGATATGCCGGTGCACGTTCTCCACCACCACAATCGCATCGTCCACCACCAGACCCACAGCCAGCACCATCGCCAACAGCGTCAACAGGTTGAGGCTGAAACCGAACGCCAGCATCAGCGCCGCGGCCCCCAGCATCGACAAGGGGATGGTCACCACCGGAATCAGTACCGTGCGCAACGACCCCAGGCACAGGTAGATGACGATCACCACGATCAGCAAGGCCTCGAGCAGGGTCTTCATCACCTCGTCGATGGAGGTCTGGATAAAGCGCGCGGTTTCAAACGCCAGCTCGGCCTTGACGTCCGGCGGCAGGGTCTTGCGCACGTCCGGCAGGAGTTTCTTGATACCGTCGACAATCACCAGCGGGTTGCCGCCGGGCGTCGGGAACAACCCCAGGTGCACGGCCGAAACGCCATCCATGGTGGCGCTGGTTTCGCTGGACGCCGCGCCCAGCTCCACGGTGCCGACATCCTTCAGGCGCACCAAGCCGTTGCCATCGTTGCGCAGCACCAAATCGCGAAATTCATTGACGTTGGTCAGGTCGGTATTGACCCGCAGGTTGGCGACCACGAACAGGCCTTTGACCTTGCCCGGCGCTGCCTGGTAGTTGTTGCGGCGCACCGCGTCAGCCACATCGGCGGCGGTCAGGCCGCGCGCGGCCAGCCGTGCGGGGTCGATCCACAGGCGCATCGCCAGGGTTTGCCCGCCGAACACCTGGACCTTGGCCACGCCCTCGATGGTGCTCATCACCGGCTCCACCACCCGTGCCAGGTAATCGGTCAAGGCCGGGGTCGACAGGGTCGGGCTGGAGAACCCGATATAGGCCACCGCCGTCGACTCGCCGGACGAGCGCTCGATCACCGGGTCATAGGCCTGCTCCGGCAGCCGGAAACGCACCTGGTTGACCTTGGCCATGACTTCCGTGAGCGCCTGGGTCGAGTCACGGTTGAGCTCCATGCGCACCGTGACCACGCTGCGCCCCTGCACCGACGAACTCGACAGGTAATCCACGCCTTCCACCGATGACACCGCCTGGGCAATCGGTTGCGTGACGAAGCCCTGCATCAGGTCTGACGAAGCGCCGGGGTATTCGGTGGTCACGGTGATGGTGGAGCTTTCCAGCATCGGGTACTGGCGGATCGGCAGCTGCAACAAGGACATGATCCCCAGCAGCAGGATCAGAATACTGACGACAAGCGCGAGCACCGGCCGCCGAACGAAAATATCGGTGAAAGTCATGAGCGTTCTCTGGGCGAAGAATCAGATGCCCGTCACAGGCGGTTTGGACGCAGGCAGGGCCAGGGTGTCATCGGTCGCCTGCACCGCCATGCCGTCACTGAGCTTGAGTTGCCCGGAGGTCACCACCTGGTCACCCTCGTGCAAGCCTTCCTGGATCTGGACCCAACCGTCCTGGCGCTGGCCGATTTTCACCGCCACCCGCTTGACCACCAGCGTGGCGCCCTGGTCCGGGCGGGCAAGGAAAACGGTATCGCCATAGGCGGTGTAAGCCACCGCCGTTTCCGGCACGGTGAGCACATCGGCCACCTCGGTATCGGCCACTTTGACGCTGGCGTACATGCCCGGCTTGAGGGGGGCGTCCGGGCTCTCCAGCGTGGCCTGCACCTGCACCGTGCGTGAGCGGCCGATCATCGGGTCGACGGCACTGATCCGCGCCTTGAACACCCGGTCAGGGTAGGCGTCGATCAGCACGCCCACGGTTTGCCCGACGACCAGGCGGCGACTGAGCTGCTCATCCAGGGAAAAATTGACATAGAGCACCTGGGTGTTGACCAGGCTGACGATGCGGTCGCCGACATTGAGGTACTGCCCTTCGTTGACCTGGCGAATGCCGAGCACTCCGGCGAAGGGCGCGCGGATGGTCTTCTGGGCAATCAGTGCCTGGACTTTTTTCAACTCGCCCAAGGCCATGTCATGGGCGGCCCGGGCGTTGTCGAGCTGTTCCTGGGTCGCAGCGTTTTCCCTGACCAGCCCGGTCACGCGCTTGCGGATGATCTCGGCATTGCGCACCTGGGCCTGCAGCCGCAACTGCTCGGCCTGTTCCGGGGCATCGTTGAGCTTGACCAGCACTTCGCCAGCCTTGACCTGGCGGCCCGACTCAAAGTTGATCAACGTGACCCGCCCGCCGACCTCGGCGGAAACCTGCACCTGGGAGGCCGCTTCCAGCTCACCGACGCCGGCGAAATACACATTGGCCGGGCGCACTTGCACCGCCCCCAGGGCCACCTTGGTCAACGCGCTGGCGGGGGCATCGGCGGATTGGGCCTGGGACGGCGCGCGCGACATCATCACCACTGCGATGACCGCCACCGGAATCAACACCAGGCTGGTTATCTTCTTCTTGTTCATGGACGTCCTTATCACGATGAGTGCATTACACGCGGTTCACAGCCAGCTGTGGTTGAACAGGAAGAAGGCCAGTACCGCCCAGATCGTCAGCACCAGGTGCGTCAGTTGCAACCCCTCCTGGCGAATCCAGTAGCCGAACCACAAGCCCCCCAGCAGCATCGCGAAGACAAACGCCGAAAACGCACTCAGGGCCAGGTTGAGCCAGGGCCGTGCCGACAGCAGGCCGTCGCCGAGGATCAACTGATAGCTGCCGGTCCAGGCCGCGAGCGCGGCGACCAATTGCAGGGCCAGCACCACCAGCAGGGCCAGTTGGTGCAGACGGGGTGAACGCACGGCCCGCACCAGCAAGGGAATGTCGATGGCAGGACTCTGGCGCAACGGCTCCATGGCCATGGTCGCGCCTACCGCGCCTACCGAGCTGCGAAACGCTTGCCAGTTGTTAAGCACCGCAATGCTCAGCCACAGGCTCAAGCCGACGGCCTGTACGCCCAGGAACACCGACAACGAGTGACCCAGTAACCCTGCCTCCACAGTCATTCAAACCTCCGTATTTGCCGAAAGGGAAATCCAGCCTCAGGTATATACACAAGACATTGCTTGGATAATACGTCGCAGGCGTTTAAATACAAGATTTATCTTTGTGCGGGAGGGGCTTCAGGAAGGTTGGAAACGCTGTCTGACAGGCGCCCGCCGGGGCGTTCGGCGCAGTCACGCCGAAGCCCGGAAGCGGTTGTGAGGGGGGGGTTACTTGCGAGGGATTATCACGCCGTCCTGGCGGCGATGGCTTCGATTTCCACCAGTGCACCGGGCAATGGCAAGGCCACGACCTGCAACGCGGTGCGTGCCGGCTTGTTCGGCTGCTCGGGGGTGCCGAAGAACTGCGTATACCCACGCTGCAACCCAGCGAAATCCAGCTTGCCGCCCGTTTCCTCGGCGCCGACCAGGAATACCCGTAACTGCACGATATCGCCCAGGTCCAGGTCTTGCTGGCGCAGGATCTGGCGCAGCTTGTTGAACACCGAAACTGTCTGCACTTCGGTGTTGCCAAACACCCCGGGAACCGTTGGATCAACCAGGTCCGGCAAGGTCCCGCTGACAAAGATCAGGCTGGCGGACGCCGGTACGGTGACGGTCTGCGAGATCGGAAAATCGCCGACGCTGGTGCGTTGAATGCTGTCGCTCATGGGTGTGTTCCTTAGGAGGCGGCCACTGCCGCGAGGTGTGTTTGTCGGGTCACGCGTTCAGCCAGTTGCGCGACCACATGCCGCGCCGAGTTGGCCGCCGATTCCTGCCAGATGCCCACGCCGCTTTGCACCAGGCCGTCGCCGGCGAAGTACACGCGGCCGTGGCCCTCTTCGAGCAAGGCGCTGGCATCGGCGGGGAAGTGTTCACGTTGCAGCCACGGGCCTTCGCTGAAGGGGATCTGTTCCCAGGACACCGCCAGCGGGTGACGCAGGTGCCTGGAGTAGCCCGGATGCAGCAGCTCCACCGCTTCCTTGGAGGTGGCGTACTGCTGGTCGAACGGTCGCGCGCCAAACGCATCGGCGCCCTCCCCGGTCACGTAACCGGCCACCAGCAGGCCCTCGCGGGTGTTGAGGTCGTTGCTCGGGTACCAGAGCAGGCGCGCCGGGTGTTCGATCCACGACAGGCCGCCGTAGGTGCGGTAGTCGGTTTCCCAGAAGCGTGGGGACTGCCACGCCACTTTGGTGGCCTGGTCGCTGCGGGTGCTGAGCAAGGCGGCCTTGATCGGGTCGCTGAAGTCGGTGTCGAGCTTGGCCAGCAGCGGCAGCGGCAAGGTCGAGACCAGATAGTCGGCGCGTACCACCTGCTCGCGACCGCTGCGTTGGTCGTGGTAGGTCACGGCTACGCCGTTTTCCAACTGACGGATCTGGCGCACCTGGGCACCCAGTTGCACGTGATCGCTGACGCGCCGGTAGAAGGCATCGGTGATGCGGTCCATGCCACCCACCGGCTGGAACATGGTCGCCGAGAATTCCGGGAATTCGGTGTGCAGCAAGGCGCCCCACAGTTCGGGGTGCAGCAGTTGGTCCAGCGCCAACGGGCTGCGGCTGGCGGGCAAGGCGCCGGGATGTGCCGGGGACTCCAGGTGCCCTGAACGGATCGTGCCCTCGAAGGCCAGCTCCTGGGACAGGTCGCCATACACGTGCAAAAACGCCAGCAAGCGCGTGCGTTCCTCGGCGCTCAGCACATCGTCGAGGGCATCACGCTGCACCGCTTTGGCCAGCAACCCGGACAAATGCCCGCGCGCATCGTTGATCGCCTGGCCGACGGTGAAGGCCGGCTGGTTCACATCCGGCCGCACCTGGGCGCCATGGCTGCTGTTGACCAGCACTTCCAGCGGCACCCCCAGCTCACTGCAATAGTCGAGGATCGTGCGGTGCTGGCTGGGAATCCGTGCAGGCCCGGCGTTGAAGTAATGCCCCGGCTCGAACGCGGCGGTCTGCGTACGGCCATCCTTATAGTCCACGCGGTCGCCATGACGGATTGTCCAGGTGCGGCCGCCGACTCGCCCACGGGCTTCCAGCACCTGCACGCTGAACCCGGCGCGGGTCAGTTCCAGGGCGGTGACCAGCCCGGCAATCCCGGCACCCAGCACCAGCACGCGGGTGCCCTGCCCCAGACCGTCCTTGAGTTTCAACGGTTGCGGTCGGCGGTGCGATGACGGCCCGAGGCCGAGTACCGCGAGTGCATCCTTGACGGCTTTTTCGCCGCCTACCGCAGCGATGCTCGACAACGCTTCACGTCGTGTCAGTCCCATGTCGATTGCTCCTTAATCCGGCAGGCCCGGTGGGTTGATCAGCGACTTGTCGACGCGCTCCACATCCAGGCCCCAGCGTTGCAGCACCTGCTCGTACTGGCCGCCGGCAATCGCGCCTTCCAGGGCGGTGTGGATCGGCTTGACCAGGCCGTTGTCCTTGCGGGTGGTCACGGCAATGTCCGCCTGCAATGGCCAGCCACCGTTCACCGTGCCGACGCGCTTGATGCCGCCGGTAATCGCCGCCGAATAGGCGTACACCGAGTTGGGCCCGAACAGCGCATCGCTGCGCCCCGATTGCACCGCCAGTTGCGCGGCGGCCTGGTCGTCGAAGTACTGCAACAGCGCGGGCTTGAGGCCGGCCTTTTCGTTGGCCTCGTTCCAGGCCAGCAGGACTTTTTCCTGGTTGGTGCCGGAGCCGACGATGATCTTCAGCCCGGCAATATCGGCTGCCTGCTTGATCTCGCTGATCTTGCTGGTGGTCTTGACGTAGAAGCCGAGCACATCCTGGCGATAGGTGGCGAAGTCAAAGCGCTTCTTGCGCGCCTCGGTCACGGTGACGTTGCTGATCACCGCGTCGTACTTGCCCGAGCTGACGCCCAGGGGCCAGTCTTCCCAGCTGGTCTGCACCACATTGAGTTGCAGGCCGAGGCTGTCGGCCACCAGTTGCGCGGTGTCGGCTTCGCTGCCGATGGTGGTCTTGTCGTCGCTGGCCAGCAGCGCCAGCGGCGGCCCGGCCACGCCGGACACAGCCACGGTGAACTTGCCCGGCTGGGCGAACTTGAAGCCCGGCGGGATCTGCGCAATCGCCGCTTCGTTACGCGGCACATGGATGCGTGGGCGGTCAGGGCTGAGGTCGACCTGTTGCACGGCGAATGCGCTTTGCGCGGTGCTGACGGCCAGCGCCAGCAGGGCCACGCGGGTGGTGTTGATGAACATGGGCAGTCACTCCTTGAACTAAAGCACCTTGCCGAGAAAGGCTTTGGCGCGGGGATGTCGGGGTTGGCGGAAAATCTGTTCGGGCGGGCCCTCTTCGATCAACTCGCCGTCGCAGAGAAACACCACGTGGTCGGCCACTTCGCGGGCAAAACCGATTTCGTGGGTGACGATCACCAGGGTCACGCCCAGCTGGGTCAGGCCCTTGATCACGTCGAGTACTTCGCCCACCAGTTCCGGGTCGAGGGCCGAGGTGGGTTCATCGAACAGCAGCACCTTGGGGTCCAGCGCCAGTGCGCGGGCAATCGCCACGCGCTGTTGCTGGCCGCCGGAAAGCTGGCGTGGGTAGGCATCGACCTTGTCCGCCAGGCCAACCTTGGCCAACAGTGCGGTGGCCTTGGCCTGGGCGTCGGCCTTGCTCCAGCGCTTGTGCGCCAGCGGCGCCTCGGCGACGTTTTCCCAGGCGGTGAGGTGCGGGAACAGGTTGAAGTTCTGGAACACAAAACCGACGTCGATACGGCGCTTGAGAATCTCGCGTTCCTTGAGCTCGTAAAGCAGGTCGCCCTTGCGTCGATAGCCGACGTATTCACCGTCGATGGTGATGTGCCCGCTGTCGATCTTTTCCAGGTGGTTGATGGTGCGCAGCAAGGTGGACTTGCCCGAGCCGGACGGCCCGAGAATCACCGTGACCTTGCCCGGATCGATGGTCAGGTCGATGTCTTTCAACACCTGTTGATTGCCAAAGCGCTTGCCCACGCCCTGGATCTGGATACGGCCGGCACGGGCTTCACTCATGGGTGTTCTCCTTCAGCCAGCGGCGCACGCGTTGCAATGGAGTGGGCGGCAGCACCCTGGCCGTACCCCGGGCGAAATGACGCTCGACGTAGTACTGGGCGCTGGTGAGCACGGTGGTGATGATCAGGTACCAGACGGTGGCGACGATCAGCAGCGGGATCACCGCCTGGGTGCGGTTGTAGATGACCTGCACGGTGTAGAACAACTCCGGCAAGGCCAACACGTAGACGATGGAGGTGCCCTTGACCAGGCCAATGATTTCATTGAACCCCGACGGCAGGATCGAGCGCAGCGCCTGGGGCAGGATGATCCGGAAGATGCGCCGCGAGGCCGGCAAGCCCAGGGCTGCCGCCGCTTCATGCTGGCCGGCATCCACACCGATCAGGCCGCCGCGAATGATCTCCGCCGCGTACGCCGCCTGCATCAGGCTCAGGCCCAGTACGGCCACGGTGAATTGGCTGAGCACGTCCACCGTCGACCACTCGGCGAACACCAGGTCGGTAAACGGCACACCGAGGACAATGTGGTCGTACAGGTAGGCGAAGTTGTAGAGGATGATCAGCACCAGCAGCGCCGGCATCGAGCGGAAAAACCAGATGTAGCCCCAGGCCAGGGCCGCCAGCAGCGGCGAGCCCGACAGCCGCGCCAACGCCAGCGCAGTGCCGAGGATGGCGCTGAACACCGTGCTCAGCAGCGTCAGCAACAGGGTCTGGCCGAGGCCACGCAGCACCGACGGCGAGAAGAACCACTGGCCGAACACGCCCCACTCCCAGCGCGGGTTGGTGGCCAGGGAATGCCCGATGCCGAGCAGCACCAGCGCGGCAAAGATCGACCCGGCCCAGCGCCAGGGGTGCCGCGCGGGCACCACCTGCAGGGCTTTGATCGGTGTGGACACTCGCGCCTGGCGCAGCGCGCCGGGCGAGTCAATCAGGTCATAGGATTTGGCAACGATGGGCATGGTGTATTCCTCGGCCTAGAAGGCATAGGTCAAGCGGGTGTAGTAGTACCCGCCGGTAAAACCGTAGGGCGAATAGGTGCCGTAGCTGCTGACCATGGTGCTGCTCGGTACACCTTGTTTTTTCGGGTAGACGTCGAACAGGTTCTTGGCGCCGATGGCCACGTTGAGGTCTTTGGTGAGGGTGTAGCCAAGGTCGAGGTCGGTGATCCACTTGGCGCTGTAGACCCGGTCGAGGCTGCGGTCGGCGGAGACGTTGACCTCTTTGTAAGAGCCGTAGCGGGTCAGGGCCAGGTTGAGGTTGAAGCGCTCGATGCTCCAGTCGCCACCGAGGATCAGCTTGGTGCTGGGCTGCACGCCGGTGATCAGGTTGCGTGCCTCGCGGTCCATCAGGTCATAGGCCGTGCCCAGGATCGTGGTGGATTCCTTGTAGTTGAGGATTCTGGTCTGGTTCCAGTTGAACGCGGCGGTCCATTTCAGCGCGCCATAGGGGCCGAGGTCCTGGCTGTAGTTGCTGACCAGGTCCAGGCCTTTGGTGCGGGTGTCGGCGCCGTTGATGAAGTACTGGCCGCCGGAGGTGGAGGTGATGCCATTGCCTTGCAGCACCTGGGTGATTTCCGGGCCGAGCAAGGTGCCCGTGAGGGTGATGCGGTCGCGCAGGTTGATCACGTAGGCGTCGGCGGTGAAGCTCAGGCGATCGGTGGGGGTGAGGGTGAAACCCAGGCTGAAGTTGGTGGAACGCTCGGGTTTCAGTTCCTGCGCCCCCAGAGCCTGGGCAGCGGCTGAACCTACCGGCAGCACGCCGTAGTTGATCGACTGGTACACGCCGTCGACCACGCCATAGGTGGTGGACCGCGCACTGAACAGGCTGTTGGCCAGGGACGGCGCACGGAAGCCATTGCTCACGGTGGCGCGCACGGCGAATTGCGGGGTGAAGTCGTAGCGGGTGGTCAGCTTGCCGCTGCGGGTAGCGCCCACGCCCTGGTTGTAATGCTCGTAGCGAAACGCGGTGCCCACGTACCAGTCCGGCACCGGGTTGAAGCCCACGTCGACGTAACTGGCGAGGCTGTTGCGCGAGGCGCTGCTTTCTTCATCCGGCGAGATGCCGTTGGTGACCTGGGCCCCGGACGACGCACAGTTACCCGGTGCCACGCAGTAGCCGCCGTTGGCATAGGACTCATAGTCACCGGCCTGCACCTCGTAGGTGTCGCGGCGATGTTCGAAACCGTAGCTCAGGTCCAGCGGCTTTTGCAGGCCGATATCGAAGCCGCGCTTGAAATCGAGGTTGGTGGTCAGCTCGGTGGAAATCCAGGTGCCGGAGGTGAAGCTGTTCGGCGTGGCCTCGCCCAGGGAGGGGTTCTGGTTATGGGTGGTGCCCTGCTCCGCCGCGTTGCGTCCGTAGGTGGTGGACAGGTCCCAGTCCCACTCGCCGACGGTGCCTTTACCGCCGAATGCGGCCTGGAAGTCGTCCTCGTCGATATACCAGGTCGGCGTGTAGCCGCCGGGGTAACCGTTAGGCCCGGTGGTAATGGTGTTGGTGATGGTCGGCAGGCGGAAGTTCTGGCCCTGCTCGGCCTTGCGCCGCGAATAGGTGGTGAAGGAATACAGGCTGAAGCTGTCGTCGATCGGCAATTCGGCGTTGTAGCCCAGGGTCAGCAGGTTGGTCTTCGGTGTGCCGTAGCCGCCATAGGTGGAGCGGCCGGCCTGCTCAAAGGCCTGGGCATAGGTGTAGCCGTTGGCGCTGGCCTTGTTGTCGTCGTTCTGACTGCGCGCGTCCAGGGCCAACTGCACGATGCCGCCGTTGCCGATCTCGAAGCCCTTGTTGAGGCTTTGCTGCACGGTCTGTTTCTTGCCGTCGTAACCCTGGCCGACATTCGTCACCGACGTGCCGCTGGTGTCGGCCTTGAGGATTACGTTGATGACCCCGGCGATGGCATCGGAACCATATTGGGCAGCGGCGCCATCGCGCAGGACTTCGACGTGGTCGATGGCGCTGATGGGGATCAAATCCAGGTCTGCCGGCGCGGCGCCGGTGTTGATGCCGTTGATGTTCAGGGTGGCCGCGGTGTGGCGGCGCTTGCCATTGACCAGCACCAGCACCTCGGCGGCACTCATGCCGCGCAGGTTCGGCGCACGGGCGATGCCGCTGGCGTCCCAACCGGTTTTTTCCGGCAGGGTCAGCGACGGGATCACCGCGCTCAACGCCTCCATCAAACCGGGCTTGCCGGTGCTTTGCAGTTGCTTGGCGCTGACCACATCGATCGGCACCGGGCTGCTGGTGACCGTGCGTTGTTCGGCGCCACGGTTACCGGTGACCACCACGGTGGACAGGGTGCTGTCGTCCTGGGCCTGGGCGGTGTTGGCCAGGACTGCCAGCGCCAGGATGGCGGTCGGTTGTAAGACTTGCTTCATAGCCACTCCAGACATTCCAAATCGCGAAGTCGGGCAGTCACGCGGGCGGGCGCGGTGCTCGATTTTTTCAGGGGCGTTGCGGCGATTGGGGACTAGGTCTGGGGCAGTCGAGGGGTTTGAGTCGGCAACATACGTTGAGCTCCCTTCCAACGATTCTGCCGCGGGGCTATCACCCGGTTATGGCGCGCAGAATCTGAATCACGCTGGGTACCATCCGAGGTCAGGGGTAGGCTGTTGCGATCAAACATAACGGAATGGGTTTTGAAAATATAATGCTGTTTTGGTATAAGCTAATATTCTCTAATTTTATTATTTTTTAGTTTTTTTATTCATATAAATAATGTCTTTTTGAAGTTGGTCTTTATCTCAGGCCCAGATCTATCTGATATCGGGATATCAAACTGTGGGAGGGGGCTCGCGTACATCGCCTCCTGTAGGAGCGAGCTTGCTCGCGAAAAACGTCAACGATAACGCGTGCCTCCTGAATGAACGTGGCGCCTGTGAGTTTTTCGCGAGCAAGCTCGCTCCTACAAAAAGCCTTAACTGACTGGCATTAGGGCAAGCCCCCTCCCACATTTCAGTTAGCCGGCTTCAACAACTGCATCTGCTGGCGATAGTCATCCGTCACCTGCCGCGCCTGGCTGCTGCTGGTAATCACCCTCGGGGTAATCAGCACAATCAATTCCGTGCGGTCCTTGGACTTGCTGGTATTGCCAAACAACCAGCGCAACCCCGGAATCTTCCCAAGGTAAGGCACCGCACTGACACTCTCCGCGTTGTCCTGCTTGATCAACCCGCCCAGTAGCACTGTCTGCCCACTCTGCACCGCGACCTGGGTGGATACCGAGCGCGTGGAGATACGTGGGTTGGCCTGGGTGTCGTTGCTGGACGCCTGCGGGTCCTGGGCATCGCTGACCTGCTGCTGAATGTCCATGTACACCAAACCACCCGGATTGATGCGTGGCACGACGTCGAGGATCACCCCGGTCTGCACGTATTCAACACTGCTCAAGGTGGTGTCGGAAGTGCCGGTGTTGACCGTGGTCTGGCTGATCGGGATGTTGTCGCCCACCTGGATCTGCGCCGGTTGGTTGTTCATCACCACCAGCGACGGCGCCGACAGCACCTGGGTGCGGCCGTTGGTTTCCAGGGCGTGCAGGGCCACTTGCAGGTTGGAGCTGACGAAGGAGTAGAACAACGAATCCGTCGCGCCCAACCCCGCACCGCCGCCGCCCAAGGCACCTTGGCTGCCGGCGGTGTTACCCACGGTGGTGCTGGTGGAATTGCCCGCGAGGCGGCCGAGGTACCACTGCACGCCCAGGTCCAGTTCGCCGGTGAGCTTGACCTCGAGGATGCGCGTTTCGATCTGCACTTGCAGCGGTGGGTTGTCGAGGCGTTTGATCGCCGATTCGATCTCTTTCCACTGCACCGGGCGGGTGCGGACCAGCAGTTGGTTACTGCTTTTCTGTGCGGTGATGCGGGTGCCGGCGTCGAGGCTTTTGGCCGGGGCGTCTTCGCTCGCGCCCTGCTCGGCGGTGTCCTGCTCGGCCTCGGGCTCCTGCTCCTCATCCTCTGCGGCGGGTGGGTTGCCATTGAGGTTGTTGCTCAGGCCACCGGGCGTGCTGCCGGAGGTGCTGTTGGTGCCCGGCGAGGACAAGGTCGCGGTGCGCAAACCGGGTGCGACCTTGGCCGGGGTGTCGTCCTTGATCGCGCCCGTGCCGTAGATCTGGCGCAGGTACTTGGCGAGGTCGGTGGCCTTCATGTTGCGCACGTCGTAGACATACATCTGCGGCTCGTTGCCGCCGCCTTCGTCGATGGTGTGGATCCAGTCGCCGACTTCACTGAGGTACTGCGGCTGCGACGAGATCGCCACCACCGAGTTGGTCCGCTCGATGGGCAAGAAGCGCACCATGCCCGCCAGGGGCATGCCGCTGTCGGGGCCGAACATTTTTTGCAGTTCGGGCATCAGCTCGGCCACCGACGCCCGTTGCAGGCCGAACACGCCCACCGACATGCCCTTGAGCCAGTCCACGTCGAAGGTGTCGATGGTGTCCTGGTAATTGGCCAGTTCCTCGGGGGTACCGGCCAGGCTCAGCACATTGCGCGCCGGGTCCACCAGTAGGAACGCATTCTCGCGGGCGAACGGCTTGAGCAGTTTCTGCATCTCGGTGGCCGAGATATAACGCAACGGAAACAGGCGTGCCGACAAACCGCTGGAGGGCTGCGACACGCGCATCTCCGGCACCAGCTTGCCCGCCACCGCCTGGTTGGCCGGCAGGATCACATAGCGGTTGCCCTGTTTGATCATGGCGTTGTCGGTCCACGACAACAGGGTCTCCAGAATCGACAAGGCCTGCTGTTTGTTCACCGGCTTGGACGTGGAAAAGCTGACATTGCCCTTCACGCCCTGGGCGATGCTGTAGTTCTCGTGCAGCAGGTCGCCCATCACGCTGTTGATCACCGCTTCGATCGGCTGGTCGGCGAAGTTGAACACGATGTCGCCGCTGCCCTCCTCCTTGGCGGCCGAGACCGCTGCCGGTTGGCGCACGAACTGCTGGTTGCCGCGTATCAACTGGCGCTGGGGCGGTGTCTTCGCCTGGGGTTGGCCGCTGTCGACCGGCGCCTGTTCGCTGGCCGGGTCCACGGGTGGGCGTTGCGAACCGGAGCCCTGCATCGCCTCATGCAGCAGGGCCTCGTCCGGGTCGAGATGCTCGGGGAAGGTGCCGCAGCCACCGAGGGAAACGGCGGTGGCCAGGCACAACACGGTGGTGCGCAAGGCGCCAGGGAAGGTATCGATCAAGGGGTGGACTCGTGAGGAAGGGTAATCGGGGGTGTGGTGGACGGCGGCGGCAAACGCAGGGCCCGCAGGCTCAGGGTTTGCGTGCGGCCGTCGAGTACAAAGCGGGCATCGCGGGGCGTCAGCTGTTCCAGGCGCCAGCCATTGGGCAGGGTCTGGCCCTGCTGGACTTTGAGCGGCGGGCCATCGGCACGCTTGAGCAGCGCCACGCGCAGGTCGCCGTCGAGGACGATACCGGTCAGTACCAGGCTCGACAGGCTGGAAACGGCAGCCTGGCCCACCGCACGGTCGGGGCTGCGGTCGGGGCTGAACAGCGGCGCTTGCCAGGTGCCGGCCAGGCTTTCGAGGGTCGCGCTCGGCGCCACCAGCACCTTGGCGGCGGTAGTGGCGCGCGCATCGGGGTCCGGTGCCGGCAGCCACTGCGGCGCATCGCCGATGCTGCTGAGGATGCCGACCATCAGCAGGCCCAACAGCCCGGCCACGCCGAGCAACAGCCATTCCAGGGGACGCAATGCATGGATCATCGTTGCACCTGCCGGGCGGCGGCCGGTTGCAGGTAACCGCGCACCAACAGGTGCACCACCAGTTGCCCGGCGCCGCCACTGGCCGGTGCGTTCGGTGGGCGGCGAATGCTCATCTCATCGACAAACAGAAACGGCCGCTGGTACTCCAGCTCATGCAGGATCGCGGTCAAGGGTTCGATGGCGCAGTTGAGGGTCAGGCTGACCTTGACCTGGCGATAGGGCTCGGCGTCGTCCTGCTCCGGGGTGATGGGCATGCGCTGGGTCAGGCTGCAACCGCCACCAAGGCCGGCGCGGCTGTTGATCAGGTCGGCGATGCGTTGCATCAGGTCCGCCGCCACCGCACTCGGGTCGTCGCCGGGCAACAGGCTGGTGCTGCTGGCCGGGTCCTGCCGCGCCTGTTCCAACTGTTGGCGCAGGCTGTCGCCCTGGCGCAACACGCCGGCGTAGCGTTGCTGCTGTTCACGCAGTTGCTCGGCCTGCTCGCCCATGCTGCGCAAGGGGCCGGCGAACCAGCTGTCGATCAACAGCCAGTAACCGGCGCCGAGCACCAGGGCCAGGGCGATCAGGGCCGCGCCACGGCGTTCACGGGGTGTCAGTGGTCGGCGCATCAGCGGCCTCCTGGTGCAGGTGGGCGCGCAAGGAAAATTGATCCTTGCCGGTTTGCGCATCGGGTTGGATCACCCCTTCGAACTGGGCGTTTTCCAGGCTGTGGCAGCCCTTGATCCGGGTGATCAGGGCACTGGCCTTGGCGCTCTGCCCGGAGAAGGACACGTCGGCGCCGTCGTTGACTTCCAACTGGTCGAGCCAGGTGTCCGAGGGCAGGCACGCGGTCAGCTCGTTGAGCAGCGCCGCCAACGGCGGTTGGGCGGCCTTGCGGCGAATCAGGTACTGGGCGGCGCCACGGGTATTGAGCAATTGCTGGCGCAGGGCCTGGATCTCGGCGACCTGGGCTTTCTGCTCGCGCACGCTGTGTTGCATGGCATCGAGCACGCGCTGGCGGTCGTTGAGCCACAGCAGCATCGCCGCAATCAGCAAGGCCCCGCACAACCACGGCAGGCTGCGTTGCAGGCCCTTGCCCTGGGGGCGCTGACGGGGACGCAACGGCGCCGGCAGCAAGTCGATGCCCATGGGTTTGCCTGCGCTCTCGGCGACATCCACGGCATGGGGCTGCAAGCCGAGGGCCGCGCAGTCATTGAGGATCTGGTCGAGGCGCTCACGCAGGATCGCCACCAGCGTGACGTGCAGGTGCGTGGGGGTGCGGCGCTCCTGGCGCGCGACAAAGTACAACTGGGCGGCGTCGAACGGCGTGAAGCGGTCCAGTTCATAGCCGACCACCGTCGTCAGGTTACGCGCCGCCGCCGGGGGCAATTGCAGGGTTTGCACCAACACCGTTTCAGGCGGCAGCAGCAGCACCTGACGCGCTTCGCCAGGCAGCTTTTCGACCGGCGCGGTCAGCGGCCAGGCGTAGACATGCTCGGGGATCTCGGCAAACGACAACCATGCCGGCAGGCAGCCACGCAGCTCCTTGAGCCACAGGCGCCAGCCCAGTTGCAGCAGGCTGCCGCGCCAGCGCTGGGTGATGGGCTGCGCCAGCGCCTGAAGCCGTGCGGGTAACTGTTCGTTCATTCTTGCCAACGTAAGACTCGATAAGGTTGTGCGCTGCCTTGCGCGGGGCTCAATAACACGGTGGCCTGCACCTGGGCGTGGTAACCGCCGGGGCGTTGGGCGCGGCTGCTGACCACCAGCACGTCGCCGGGATCGGCACCCACCGCATTCTGATGCGGCAGGTTCAGTGCGCGGCGCATCAAGGCACTGGCGAATGCCGGATCGGGCCGGTCCAGGCCGCTCCACAGGCTGATCTCGGGCACCAGTTCGCTGTACAACGCCTGAGTCATGCCCGGCAGTTGGCGCACCTCTTCCACCACCCGAAACGGCGCCAGGCCCTGGTTGCGCCGCACTTCCAGGGCCCTGGCGAGTTGGTTGGCCTGGGCCTGGGTCGCACCGCAGGCCAGGGCCAGGCGGGCAAAATCACCCACCTCGGCGCTGTTCAAATACAACTTGCCGCGCTCGCTGTGCAGGCTGACGCGCAGCTGCGCATCGTCGAACACCAGCGGGATTTCACGCCCGTCGGCAATCCACTGCTTGCGCTGCAACGGGTCCGCCACGGCCTGCATCGCCAGCGCCACCCCGGCCTCGGCCGCCAGCACCGCCTGGGTATGCTGGCGGTGCCAGGCGGCCTGGCGTGTTTCCAGTTGCACCCAGCCGGCCAAACCGCCGAGCAACAGGCTCAGCAAGGCCAGCACCCACAGCACCAGCAGCAGGGCCACACCGCGTTGATGCCGGATCATTCGGGCGCCCCGCCGGACAGGTTCAGGCGCAAGGCAACCACCTGGGTCACCCAAGGCACCGGCCCGTTCACCCGTGCGTCAATCCGTACTGCATAAGGCAGGCGTTTGGTCCACGGCCACTCACTGATCCAGCCAGTGGCCTGGCCCTTGGGCGACACGCCGCGATAGCTGAATTGCAGGTCCTCGATACCCTTCAACAACACCTGCGGCTCACTGCGCGCCGCCGGAACACTCACCTGTGCCTCAGACTCAAACCGCGCGAACGCCACCTGCAAGTCGCGCTGCGATTCAGGGCCCACCAACTGCAAGGTGAAGCGCTGGATACCGCCGCCGAGCACACCCGGCAAGGTCGCGACAAACTGCATACGCTGGGGCCCACCGGCGAAAAAGCCATCGGTCTGGCTGTCGTCCTCGGTCACATCCAGCGGCAACGCCTCGCTGATGGCGGTGCGCAAAAACTGCTGCGCGGCACGCATTTCATCCAGGCTGACCGTGTAGCGCTGGGCCTTGAGCACGGCACGATTGGCGCCCAGCAATGCACCGCCGACCAGGGTCAGCAACACCCCAAGCAGGCTCAGTACGATCATGATCTCAAGCAAGGTAAAGCCCTGCTGACGCGCCGTCACAAGCCGGCCCCGACGCCGGCAGCACGCAGTTTCAAGGTGCTGAAACTGGCCTGGCGCGGGCCTTCGCTGACGGTGAGGTCCAGGCGAAACAGATGGGCCTGGCCGACGCGGCTGGGTTGCTGGGCGATGCGCAGTTGCCAGGCGATGCCGTCCAACTCGCCCTGGCGTGTGCCGCTGGCCAACGGCCCGGTGCCTTCCTGATCCATCACGCTCATGGCGGCATGGGTCAAGCGGTCGCTGTGGGCCACCTGCAACAACGAGCGCGCGCTCTGGCCGAAGGCAACCAGCAGCACCGTGCTACAGATCGCCATCAGCGTCAGCGCGGCGAGCATTTCCAGCAGGGTGAAACCCGCCTGGCGCTTCATGGCAGGGCCTTGGATTCGACGCTGCCGGTCAGCCAGCCGATGTCGATGCGCCAACGCCGACTGCCGTTGGCCAGCAACACGTGGCCGCCGGTGGAGCTGCCATCGGGGTAGAAATCCACCGCCGCGCCGGCTTGCTCGGCAGTGTGCAGGGTCACTTGCAGCCCGGCCGGCCAATACTTTTTCGGACGGCCCGGCGCCTGCACGCTGAGGTTGCGCAAATCGAACACGGTGCTTTCGGTGGTGCCACTGACAATCGCCCGCGCCCGCGTGCTGCGCAACGCCTCGACCACCTGCCCGACGGCCTGGCGCTCTTTGGCGGCGCGCAGGCCTTGTTGCAGGCCAAACCCTACCAACCCGGCCGCGATGCTGATCAAGACGATCACCACCAGCATCTCCAGCAGGGTAAAGCCGCGTTGGGCGTTGGCCATGGTCGTGGGTTATTCCCAGTTGCCCAGGTCGGCGCTGTAGCCTTCGCCGCCGGGCTGGCCGTCCTGACCGTAGAAAATCAGGTCGAACGCACCGTGCTCACCGGGGAAGCGATAGCCGAAGGCATGGCCGAACGGGTCCTTGAGGTCCGACGGCTTGGCATACGGGCCGGCCCAACCGGCGCTGTTGCCCGGCTTGTCGACCAGTTGCTGCAGGCTCTTGGGCGGCGAGCCGACGTCCAGGCCGTAGCTTTCGATCTTCATGCTCAGGCTGGCCAACTGGGCCTTGCCCGCGCCGTATTTGCCCTTGTCCACATTGCCGCCGACCTGGCGTACCACGATGGTCGCGACAATGCCCAGCAGCACGATCACGGCGAGCATTTCCAGCAAGGTAAAACCGCCCTGGCGGCGGGCGGGCTTGAATCGGGTATGGCGCATCAGCGTGTTTCCTTAAGGGTTCATATATTGCTGGTCAGGCTCATCAGCGGCAGCATGATCGCCAGCATGATCACCGCCACCAGCACCGCCATGACCACGGTCAGGGACGGCACCAGCGCGGCGAGCAGGCGGTCGATGCCGCGTTTGGCCTCGACGTCGAACACCTCGGCGACTTTGAGCAGCATGCTGTCGAGTTCGCCGGCCTGTTCGCCGACTTCAATCATTTGCAACGCCAGGTCGGGCAGCAGCGGCTCGCTGCCGAAGGCGCTGGCCAGGGTGCCACCGCCCTTGACCGACTCGGCGGCCTGGGCGACCTGGGCTTGCAGGGCGCGGTTGGTGCAGACCTGGCGGGCAATCACCAGCGCTTGCAGCAGCGCCACACCGTTGCTCAGCAGGGTGCCGAGGGTGCGGGCCAAACGGGCGGCTTCGACCCGTTGCAGCAACGGGCCGATGATGCGGATGCCCAGCACGCGGCGGTCATAGCGTTCGCGGCGCTGGGGATCGCGCAGGCGCGCAGCCAGAGCCCATGCGCCGACAATCAACCCGGCCAGCACCGCCAGGCCGTAGGCCCCGAGGAATTGGCCGAGGCCCAGGATCACCTCGGTGATCAGCGGAATCGGCACGCCCAGGTCCTTGAAGATCGGCACGAACTGCGGCACCACATAGGCCAGCAGCAACGCCAGCGAACCGAGCACGCCGACCACCAGAAACGCCGGGTAGATCAGCGCGTTGATCACTTCGCCCCGGAGTAACTGGCTGCGCTCCAGGTAATCGCTGAGCTGGCGCAGGGTGTCTTCGAGGGCGCCGCCCGCCTCGCCGGCGCGGACCATGCTCAGGTACAGCGGCGAAAACTGGCTGCCCTCCGCCTCCAGCGCCTTGGATAACGGCTGGCCGGCCTTGACCTGTTCGCGGATGCGCTCGATCAGCGCGCGGGTCTGGGGCTGGCCGGGCTGCTTGAGCAGGATGCCCAAGGAGCGTTCCAGCGGCTGGCCGGCGCCCAATAGCGTGGCCAATTGTTGAGTGAAACTGACCAGCGCCGCGCCGTTCAACTGGCCCCGGCCAAAGGCCTTGCGCAGGCCCTGGGCGCCCGCCACCTCGATCTGCAACAGCAGCAAACCGCGCTTGTGCAGCGCGGCGACGGCGGCATCCTGGTCCTTGGCTTCGAGGGTGCCGTTTTGCGCCTGGCCCTGGCTGTCGAGGGCGCGGTATTTGAACAGGCTCATGCGCCCTCTCCCCGGGTGACGCGCAGCACTTCTTCAAGTGAGGTGACACCGGCCACGGCCTGGCGCAGGCCTTCTTCATGCAAGGTGCGCAGGCCGCCACGGCGGGCGGCCTGTTCGAGGGTGGCGGCGTCGGCCTGGCGCATCAACAGGCTGCGCAGTTCGTCGTTCATCACCAGCAGTTCGGTGATCGCACTGCGGCCGTGGTAGCCACCGCCCGGCGCATCGGCGTGGGGGCGATAAAGCATGATCGGGCGCTGCTCGGTAAACCGGTCGAGGCCGTGTTCGGCGATCAATTCCGCCGGTGCTTCGAAGGCTTCGCGGGTGGCCGGGTCCAGGCGCCGCACCAGGCGCTGGGCAAGGATGCCGTTGACGGTCGAGGCAATCAGGTAGCTTTCGACACCCATGTCCAGCAAGCGCGTGATACTCGCCGCCGCGCTGTTGGTGTGCAGGGTCGAGAGCACCAGGTGGCCGGTGAGGGACGACTGGATGGCGATACGGCAGGTTTCCAGGTCGCGGATTTCACCGATCATGATCACGTCCGGATCCTGGCGCACGATGGAGCGCAGCGCACCGGCGAAGTCCAGGCCGATAGCCGGTTTCACCTGGATCTGGTTGATGCCCTCAAGCTGGTATTCCACCGGGTCTTCGACGGTGATGATCTTGCGCTCGGCGGTATTGAGCCGCGACAGCGCGGTGTACAGCGTGGTGGTCTTGCCCGAGCCGGTGGGCCCGGTGACGAGCAGGATGCCGTGGGGCCGCTCGAGCACTTCGAGGAAGGTTTCCAGGCGCTGGCCATCAAAGCCCAGGCTCTGGAAATCGAACTGCACGGTCTGGCGGTCGAGCAACCGCATGACCACCGACTCGCCAAAACTGGTGGGCACCGTGGACACCCGCAAGTCCAGCTCCTTGCCCTGGATGCGCAGCATGATGCGCCCGTCCTGGGGCAGGCGCCGCTCGGCAATGTCCAGGCGCGCCATGATCTTCACCCGCGAAATGACCGCTGCCGAAGAGCTGGACGGCGGCGCCTCGGCGTCGTGCAGCACGCCGTCGATGCGGTAGCGCACCTTGAGCTGGTTTTCGAAGGGTTCGATATGAATGTCCGAGGCGCGATGTTCCACCGCGCGCTGCAGGATCAGATTGACCAGGCGAATCACCGGCGCTTCGGAGGCCATGTCCTTGAGGTGCTCGATGTCTTCGAGGGCACCGCCCTGCTCGTCGAGGTTTTCGATCAGGGTGCCCATCGCCGAACGACCCTGGCCGTAGTAGCGCTCGATCAGGGTTTCGACTTCGTTGCGCGGCCCCACGGCCAGCCACACCGGCACGCCACAGGCATAGGCCATGGCCTGGAACGGGTAGACCAGCGACGGGTTGGCCGCCAGCACCCGCAGGCCGCCCTGGCTCCAGCCCACGGGCACCACCTGGTAGTGGCGCATGAAACGCTCGGTCAATACCGGCAATGGGTCCAACAGCGGCGGCGCAGCATCGGCCAGCAGCAGCGGTGCGCCGAGCAGGTCGGCCCAGGCACGGGCCAGCTCCACTTCCGAGACCAGCCCCAAGCGCGTGAGCAGGCCGAGCAACTCGGTGTCGCCGCCCTCCTGAGAGAGGCGCCGGGCACGCTCCAGGTCAACGGTTTTCAAGCCGGCATGTTGCATCAGCCACGCGCAGACCTGTTCGGTGTGCGGGATGTGCAGTTGGCAGGCATCGATGGGCGTTGAAGGGCTGGGCATGGGTAAAAATCTGAGGGGCTATATGAGCCCCCTGTAGGAGCGAGCTTGCTCGCGAAAAAGGTACATCCGACGCCGCGATGCGCTTGGAATACTTTCGCGAGCTAGCTCGCTCCTACAGGGGGTCAGGCTTACTTGGTTGGCGCTGTTTTAGAGGTAGCAGATTGGCTCAGCGGCCGCCCACCCTTGGTGGTTTCAGCCTTCTGTTTTTTGACGGCCTTGGCATCGTGGGCCTGGGTCAACACCGTGGAATCGGCGGCGCCGGATTTCGCATCGGCGTCCGTGGACTCCGCCGCCATCGCCGCGCCACTTAGCGCAACGCCCAATACAACACCGGCACCCAACAGGGAAATCTTCATCAACTTTCTCCAGATCAAAAACAGCAGATAGCCCAAGTGGCGCCTTGAACTCGATCAAGACCCTACACCAAAGCGTTGTGTATGACAGCTTGTGTAAACATGGCACTTTGAAACTACCGAGCTATGCCACTAGTTAGCCACGACTCGATAAATTTTCTTAAACCAATCGACTGGTAGGTTTAGCCTTAGTTCCGAAAGGTAAGAAAATATTTCTTATTTCACGCAAAAATTAGCTTTCGTTTGACTTATAACCGCAAGAATTGCCTTAATTATGCGGTTTTTGCGGTTCAAAATGCCATCTCGTGATATCGCTTAGACACTATCCACAACAATAACTAATACAATTATTACATTTATAAAACTGCGAAATTCGCCAAATAGTTGCAATTAGCCATCGGTTAAAAATTGCGATCACGGGCAACTATTGCCCAGAAAAAAGTGACGAGGTGCAGTGCAACACGCACTTCTCGGCGCGCCCTGTTTACTGAACTGTTGTCGGAGAGACCCATGAATAAACGCAAAATGATCGGTGCACAGTCGGCTTTCGCCCTGCTGGCACTGGCCGTGTCCCAGGTGCATGCGGCCACCAGTCCTGCCCTGGATGAAGGTCGGGTAAGCCGCGCGGAAAAAGCCGCGGATAAGACCCTGGCAAAGATGACCCTGGAAGAAAAACTCGCCTACATCGGCGGCACCGGCGGCTGGGACGTCAAGCCACTGACCCAGTACGGTATCCCGCAGATCCACGGCGCCGATGGCGGTGTGGGCGTGCGCTACACCAGCGAAGGCAACGCCCAGGGCGTGGTCTACCCGTCGGGGCCGAACCTGGCCGCCAGCTGGAACCCACGGCGCGCCATCGACCTGGGCCGTGCCCTGGGCTATGACACCGCCAGCGGTGGTTATCAGTTCGTCACCGGGCCTGGTGTGAACCTGTACCGCATGCCGTACAGCGGCCGGGCGTTCGAGTACCTGTCCGGTGAAGACCCGTTCCTCGGCGCCAGCCTGGCGCCGGCCGTGATCAACGGCATTCAGTCCCGTGGCGTGTGGGCCAATGCCAAGCATTTCGCCGCCAACGACCAGGAAAGCAACCGCTTCCACCTCAATGAAATCATCAGCGAACGCGTGCTGCGCGAGATGACCCTGCCGCCGTTCGAGTCCGCCTCGAAGAACAGCAAGGTCGCGATGATGATGTGTGCGTTCCAGAAGGTGAACGGCGAGTTCGCGTGCCAGAACAAGCACCTGATGCGTGACATCCTCAAGACCGAATGGGGCTACCCGGGCTTCGTGCAGAGCGACTACAACGCGGTGGTCGACGGTTTGCCGGCGGCCCAGGCGGGTACCGACCTGGACATGATGGGCTACCAGATGAACAGCACCATCCTCAAGCCGTACCTGGACAGCGGCGAGCTGAGCAGCGCGACCATCGATGACAAGGTGCGCCGCATCCTCAAGCAGATCTACCTGTACAAGTTCGACAGCAAGGCGCCGCTGACCAGCCACAACATGAACAGCGCCACCAGCAACCGCGTGGCCCTGAACGCCGCCCGCGAAGGCATCGTGCTGCTGAAAAACCAGAACAGCCTGCTGCCGCTGGACGCCAGGAAGGTCAAGCGCATCGCCGTGGTCGGCACCCTGGCCAAGTACGCGCCGCCTACCGGTTTCGGCAGCGCCAACGTCATGGCCGCCAACTACATCAGTGAGCTGAGCGGCTTGCAGCAACTGGCGCCAGGCGCCAAGGTCGAGTTTATCGACGGGCTGTCCCTGGACCCGGCCACCTCGACCTGGACCCATGCCGACGGCAATGGCAACAGTGTCAAAGGCTTGAAGACCGAGTTCTTCAGCAACACCAACTGGTCCGGTGACCCGGCCGCCAGCCGCACCGACACCCATGTCGACCTGGACTGGTCCACCGACAGCCTGCCGGTGAACGGCGATACCGCCGCCACCTCGATTCGCTACAGCGGCCAGATCACCCCGACGGTCAGCGGCGAGCAGGTGTTCAAGGTGCGTGCCGACGGCGCCGTGCGCCTCTACGTCAACGGCAAGAAAGTCCTCGACAACGGCGACGGCAAGCCGCTGCCGAACAACAGCATTCCGCCGACCATCCCGGTGTTTGCCAAGGTCAACCTGGAAGCTGGCAAACCGGTCGACATCAAGCTGGAATATTCACGCCGCAACGGCTACCTGTCGACCATGGGCGGCCTCGTCGGTGTGCAGATGAGCTGGGCGTCGCTTGTGGCACCGCAGGACCTGGCCAAGTACGACGCGGTACTGGTCGCGGCCGGTAACAGCAATGAGTACGAAGGCGAAGGCTTCGACCACAGCTTCGACCTGCCCGAATACCAGAACCTGCTGATCCAGAGCATCGCCAAGGTCAACCCGAATACCGTGGTCACCCTGCACGGCGGTACCGGCCTGAAGATGAGCGACTGGATCGACCAGGTACCGGCCGCGCTGCATGCGTTCTACCCTGGACAGAACGGCGGCCAGGCCTTGGCGGAGATCCTGCTGGGCAAGGTCAACCCGTCGGCCAAGCTGCCGATCAGCATCGAGCGCAACATCGAAGACAACCCGATCTACGCGACCTTCCCCACGTTCGACAACCAGGAAACCCTGGCCGAGATGAGCTACAAGGACGACCTGTTCCTGGGCTATCGCGGCTACGAGAAAAAGGGCATCAAGCCGCTCTACCCGTTCGGCTATGGCTTGTCGTACACCACCTTCGGCTACAGCAACATCAGCGTGACCCCTGGGGTGGCGGTGGCCGGTGCGCCGATCAAGGTGTCGTTCGACCTGGCCAACACCGGCAAGGTCGCGGGCGCCGAAGTGGCCGAGTTGTACGTGGGCCAGAACAACCCGAAAGTCGAACGCGCGATCAAGGAACTCAAGGGCTACAAGAAGGTGTTCCTCAAGCCGGGCGAGAGCAAGCGCGTGACCATCGAGCTCAACGATCGCTCGCTGGCCTACTACGACGTAGCGAGCAAGCAATGGGTGGTGGATGCCGACAGCTTCAACCTGTCGGTGGGCGCGTCGTCCCAGGATATTCGCCTGAACGCCAAGCTGGTCAACCCGTTCCGCCAGGAACTGTCGACCACCACCAGCAACCCGCTGCCACGCTCGGCGCTCAACTCGACGCTGCGTGAATCGACGGTGAAGACCGGCGGTGTGCTGCATCAAAACGAAGGCGACAGCGGCACCAGCGACGGTGATGGCTATGACATGAGCGATGACAGCAGCCAGGGCAGTGCTACCGGCAACTGATCCCTGTGGGAGGGGGCTTGCCCCCGATGAGCATGGGTATCTACACAACTGTGTAGCAGCCAACGCTAACCACGATGCGAAGCGAGCCGCCCTTGATCTTGATCTTGATCTCAGGCGCCCCGTTAACCACGCTGGCCGGAATTCGATAGTGATTTGGGGGGTAAACCGGCAGGGATGCCGGTTTAGCCGCCCCGCGCCATGGATGGCGCGTGGCGGCGGCCCCCCACATCACTGTCGGATTACGGGCACACCGAGCCTGGGCGAGGTGCCGAGTGGTGGGGCGAAGCGTTTTTGGTTACTTTTGGCGCTCTTCCAAAAGTGACCCGCTGTAAGAGCGGAACCCTAAGTAGCCGTTACCGCAGCAACGGATATGTACTCATTCCAACCCCAGCACATGGCCGGCCCAGAGACCGCCATCGGGGGCAAGCCCCCTCCCACATGTTGACTGTGTTCAACTCAGGTTCTGATGGCTGCCTCGACCCGCGCGATGTAGCTGTCAAACCGCGCCACCAGGTCCACCTGCTCGGGAAAGCGCAGCCACTGGATCTGCAGGCCATCCATCATGGCCAGGATTTCTTCCACCAGCCCGTCGATGTCCACATCGCTGCGCACCTCCCCCGCCGCGACCAGGTCGGCAAACTGCCCCTGCATGCGCTGGTGAATCGCCGCATAGCGCGCCTGGAACCAGGCCCAGGCCGGATGGGTGTCCAGCAGGCTTTCGGCATTCAAGATGGTAAACGCGCGCACCACGCCCGGTGCCGTGGCATTCGAACGATTGATCGCACGCAGGCTGCCGAGTAAGCCATTGAGGGTTTTCTCCGCACGAACCTCATCGGCAATCCGTTGATTGACCTCATCGCGACGCTGCAACACCCCCATCAACAGCGAGATCTTGCTGGGAAAATGATGCAGCAGCCCGGCCACCGAAATACCCACGATCGCCGCCACCTGGGCCATCGAGGCGCCGCTGTAGCCTTCCAGGGAGAACACCTGCAGGGCCGCGTCCAGCAGCTCTTCGCGGCGTTTTTCACCTTTGGGGGCGCGGCGGGTCTTGGGGGCGGGTTCGGTCATGGGCAGGTCCTAGTGGGCGGTAAAAAAGCTCAGGCGCTTTCCCGTTCGATCAAGCGGCAATCCAACAGGTTCAAACGCTGTACGGCATCCGGCAACACGCCGAGGCTTTCCAGCACGCGGGTTGCCGCCAGTACGCCGATCTCCAAGGCCGGCGGTTTGATCGTACTCAGGCTGGGCAACAACATTTCGGCAAACGGGTAGTCACCGAATCCAAGCACCGCGCACTTTAACCCGGAACGCTGCCCCGCCAGCAAACCACCGGCGGCGAGGTTGTCATTGGCGAAGAAGATCGCGTCAGGTGGGGTGGCGTGGTTCATCAGGGCTTGCATCGCCTGCTTGCCGGCTTCGAAGGGCGCGCTGTCGGCGTCCGGGACGAAGACCCGGGGCTGTACACCCAGTTCGATCAGGGTTGCGGCAAACCCATCACCCCGTTCCAGCGCGCTGAAGTCGCCCGTGGCGCTGTTCTGCACGAAGGCGATTCGCCGATAGCCCTTGCCATACAGGTAGCGCGCGGCCGTGACGCCGACTGCGTAGTGGGAAAAACCGATCTGCACCGGCGCGCGTTCGGGCACGTAGTCCCAGGTTTCCACCACCGGGATATCGGTGTCGGCGATCATCTTTTCGGTGCCTGCACTGTGGAAGCGACTGGTCAGCACCAGCGCTGCCGGCGACCAGCCGAGGAACGCGCGCACCGCGCTTTCTTCCTGCTCGGCGCTGAAGTAACTGGACGCCAGCAACAGCTGATACCCATGGCGACTGAGGGTGTCGCTGAAGCCCTGGATCGTGTTGGCAAAGATCGGCCCCGAGATGTTCGGGATCACCATCGCCACGATCCGCCCCCGCGCCGACGCCAGCCCGCCGGCCACCAGGTTGGGCACATAACCCAGCTCGGCCACCACCTCGGCAATGCGCTCGCGACGCTCGGGCGAGACCTGCTCCGGCTGGTTGAAATAGCGCGACACGGTGATCGCCGACACCCCGGCCTGCCGGGCCACGGTGTTCAAGGTGACGCGCCCGGCGCCACGGCGCTTGCGCGGTTTGTCTTCGCTCACGGGATCATCCTGCTAACAACCAAAAAGAATATAGGGATAATTTTTAAGTCTTTGACGCTCTAAACCCGAGCTACCAATAATGCCGATGTTAGCGCTAACAAAGCGCGCTGTCTGCTACTCGCTCAAGCGAATGCCCAAGGCAGTTTCCACAGGCGCTGACGGTCGTAAGAACCGCAGCGGTTCAGGGCATTTTTTCGAGCGAACACACCATGCACAGGCACACGCACTTATTCCTTCTCGCCGGTCTGACCGCCCTCCCCGTGCCCGGCGCCTTTGCTGCCGACGAGCAGGAACCCACGCTCAAAGCGGTGACGGTCACCGCCACCCGGCGTGAAGAATCCCTGCAAAAAGTCCCGGTGGCGGTCTCGGTGCTGGACGGCGAACAACTGGAGCGCGACAACCGCAACGGCGTGGCCAGCATCGCCCAGCAAGTGCCGTCGCTGAACTTCCGCACCGGCGCCTCGAACAAGGACACCTCGCTGTTCGTGCGCGGCGTGGGCACTATTTCCACCTCTCCTGGCGTGGAGCCGACGGTGGCCACGGTGATCGACGGCGTGGTCTACGCGCGCCCCGGCCAGGCCACCCTCGACCTGCTGGACCTGGAGCGCATCGAAGTGCTGCGCGGCCCGCAAGGCACCTTGTTCGGCAAGAACGCCTCGGCCGGCGTGCTCAACATCACCAGCAAGCCGCCCAGCGCCGAGACCCATGGCTATATCGACCAGGCGTACTACAGCGGCAACGAAAGCCGCACCCGTTTCGGCATCGGCGGCAGCCTGGTGCCGGATGTGCTCAAAGGCTCGATCAGCACGCTGTTCGGCAGCTACGACGGTAACGTCGATAACCAGCACAACGGCCAGGAGGTCAACGGCTACAACCACAAGGGCATCCGCGGCAAGCTGGAATTCACCCCCAACGATGACGTGAAACTGACCCTGATCGCCGACTACATGCAGTCCCACGACGACGCGCCGAATGGCGTGGTCAGCAAGTCCCTGAGCCCGGCCTTCAGCAATGCCTTGAGCCCGGTGCGCGCCTCCAGCGACAACCGCGACATCAACACCGATACGCGCAGCCATGTCGAAGACACCAACAAAGGCTTGTCCGCTCAGTTGGACTGGAACCTCGGCGACTACACCCTGACCTCGATCACCGCCTGGCGCGGCTGGGACAACACCCAGTACCAGGACGGCGACCGCCTCGGCACGGTGACCGCCGCCTTCCCCGGCACCGCCGACAAGGGCGAGCTGGCCTTCGACCAATACTCCCAGGAACTGCGCCTGGCCTCGCCCAAGGGTGAGTTCCTGGAATACGTCGGCGGCCTGTTCTACATGCACGGCAAGGACGAGGAAACCTATCAGCGCACGCTCACGACCACCACGCGCACCGACCGTGGCATCGCCGACTACAGCACCACCAGCGACAGCTACGCGGTGTTCGGCGAGACCACGCTGAACTTCACCTCACGCTTTCGTGGCATCGCCGGCCTGCGCTACACCCACGATGAGCTGAAATACGATCACCGCCGCGTCTCTACCTCGGCCACCACGGTCAGCGGGATTCAACCGGTCACCTCCAGCTCCGGCTCGGTGGACGAAGACGGCTGGTCCGGTCGCCTCGGGGTGCAGTACGACCTCAGCGACAGCGTCACCAGCTACCTGACCTACTCGCGCGGCTACAAGGGCCCGGCCTACAACGTGTTCTTCAATATGCAACCGCGCGACACCGATGCGCTCAAGCCGGAAACCTCCAACACCTGGGAAGCCGGGATCAAGGCCACCGCTTGGAACAACCGCCTGACCACCAACCTGGCGGTATTCCACAGCGACTACGACAACTACCAGGCGAACTTTTTCGACACCGTCGCCGGCCAGGTCGTGACCCGCCTGATCAACGCCGGCAGCGTCAGCACCGAAGGCGTCGAGCTGGATTACGCCCTGCAGGCCACCCAGCAACTCAAGCTCTCCGGCGCCCTGGCCTACACCCGTGCGCGCATTGATGAGTTCGCCTGCCCGGCCGGTGCAGCGGCGACGTGCAACGTGAATGGCAAGCCACTGCCCTTCAGCCCGGACTGGAAAAGCTACGTGCGCGCCGACTACACGATCCCGCTGGATAACGGCCTGGACATCGAACTGGGCACCGACTACAGCTGGCAGAGCGAAGTACAGTACGACATCAGTCAGAACGTCGACACCAAGCAAGGCGCCTATGGCATCTGGAACGCCAGCGTGGCCCTGGCCGACTACACCAACGGTTGGCGCGTGGCGTTGCTGGCCAAGAACCTCGCCGACAAGTCCTACTCACCGCTGCTGGCCAGTGGCGGCAACTACATCTACCGCGCCGTACCCCGTGACGATGAGCGTTACTTCGGCGTGCAACTGCGCAAGGATTTCTAGCATGAGCCGTCAACTGAAACTCGGCGCCTTTCTCATGGCCAACGGGCACCATGTCGCCGCCTGGCGCCACCCGGACGTGCCGGCGGATGCCGGGCTGGATTTCGCCCAATACAAACACCTGGCACGGGTGGCCGAAGCGGCGAAGTTCGATGCGCTGTTCGTGGCCGACAGCATCGCCGCTGCCACTGGTGAGATCGCCAGCCATATGGCGCGCTCGGATCATTTCGAGCCGCTCACCCTGCTCTCGGCACTGAGTGCGGTGACCGATAACATCGGCCTGATCGCCACGGCGACCACCAGCTACAACGAGCCCTACCATGTGGCGCGCAAGTTCGCTTCGCTGGATCACCTGTCCGGCGGGCGTGCGGGCTGGAACCTGGTGACCTCGGACAACGCCGCCGAAGCGCAGAATTTTGGCCGCGACGAACACCTTGGCCATGGCGAACGCTATAGCCGCGCCAAGGAGTTTCATCAGGTGGTGACCGGGCTGTGGGACAGCTGGGAAGACGATGCCTTTGTGCGCGACAAGGCCAGCGGCAACTATTACGACCCGGCGAAGCTGCATGTGCTGGACCATGTGGGCGAACACTTCCGAGTCAAGGGTCCGCTGAATGTGGCGCGCTCGCCCCAGGGCCAGCCGGTGATCGTGCAGGCCGGCTCGTCCGAAGCCGGCCGTGAGCTGGCCGCGCAGACCGCCGAGGTGGTGTTTACCGCACAGACCTCGCTGGCCAATGCCCAGGCGTTTTATGCCGACCTCAAGGGCCGCTTGAGCCGGTACGGGCGCGGGCCGGACTCGCTGAAAATCATGCCCGGTGTGTTTGTGGTGGTCGGGGCGACCGAGGCCGAGGCCCAGGCCAAATTCGAGGCATTCCAGGATCTCGTCGAACCTGAGGTGGGCGTCGCGTTGCTGGGGCGCATGCTGGGCAATTTCGACCTGTCCGGCTACCCGCTGGACGGGCCGTTGCCGGCGCTGCCGTTGACCGACAGCGGACAACGCAGTCGTCAGCAACTGCTGAGCGACTTGGCCAACCGTGAGCAACTGACCCTCGCGCAATTGGGTCGGCGAATTGCCGGTGGCCGCGGGCATTACAGCCTGATCGGCACGCCTGCGCAGATTGCCGATGAGCTGCAGAACTGGTTCGAAAACGGCGCGGCCGATGGCTTCAATATCCTGGTGCCGCACTTGCCGGGTGGGTTGGAAGACGTCGCGCAATGGGTGGTGCCCGAGCTGCAGCGGCGCGGCCTGTTTCGCACTGAATACAGCGGTTCCACCTTGCGCGAAAACCTCGGCCTGGCGCGCCCGGCCCATCGATTTACAGAGGGTAAAGCATGAAGTTTCCAGCACTGCTCCTGGCCTTGCTGGCGGTGACGCAAACCGCCCTGGCCGCCGACCCCGCCACCTTGCGTATCGGCTACCAAAAAGGCTCCATCGCGCTGGTCCTCGCCAAGCAACATGACCTGCTGGAAAAGCGTTTCCCGAAGACGGAGGTGAAGTGGATCGAGTTCCCCGCCGGCCCGCAGATGCTTGAAGCGCTGAACGTGGGGGCACTGGATGTGGGTTCCACCGGCGACATCCCGCCGCTGTTCGCCCAAGCCGCCGGGGCCGACCTGGTCTACATCGGCGCCGAACCGCCCAAGCCGAGCGCCGAGACGATCCTGGTGCGCAACGATAGCCCGCTGCATTCGGTGGCGGACCTCAAGGGCAAGAAAGTGGCGTTCCAGAAGGGTTCCAGCTCCCACAACCTGATCCTGCGCGCGCTGAACAACGCCGGCCTGAGCTACAAGGACATCCAACCGGTGTACCTCCCGCCGGCCGATGCGCGAGCGGCGTTCGAACAAGGCAGCGTCGATGCCTGGGCGATCTGGGAACCCTACTCGTCACTCGCCTTGAGCCAGAGCCCCAGCCATGTGCTGGCCAATGGCGAAGGCTTGGGCCTGTCTGGACCGGTGTACAGCGCGCGGCGCGAGTATGCGCGGGACAATGGGGCCTTTATCCATGACCTGCTCGACGAGCTCACCGCCGCCGAAGCCCTTACCCGCAGCCAGCGCGAAGACAGTTTGAAAGTACTGACCGAGTTCATGGGCCTGCCCGCCGACGTGGTTGCACGCTACATGGACAACCGCCCGCCTTCGCCGATTTTGCCGATTGATGAAGGGATCATTCAGGCGCAGCAGGCGACGGCGGATCTGTTTTTCCAGAATCGGTTGTTGCCCAAGGCCATCGAAGTGAAGAAGGCCGTGTGGAATTCCAAAGCCGACTGAGATCCTAATGTGGGAGGGGGCTTGCTCCCGATGGCGGTGGGTCAGTCAATGCATGAGGTGACTGACCCACTGCTATCGGGAGCAAGCCCCCTCCCACATTTTTTGACCGAGTCAGGCTTGGGCTCGGGTGCTTTTTTCGATCAGGCACATGGGGGTGCCGGCCACCGGTTCGCTCACGATCTGCACCTGCACCTCAAACACCTGGCGCATCAATTCGGCACTGATCACCTGTGCCGGCGCGCCATCGGCCACCAGCTTGCCGGCGTGCATCACCGCCAGGTGGTCGGCGTAGCGGCAGGCCTGGTTGATGTCGTGGAGCACGGTGATCACGGTCTTGCCTTCGGCGGCCAGTTCGCCCATCAGGTCGAGCAGTTCGACCTGGTGGCTGATGTCGAGGTAGGTGGTGGGTTCGTCGAGCAGCACCACGGGGGCATTCTGTGCCAGGACCATGGCCAGCCAGGCGCGTTGACGCTGGCCGCCGGACAGGTCCGCCAGGGCGCGGTCGGCCAGATTGTCGAGCTCCAGGCGTTGCATGGCTTGGGTCACATGGGCCCGGTCATTGCCGCTCAGGCGTCCCCACAGCGAGTTGTGCGGGCTGCGGCCGTAGGCGACCAACTGGCGCACGCTGACGCCTTCGGGCACCGGCAGCACTTGGGGCAGGAATGCAATGTGCCGGGCCAGTTGGCGGGCGGACAGGCTGGCGTAGGCCTGGCCATCCAGGCTCAGCTCACCTTGCGTGGGCTTGAGGATGCGCGCAAACGCCTTGAGCAAGGTGGACTTGCCGCAGCCATTGGGGCCGATTAACGCGGTGACTTTTCCCGTCGGCGGCGTAAACGACAGCCTCTGCACGATGGGTGTGGCGCCGTAGCCGATATCCAGCGCGCGTGCTTGAAGAATACTCATGTCATCAGCCCTTGAACCGTGCCAGCAACCAAAGAAAATACGGTGCGCCAATCACCGCCGTAAGCACCCCGGCGGGGATTTCGCTGGGCGCGATCAGCGTGCGCCCGAGGGTGTCGGCCAGCACCAGTAACAGCGCGCCGATCAGCATCGCCGCCGGCAGCAGGTACTGGTGATGCCCACCGACCAGGCGCCGTGCCATATGCGGTGCGACCAGGCCGATAAAGCCGATCGGCCCGATCACGCCCACGCCCAGGCTGGTGAGCAGCACCGCGCAGGCCATCGCCAGCCAGCGTGTGCGGTTCAGTGCGATGCCCAGGCTGTGGGCCGCCTCATCGCCGAGGGCGATCAGGTTCAGCGGTTTGGCCAGGCACAGCCCCAGCGGGATCAACACCAGGAACGGCAGCACCAGCGCTACATGGTGCCAGTTGCGGCTCCACAGGCTGCCAGTGAGCGCGAGCAAGGCGGTGTTGATGTCCAGCGGGTGGGACAGGATCAGAAACTCGGTGACGCTGGACAAGGTCACCGCAATCGCCACCCCGGACAGCGCAAAACGCACGCCGGAAAAACTCACACCGGTGTTGTACAGCGCCAACAGCAACGCACCACCGGCGCCGCCCAGGCAGGCCACCAGGGGCAGCCAGGCAATCGGCAGGTGCGGCCAGCTGATGATCGCCACGGTCAGCGCGAGCCCCGCACCTTGGGTGACACCGAGGATCTCCGGCGAGGCCAGCGGGTTGCGAATCACGCCCTGCACAATCGCCCCGGCCAGGCCGAATGCGCAGCCGGCGAGGATCGCGATCAGGCTGCGTGGCAGGCGGTGGTTCCAGACTTCAAAGTCGAGGGCGTCATGGGCCAGCAGGCGCTCCAGCACGGTTTCGGGCGTGAGCCACAGGGTGCCGGCGCTGAGGCTGACGAAGGTCGCCAGCAGCAACAAAACGAGCAGCAGCCAAAGGCGCAATCGTGGCTGGGTCATAGGGCACGCCTGGCGAGAAAGAGGAAGAATGGTGCACCAATCAGTGCCGTGACCACCCCGGCCGGGGTTTCCACCGGGAACGCCACGGCGCGGCTGAGCAGGTCGGCACCCAGCACGATCACTGCGCCCAAGGCGGCACTGAGTGGGATCAGCCAGCGGTAGTCATTACCGAGAAACTGGCGAAGGATATTCGGCGCGATCAACCCGACAAAGCCGATGGGCCCGACCGCGCAGACACTCGCCCCCACCAGCAACAGGCTGGCGACGAACACCTGCAAACGCAGGCTGGCAATGCCCACGCCCAACGAGCGCGCGGCGTCTTCGCCGAGGTTGATCAGGTTCAAGCGCGGCGCACACCACAGCGCCCACAGGCCGCCGATCAAGGTGCACGGCCAGAGCAATTGCACCTGGGCCGCACCGACGTTGGCCAGGGAACCGGCCAGCCAATTGAGCACGCTTTGCGCCTGGGCCTCGACCAGGATCACCGTGAGCCGGGTCAAGGCAGCACACAACGCGGCGACGGCCACCCCGGCCAACACCAGGCGACCTTGGGCCGTGGCCGGCGACCAGGCGCCACCGAGGCTGAACACTGTGATCCAGGCCAGTGCGCCGCCCAGGCAGGTCATCAGCAAGGCAGCGCCGGCAAACGGCGGTGCGACCAACCCGGTGGAAAACAACGCGAGCCCCAACGCCGCGCCTGCCGTCACGCCGAACAGCGACGGCGATGCCAGACGGTTGCGGGTGATGCCCTGCATCAGCGCCCCGGCCAGGCCCAGGCAGGCGCCCACCAATGCCGCGCACACCGCACGCGGCACGCGCAACTGGGCGACGATATAGGCCATATTGCCGCCCACGCTGCCCTGATGCACCAGCCCATTCCAGGCGTCGGCCGCCGTGAGAGTGAACGGCGACCAGCTGTACAACGACAGCCAGAACAACACGGCACCCAGCACCACGATGCCGGCTGCGGCCAAACCACGGCCCATGCTTATTGGCTCAGTACGGCTTTGCCGCCCTTGAGGATCGCCAGGGCGTCCTCGGCGATCTGCTCCGAGGCCAACACACCACGGTTGCGCGCCCAGCTGTCACCGTCCACTTCGGCCACCTGCTGGTTGCGCACCGCGCCCAACACTTGCCACAGCGGCTGCTTGCTCCAGCTGTCGACGATGCTCGGGCGGCGGTAATGGCCGACCAGCAGCCAACCCGGATCGAGGGCGAGCAGTTGTTCGAGGCTAACGAATTCGGTCGGCGCGGCGTTGGCGCGCACCGACGGCACTTTCAGGCCGATGGCTTGCAGCACGCTGCCGGCGTAGGAGTCCGGGCCGTGCACGGAGAAGCTGTCTTCACGGGCGACACCGAACAACACGCTGGCACCGGCGGGGATCTGCTGGGCGATTTTCTTCAGGTTTTCGCGGTTTTGTGCGATGCGGGCTTCCATCTGCGGGCTTTTGCCCAAGGCCTTGCCGATCAGCTCAGCGGACTTGAGGCTGCCCTCGTAATCCTCACCGCGCGACGGCAGCAACAGGGTTGGCGCAATACTCGCCAAGTCGCTGTACAGCGCCTGGTGGCGGTTGAGGTCGGCCACGATCAGGTCCGGCTTGAGCCGCGCGATTTCCTCGATGCTCGGTTGCGAGCGCAGGCCCACGGATTTCCACTGGCCGATGGCCTGACGCACGCGCGGCAGCACGCGCTTGGCGTCGCCATCATCGGCGGCGCCGACGGGGGTGACGTCCACGGCGGCGAGGCTGTCGAGAAAAGAGAACTCCAACACCACCACACGCTTGGGCGCATCGGGCAGATGCACCGCGTGCTGGCCGTCATTGAGGTCGATGGGGGCAGCGCTCAGCAGGCTGGAAGAGAACGCCAGCAGGCAGGCGGCAAGGGTGGGGATGGAGCGCAGCAATCGCATGGAGGTACCTCGGCGTTAAAACACCCCAACTGGACGGGCTGGGGAAAACGGCGGGTACTATTCCATATCGGGGCGACGTGATCAAAAAACATTCTCATTTGTGGGAGGGGGCTTGCCCTAATGCCAGTCAGTTAAGGCTTTTTGTAGGAGCGAGCTTGCTCGCGAAAAACTCACAGGCGCCGCGTTCATTCAGGAAGCACGCGTTATCGTTGACGTTTTTCGCGAGCAAGCTCGCTCCTACAGGAGGCGATGTACGCTTAACTGACTGGCATTAGGGCAAGCCCCCTCCCACATTTTTAATCCGCGTCTAAAAGTCGACCGTGGCAGACAGCAGGTAGGTGCGCGGGGTCGACAAGGTCAGCCCCGGCTCGCTGTCATCCGACGCGCCGGCCGAACTCCAGTAGCGCTTGTCGGCGACGTTCTCCACATTCGCCCGCAGGGTGATGTGCTTGTCATCGACCTTGAAGGCGTAGCGGGCGCCGACGTCGATGCGGTTCCAGGCGTCGATTTCCTTGACGTTGGACTGGTCCAGGTATTGGGAACTGGAGTGGATGCCCCGGCTGGTCAGGGTCAGGCCTTCGAGGGTCGGGACATCCCACTCGGCACCGAGGTTGACGTTGTACTTGGGCGTGGCCGGCGCGCGGTTGCCGTCCCAGGCGCCATTGGTGGTGTCCTTCAATTTGCTGTCGATGTACATCACGCCGCCGAGCAGGCGCACGCCCTTGAGGGGTTCGCCGAACACGCTCAGCTCCGCACCGGTGTTCTGGCGTTTGCCATTGGGACCGAACAGCCGCGACGTGGCGTTGGTCTCGTAGGCCGGTTGCTTGATGCGGAACACCGCGGCGGTCACGGCGAAGGCGCCAGCGTCGTACTTGGCGCCCACTTCCACCTGGCGGCTGATAAACGGCGGGAAGATCTGGTCTTCGTTGCGCGACGTGGACGGTGCGATCTTGCCCTGGCTCAACCCTTCCATGTAGTTGGCGTACAGCGACAGTTTGTCGGTGGCTTTGAACAGCAGGCCACCCGAAGGCGAGATCTTTTCTTCGTCGTAGTTGGTCTTGCCTTTGATGCCGTCGCTCCAATCGTCCACGATCACGCGCTGCCAGCGCGCACCGAGGGTGAGCAACAGGCGGTCATCGAAGAAACCCAGGGTGTCGGACAAGGCCACGCCACTGAACTTGTTCTCGGTATAAACCTTCGCATCCTGGCGCGTGGCCACCGACGGCGTCGGGGTTTGCACGGGGTTGTAGAGATTGCTCGATGCGTTCGCATAACGCGCACCGCCGTTGGTGAAGTCCATATAGAAGTAGCTGGCGGCCAGGTTGACCTCATGGCTCACCGGCCCGGTGTGGAACCAGTTACGCACGCCGGCCGTGGCGGTGCGGACGTTTTCATCGCGGGTGAAGTCCCGAGGCTGCACGGTGAAATCACCGGCCGCATTGGTCACCGAAACAGCATGGCGCAGGAACTCATGGTTACTTTTACGCGCGCCCACACCGCCGTAGAGCATCACCGAATCGCTGAGGTCATATTCGGCATTCAGCGTACCGAAGGTGTCCTTGGTGCGCGCCTTGCTCCAGGACTGCGCATAGTTGCGGCGCACATCGTTGGCGCTGGGCACCGGCGCGGCAGCCGCGACTTGCACACGCTCCTGCGGCGCATCGGTGTCGCGCTCGGTGCGGCCGATATCGCTGGAAAGGCGCAGGCGCTCGCCACGAAAATCCAGGCCCAGCACGGCCATCTCACGGTCGACGCTCTGGTGGTCCCATTCGGTATCGCCGGACTGCTTCACGCCGTTGAAGCGCAGGCCGAACTTATTGTCTTCGCCAAAGCGCCGGCCCACATCCACCGCGCCCCCGGCCTGGCTGTCGGAGGCCCAGGTGCCGGTGAACGAGGTGATGTCCTTGTCGGTGGCGCGCTTGGGCACCACGTTGATCCCACCGCCGACGCTGCCGCGCGGCGAGATGCCGTTGATCAACTGGGTGGGGCCTTTGAAGATGTCGACGCGGTCGGCCATTTCCATGTCGATGGTGTAGGTCGGCAGCACGCCGTACAGGCCGTTGTATGACACATCACTGTTGAACAGGCTGAAACCGCGAATGGTGAACTGCTCGTAACGCCCACCGGCCGGGTTGGTGGCGCGTACCGACGGGTCGCTGGCGATCAGGTCGCCGAGGGTGCGCGCCTGTTGGTTTTTCACCGCGTCCTGGGTGTAGGTGGTCATGCTGAACGGCGTTTCCATGAAGTCACGGGTGCCCAACAAGCCTTGCGAACCACGTCGCGCCACCTGGCCACCGGCGTAGGTGTCGCCGTCGTACAGGCCGGTGGTACCGAGAATCGACGTGGGCGCCAGTTCCAGGCTGCCGCCCTCCGGCATCGGCACCAGCATGTACGCTTGCTCGCCCATGGGCTGCAACTGCAGGCCGGAGCCTTGCAGCAAGCGGGCAAAGCCCTCTTCCACGCCGTATTCGCCGGATAAACCGCTGCTGCTGCGCCCGCTGACCAGCGCCGGGTCCACCGACAGGTTGACCCCCGACAGCCCGGCAAAACGGGTCAACGCCGCACTCAGGCTGCCGGCCGGCACCTGGTAGCTGCGGCGCGCGGCGCTGTCTTCGGCATAGCTGACGGGGACGAACAAGGGGCTGGCGCTGAGGCTCAGCATCAGGCTCAGTTTGAGCAACGGGCGCAAGCGCAAGGGTTGGACTGCGGGCATTGGAAGAAGCTCTCGATTTTGTTCACTTGCCTGGAATGACAGGCGAGGTGAAAAAAGGGGACAGGCTTCGACCAACTTTTTTCAAAATGGCAGGGCAATGGCGGCGCCATGCCCTGCTTTGGCTACCATACCGCGATATGGGAATCCGCACGCGGTTCGGTACCGCCGCACAGCACGCCGCTGACCGGATCGCGCAGGATGATCTGCCCACGGCCGTAGTCGGTGAGGTCGCTGGCGATCTGCACCTGGTGACCACGCCGGGCCAGGGCATTGGCCAGGTCGCGGGAGGCGCCCTGCTCGATGCCGACCTTCATGTCGCCCAGCCATTGCCAGCGCGGTGCATCCAGTGCGGCCTGGGGGTTGAGGCCGAAGTCCACCAGGTTCATCACCATCTGTACGTGACCCTGGGGCTGCATATAGCCGCCCATCACGCCGAACGGGCCAAGGGCCTGGCCGTCCTTGGTGAGGAAACCGGGGATGATGGTGTGGAAGGTCTTCTTGCCTGCTGCCAGGCAGTTGGCGTGGGCCGGGTCGAGGCTGAATTCCTGCCCACGGTTCTGCAACGCAATGCCGCTGTCGGGCAACACCACGCCGGAGCCGAAGCCGTGGTAGTTGCTCTGGATGAACGAGACCATATTGCCTTCGGCGTCCGCCGTGGCCAGGTACACCGTGCCGCTGGCGTGCGGGTCACCGGGCTTGGGCGCCTGTGCCTGCTCGCCGATCTGGCTGCGACGGCGCGCGCTGTAGTCGTCGCTGAGCAGGTCGGCCACTGCCACGCGCATGTGCAGCGGGTCGGTGATGTAGTGCAGGCCGTCGCTGTAGGCGAGCTTCATGGCCTCGAGCTGGCGGTGCCAGGTCTGTTGGCTGTCGCGGTGATCGAAGGTGAAGCCTTCGAGGATGTTCAGCGCCATCAGCGCCACCAGGCCCTGGCCGCTCGGCGGGATTTCCCAGACGTCGACACCGCGATAATTGATGTGGATCGGGTCCACCCACTGTGCGCGGTAGTCCTTGAGATCACTGGCGCGCAGGTAACCCCCGGTGGCCCGTGAGTGGGCGTCCAGGCGTGCGGCCAGGGCACCGCGATACAGGCTTTCGCAACGGCTGGCGGCCAGTTCTTCCAGGGTCCGCGCCTGGGCCGGGTTGCGGAAGATCTCGCCCGCTTGGGGTGCGCGCCCATCGATGAGGAACGTGTCGAACCAGGCTTGCAGCACTTCATCGCGGTGCGGGCTGAATTCGTTCAAGGAGATCTGCCATTGGTGGGCAACCACCGGTGACAGCGGGAAACCCTCGCGGGCCAGGCGGATGGCCGGTTGCAGCAGCTCGTCAAACGCCAGCTTGCCGAAGCGTTGCGACAGCTCCGCCCAGGCCGATGGGCAGCCGGGCACGGTCACCGGGGTCCAGCCGTACAGCGGCATCCGATCGTGCCCGGCAGCCTTGACCGCCTCGACACTCAAGGCGCCCGGCGCGTGGCCATTGCCGTTCAGGCCATGCAACTGGCCCTTGCACCACACCAGGGCAAACGCATCGCCGCCCAGGCCGCAGCCGGTGGGCTCCACCACCGTGAGCGCGGCCGCCGTGGCGATGGCCGCGTCGATGGCGTTGCCGCCCTTTTGCATGATCTCGATACCGGCCTGGGCGGCCAGGGGCTGGGACGCGGCTACCATGCCACGACGGGCAAATACGCTCTGGCGCTGCGACGGATAGGGGTACTCGTGGGCAGAAAATTTCAACATGGCAAAGGCTCTTCAAAAAAAGTCATAACACACGGCTGAGAAACGCCCGGGTACGGGGATGGCTGGGGTGGCTGAAGATCTGTTCCGGCGGCCCTTGTTCGATGAGTTCGCCCTGATCGAGTACCACCACGCGGTCTGCCACTTCCCGGGCAAAGCCCATTTCATGGGTGACCACCACCATGGTCATGCCCTCCTCGGCCAGCTCTTTCATCACCTGCAGCACTTCGCCGACGGTTTCCGGGTCGAGGGCGCTGGTGGGTTCGTCGAACAGCATGGCCTGGGGTTTCATCGCCAGGGCGCGGGCGATGGCGACCCGTTGCTGCTGGCCGCCGGAGAGCATCGACGGGTAATGGCTGGCCTTGTCCGCCAGGCCGACCCGCGCCAGCAGGCCACGGGCCTGTTCCAGCGCTTCGGCACGTGGTGTGCCGAGGACCTGGATCGGCGCTTCAATGATGTTTTCCAGCGCCGTCATATGGGGGAACAGGTTGAAGCGCTGGAACACCATGCCAATGTCGCGGCGCTGGCGGGCGATGTTGCGCTCCGAATCGCGCACCAGGCTGCCGTCGCTGCGCTCGCGATAGCCCATGGCGCGGCCGTTGACGCGGATGCGCCCGCCCTGGATGTCTTCCAGCAGGTTGATGCAGCGGATAAAGGTGGTCTTGCCCGAGCCCGAGGCGCCGATCAGCACCACCACTTCGCCGCGCCGTACTTGCAGCGAGATACCCTTGAGGATCTGCAACTCGCCGAACGACTTCTGAATATCCAGTGCCTCAATGATCAGCTCTTCACTTTGGTGCGCCATGGTTATCGTCCCCTCAGCAGTTTCAGGGTGCTGCGCCCGAACATGCGGCTGGCTGCCGGTGGTGGCGCGGAAGGCCGGTCGGACTGGCTGAAACGGGCTTCGAGCCAGCGCTGGAAAAAGCCCCAGAGGGTGGTCAGCGTCAGGAAATACAGGGCGACCACCAGGTACAGCTCAAACACGCGGAAGGTCGCCGAGGTGATCATCTGGGTGCTGAGCAGCAGCTCCTGCACACCGATCACGCTGACCAGGGTGGTGTTCTTGAGCATCACGTTGAACTCATTGCCCAGCGGCGGCACGATCACCCGGAACGCCTGGGGCAGCACGATGCGCCGCATCAACTTGGCGAAGCCCATGCCCAGGGAGCGCCCGGCTTCATATTGGCCCTTGTCCACCGCGCCGATGCCGGCACGGATGATCTCGGCCATATAGGCACCTTCGTTGAGGCCCAGGGCAATGATCGCCGCCTGGATATTGCCGGGGACGATCAGGCCGAACAGTTCAATATCTTCGAAGCGGAAAATCCCGCCCGCCGCCAGTGCCGTGTACAGAAACACGATCTGTACCAGCAGCGGCGTGCCGCGCATCAGCCACACGTAAAAACGCACCGGCAGATGCAACAGCGGGTTCTTCGACAAGCGCAACAACGCCGCCGCCAGCCCCAGCGCGCAGCCCAACAGCATCGCCAGCACACTGATCAGGCACGTCAGCCACAGCCCCGTGAGGTAGACCCCGCTGGGCTGCAGCAGGTACTGCCAGAACACATCCCAATTGAAATTCATCGCAGGTACGCCTCAGTCGAGTGTGTCGCTGCTGACATGCCATTTGTCCAGCAACTGCACATAGCTGCCATCGCTGCGCATATCGCTGATCACCTGTTGCACGGCGGCGGTCAGTTGCGGGTCGTCCTTGCGTATGCCCAGGCCGGTGAGGATGCGGCTGAACGCCGGCACGCCTTCCTGGAACAGGTCCGGGGCCATTGCTGCGTAGTAACCGGCGGTTTCCACGGTGGTGCCGTAGGCGTCGACCTGGCTGATACGCAGGGCCTGGAAGGCATCGGTGTCGGTGTTGTAGACCACCAGTTTCATCGGGGGCTTGCCGGCCTTGGCGAGGCTTTCATTGTGGGCATCGAGCAGGGTCTTGATGGTGGAGCCGTTGAGCACCGCGACCTTGTGCGCGGACAGGTCATCCAGCGCCTTGATGCCCTTGGGGTTGCCCTTGGGCACCACCACCGACTGGCTGGAATACATGTAGTTGACGATGTCGATCACCTGGCGCCGCTCGGGTTTGTCGAACAACTGGTCGACGATCATGTCGCACTGCTGGGCGAGCAACGCCGGCACCAGCCCAGAGAACGGAATCACCCGCCATTGCACTTGCTTGCCGCCCAGGCGCCTGGCGATTTCCAGGCCCAGGTCAACGGTGAGCCCGCGCGGTTTCTGGGCTTCGTCGAAGGACACCAGGGGCGGGGAATCCATCCCCGAGCAATAGACAAGTTTGTCGACTTTTTGCAGACGATCCGGCACTTGAGGCGCAGCAAAGGCCCCCTGTGCGCAGAGACCGAAGGAGACAGCCACCAGCAAGGCGCGGCATTTATGCATGACCAGACACTCCAGTTCGTTGAATAACGGGGCAGGACTAAAGTCAAAACACAGCGGGTGTTTCTTATTGTTCGGTTTGCAGGAACTGGATCAGTGCCGGCACGGTGCCTTCGATGTGTTCGCGCACCACGGCTTCGGCGCGGGCGGCATCGCCGGCGCGGATCGCATCAAGGATCACTGCGTGTTCCTGGCGGGCGCTGAGGGGTTTTTCGCCGTGCTGCAGCCACAAGCGCATAGGTGCCTCGACCAGCGAGTACAGCGCCGAAATCTGCTTCATCAGGCGCGGGCGGCCGCTGAGGCTGCACAGGTATTCATGGAACGCGCGGTGCCGACTGACCCACGCGGCGCCTTCGTCACGGTAGTCGTCCATCTCATCGAGCATGCGCTCCAGGGCCGCCAGTTGACGCTCGCCGATACGCCCGACGGCAACGCGTACCGCCAGGCCTTCAAGGGCGCTGCGCATCTCAAACACTTCGTGCAGTTCATCAATATCCAAACCGCTGACGACTGCGCCACGGTTGGGCCGCAGGGTCACCAGGCCCTGGGCGTCCAGGCGGCGAAAGGCCTCGCGCACCGGCATGCGGCTCATGCCGATCTCGCTGGCGATGTCTTCGGCGATCAGCCGGTCACCCTTGCGGTAGCGGCCGCCGCAAATGGCATCGAGCAGAAAGTTGTAGGCCTCCTCCTCGGCGGTGAGGGGCTGGCGGTCAACGTAAGCGGGAGCGAATTGCATCGGCAGCACCTTTTGAATTTTTGTATCCAATTATCCACGAATACAAAAAAGCAGGATGCGTGCCAACGGCTTGGGACAGGAGCCAAGTGATTGATTCAGATCGGATAGAAGGGAAAAAGCTGGGGCTGGCGTTGAAAAGTCGCGTGGGAATTTGCTACCCAATGGCGCAGAAGACGCCCCATTGGTGGGCGGAAGTAACAAGCGGACCGTGGGCGAGATGCTTTTGCTTGAGGCGAATCCAGCCCACCGCTGGCGTTATGGCTCGACCGAATAGATGACGGTTTGCGCGCTGTTTTCGCCGACCGCCCGGCGGGTGAAATAGGTGTCGCCTTCGTCGGTGAGGATCTCGTAGTCGGCCTTGCGGGCCGGACTGGCGTGCTTGATGATTTTCAGCACGCGCTGGAACTTCACGCTTTGCGTGCCGTTCTGGTTGGGCCCGGTGAGCACATTGACGCTTTGAAACCAGCCGGCGTGCCGCTGGTTGCTCACCAGCGCGTGGCTCATCGCCTCGAAACGTTCCAACCGCGTGAAGCCCCATAGGGTCTGTTCTTCGACGGTGGCGCCCGGCGTAGCGGCGCCGGTAAACACAAACAGATTGATCGCCGGGCTGTCTTCGCAAAAAAAGTCGTAAGGGACCAGGCCGTCGACCATTTTCCTGCCGGGCACAAAGCCCTTTTTATGCACCTGAAACATCGCCACCTCCACTCAATCAAGGGTGACAAGTCTAATCAGGCGCGACGTACAGGGCGGTCAAGCCAGTGTAATGTCGTGTAAAGATCGCGCGCTGTGCAGGGTGATCTCCACTGTCAGCCCTCCGCCTGGCTCGTTGCGCGCGAGGATGTGGCCGCCGTGCATCTGGACGGCCCTCGCAGCAATGGCCAGCCCCAGGCCAAACCCCACGCTGGCATCGCCCACCCCACGCTCGAACGGCTGGAAAATGCTGTGCAGCCGGTCATTGTCGACGCCCGGCCCTTGGTCGGTGATCTGTACCGTGAGGCGGTTCGCATCGTGGTTGACCTGCGCCGACACGCACACGGTGGTGTCCGGCCGGGTGTAGCGCACGGCATTGCGAATCACGTTCTCGAAGCAGCGGTACAACAACTCACCGCTGACGCAGGCGATAAACGGCGGGCACACCTGCAGGTGCACGCGACAGCCTTTGATGCCGGCCTCAAACTGCGCATCTTCAACGATCATCGCCAGCAATTCGACAATATCCACGGGCTCGCGCTCGATACTTTCCGGACGGCCTTGCAGGCGCGCCAGGGTCAGCAACGCCTCGATCAGGGTGTCCATGCGCTCGGATTCGCGCTCGATGCGTTCGAGCATTTCCAGGCGGGCGGCGTCCTGGCGCAACAGGCCGATGGCCGCCTGCATGCGCGTCAGCGGGGAGCGCAGTTCATGGGAGATGTCGTGCAGCAGCTGTTGCTGGGCCTCCACCAGCACCTTCAACTGGTTGGCCATGCGGTCGCAGTCTTCCGCCAGGTCGACGATCTCGTCGCGACGCTTGCCCATGGCCGGCTTGACCCGGGTTTCGAAGCGTCCCTGGGCCGCGTCGCTCATGGCGCGCTTCAGGTACGCCAGGGGCCAGGCCAGGTAATAGGCCATGTAGCCGCTGAACAGCGCACTCATCAACGTGCCGATGATCAGCGGGATCTGGTGCCAGGGCCGGCCCGGCGGGTTACCGGGCGCGTGGGTCGACCTGATCGACAGCGCCAGGCCTTCCTTGCTGACGACCGCTCGCTCATAGACCGGCTGCGTCACCGGCCCACCTATCAGCAATTGACCGGCACTGTTGTAGACGCCGATGGCCTCATCCGCCGGGCGCTCCCACACCGCCAGGAGCTGGCCGCCCGCCTCGACACCGAACGTTTGCAGCAGCTTGTCTTCGGCCGCCAGCATGGCTTCCACATGCGGGTCATTCGGCTGGAAACGGCCCAGTTCAAGCACGCCGACGCCCACCAGGAAGGTCAAGGTGGTCGCCAGCCAGAAGGCCAGGAACAGTTTCCAGAACAGCAGGCTGGGCTTGGTCATTCGGCAATCAACAAATAGCCGAGGCCGCGCACGCTCTGGATCCAGGCCTTGGCGTCCGGGCGCGGCCCGAGCTTTTGCCGGATGCTGCTGATATGCACGTCGATGCGCCGGTCGTAGCGGGTCAGCGGGCAGCCGAGGGCATTGAGTGACAGATCCTTTTTACTCACTACCTGGCCGGCGCTGCGGGCCAGTTCTTCCAGCAGGCTGAACTCGGTGCTGGTCACGCCCAGCTCGAGGCCTTTCCACAGGGCCTGGCGCTTGCCGGGCCACAACACCAGCGCGCCGGTCGTGATCACTTCGGTGGTCGGCTGGCCCACCGGCTGCACCCTGCGCATGATGGCGCGCAGGCGCGCGACCAGTTCGCCGGGGGAGCTGGGCTTGGGCACGTAATCATCGGCGCCGAGTTCCAGGCCGGTGATGCGGTCGATGTTGTCGCCACGGGCGGTGAGCAGCACTACGGGTACCTGGCTGACGACGCGGATGCGCCGGAGTACCTCGATGCCCGAGCGCTGGGGCAGCATGACGTCCAGCACCACAATGCTGTAGCGCCCCGACAGCGCCTCCTCCTCGCCCTCCTCCCCCGTGTGCACGGCCGTGGCCTCAAAGCCTTCGCGCGCGAGGTATTGGCTCAGCATGTCAGTCAGTTCCTGGTCGTCGTCGACCAACAGTACGCGGATCATCTCGGGCTCGTCAGTGGGGGGTTGCGCATTATCGACCCGGCATTGGCATCCCAGACCAAACTTTACCTAACTTGACATTCGGTTAACCGCACCAAACGCCCCTCGCTCGTATGCTGGATGTTCACCAGTCCGGCCGCGCGGCGAGTTGTCCATGCGTGCCGGCGCTGCTTGTCGATGTGTTCTGGAAAAGATCTTGATGAATTTTTCGCGCCTGCTCTGCTCGGTTGCGCTGCTGCTCAATACCTCACTGGCACTCGCCCAAGGCTTCAAAATCTCGGATATTCGAATCAACGGCCTGCAACGGGTCTCTGCGGGCAGCGTGTTCGGGGCATTACCCCTGAACGTCGGCGACGAAGCGGATGACCGGCGCCTGGTGGACTCGACCCGCGCGCTGTTCAAGACCGGTTACTTCCAGGACATCCAACTGAGCCGCGAAGGCGATGTGTTGATCATCAATGTAGTCGAGCGTCCTTCGGTTGCCAGTATCGAATTCGAGGGCAACAAGGCGATTGCCACCGATGACCTGATGAAAGGCATGAAGCAATCGGGCCTTGCCGAGGGCGAGATTTTCCAGCGCGCCACCCTGGAAGGGATACGCAACGAGTTGCAGCGCCAGTACGTTGCCCAGGGCCGGTACTCGGCGTCGGTCGACGCGCAGGTGGTGGCTCAGCCGCGTAACCGCGTGGGCTTGAAAATCAAGATCGACGAAGGTGAAGTGGCGTCGATCCAGCACATCAACGTGGTGGGCAACACGGTGTTCGCCGACGACGCCCTGATCGACCAGTTCACCCTCAAGACCAGCAACTGGCTGTCGTTTTTCAAGAACGACGACAAATACGCACGGGAGAAGCTGTCGGGCGACCTTGAACGCTTGCGCTCCTATTACCTGGACCGTGGCTATATCAACATGGATATCACCTCGACCCAGGTCTCGATGACCCCGGACAAAAAGCACGTCTACATCACCGTGAACATCCACGAAGGCCAGAAATACACGGTACGCGAGGTGAAGCTCAGTGGTGAGCTGAAAGTCCCGCAGGACCAGGTCCAGTCCTTGCTGCTGGTGCAGAAGGGCCAGGTGTTCTCACGCAAACTGATGACCACCACCTCGGAGCTGATTACCCGTCGCCTGGGCAACGAAGGCTACACGTTCGCCAACGTCAACGGCGTGCCGCAGGCCCACGATGAAGACCACACGGTTGACGTCACGTTCTCCGTCGACCCCGGTAAGCGGGCCTACGTCAACCGTATCAACTTCCGTGGCAATACCAAGACCGACGACAAGGTGCTGCGGCGGGAAATGCGCCAGATGGAAGGTGGCTGGGCGTCGACGTACCTGATCGACCAGTCCAAGGTGCGCCTGGAGCGCCTGGGGTTCTTCAAAGAGGTGAACGTCGAGACGCCTGCGGTGGCCGGCCTCGACGACCAACTGGATGTGAACTACGCCGTGGAAGAACAAGCGTCCGGTTCGATTACCGCCAGTGTCGGCTTTGCCCAGAGTTCGGGCCTGATCCTCGGCGGCTCGATCACCCAGAACAACTTCCTCGGCACCGGCAACTACGCCAGCCTGGGGCTGACCCGCTCGTCCTACCAGAGCAAGTACAACATCGGTTTCACCGATCCCTACTTCACCACCGACGGGGTGAGCCTGGGTTACAACGCGTTCTACAGCAAGACCGACTACAACAAGTACTACGATGACGGGGTGTCCTATTACGCCATCAATAGTTTTGGCCTGGGCGCCACCCTCGGTTACCCGATCAATGAAACCTCGCGTTTGAGCTTTGGCCTGACGGCGCAACACGACAGTATCGAACCGGGCACCTACAGCGCCGACGAGATCTACGACTTTATCGAGCGCGAAGGCAAGGAATTCACCAACTTCAAGGCCAACCTCGGCTGGTCGGAATCGACCTTGAACAAAGGCGTGCTGGCGACTCGCGGGCATTCGCAAAACCTCAACCTGATGGTGACGGTGCCCGGCAGCGACCTGAGTTTCTACAAAATCGACTACACGGGGCAGACGTTCCTGCCTGTCAGCAACAACACGTCACTGCGCTTTCACACCAAGCTCGGCTACGGCAGCGGCTACGGCTCCACGGACGGGCTGCCCTTCTATGAAACCTACACCGCCGGCGGCGAAGGCACGGTGCGCGGCTTTGAAAGCGGCACCCTCGGCCCGCGCAACACCCCGGCAACCGGTGCCTACGCCAGTGCCGGGCAGGCGTACTACTCGGACCGGGACACCGAATCGCTGGGCGGCAATATCCTGATAACAGGCGGCGCGGAGTACTTATTCCCGGTGCCGTTCATCAAAGACAACAAATCCGTGCGAACCTCGTTGTTCTGGGACGTGGGCACGGTGTATTCGGACAAGTGCTACCTCAGTACCACCCAAGGCTGCGGCAGCGTGGACCTGGGCCAGATGGCCAGTTCGGTGGGGGTTGGGGTGACGTGGTACAGCCCGCTGGGGCCGCTGAGTGTGAATTTGGCATACCCGATCCGCACGCCGGAGAACGCGGACAAGCAGGTGTTTCAGTTCTCCATGGGGCAGACGTTTTAAAGGGTGTGGCGTGTTGATGCGTTTCCCCCTTCTGGGAAAGGCCCTACACAAATACCGGACGTCTGGCGAAGCCGCGTTTATGTATTGTTTTTTATAAGGGAACTCTGCTGTCAAGCCTTGGTCGGCTGATGTGTGGATTTTCCTTTCACTACGCGGATAGATCGGATGAAACAGATGCCCTTCGTCGAGGCCAAGCCTGTTGCCGACAAAAAGCTGGCTTTGTTTGCACCCGTGTCAGCGCCATGGCGTTCAAGCGCAAGCCCGATGCACCTGCACGATTTTGCTGCCTGTCGGAATGTCGAATCAGGCGCGGTTTTTATTATCGCTTCCGGCCTGTCAGCCAAATCATTCCCCCTCGAAAAGTTTGCGCACGTGCCCATGATCACCATGAATGGCGCCATTTCGATGTTTATGAACACCGATATCAAGCCGAGTTTTTACGCTTGCACGGACAGAAGCTTTTCCAAACAGCAGCCGGATTTATTCAATTACGCCATGGCTGTCAGCCAAAGGGTCGCGCTATGGGAAGACCACGCGCAATCCTCCCATGCTCGTCCAACCGGGCAGCTCTACCCGCTGGCCAAGGCTCCAAAACCGTCGTGGATCGATGTGGCGCTCGGAAGATCAAAAGAGCTGGTTACTGATCACTCCTTGATCGCCTTTCGGAAACGGTCCATCGGGTTCAGCAAGGACATGAGCCAGGGCTTTTTTGATGCCCGAACCGTGGCCTACCTGGCCATCCAGCTGGCATTCCACGTCGGGTTCTCCAAGGTTTTCCTGGTGGGCGTCGACCTGGACGAAAAGTCGGGGAGGTTTTACGAAACGAAAAACTCCACAAACTCCCCCTGCGGGCTCGACCAACACTATTACACCCGCATACTGCCGTCGTTCGAGTTGATGTCCAAAAAGGTCATGGGGGATGACTTCATGGTTTACAACTTATCCGATATTTCGAAGATCCCGGACAGCGTCATTGCGCGTGTAACCGTTGCGGAAGTGGAAGCGATGCTCCAAAGGTCATGAAGCAAGAAGGGTTGACGCGAGCCCTTAGCGACTGCTGCCCTTTCACATACCTTTCACAGTCGAGCGTCTAGGGTTGACCCAGCTCCTGATGAACATCCCTTTAAGCCCGCACTCCCCATCGCGGGCTTTTCTTTGCCTGGGATTTAACCGTGTGAAACCAGGTCAGTGCCGGGCTTCTTGCATCTGCCTGCCGCTGCAACCTGGCCCCTATCAGGGCTTCTACGCCAAGGACAGCGAGCTCCGTGTCCGCCCCGTCCGCAGATTCTTTATTTAATCCTTCATCCATTCGTTCTTGATCCGGCACACCAAGGCGCACAGCGCCTTTTTTGTTGCCTTCGAAAAGAGGAAGCATCATGTCCGCAGTTGAGAAAGCAGCACCAGCAGTCACCACCCCGGCTATCGGCCAGGCCTACGGCGGCGGCTTCGTCACCGGCATCATCCGCGACCCGATGACCGGCAAGCGCTCTCTGCACATCACCGCCGGCGCGGCGCATGAGCTGGTCGGCAAGTGGGGCGAGTACGGCGAGAAGATCGAAGGCGCCGACAGTTTTACCGAAAGCCTGGCGAACACCCAGGCCATGGCGGCGGCAGGCAGTGAGCTGGCAGCGAACGTGCTGGCGCTGACTATCGGCGGACATGCCGACTGGGCTATCCCGGCGCGCGATGTCCAGGAGCTGCAATACCGCCACTTCAAGCCGACCACCGAAGAGAACTGGGAGAACTCGCGCAATGGTGACAACCCGCACAGCGAACCGGTAGGCCAGATGTATAGCGCCGAAGACCCGCTGCAAACCGTACACACCGCCTTCCAAGAAGGTGGCGCTGAAGCCTTCCGTGATACCTGGTACTGGAGCAGCTCGCAGCGCTCAGCCAACAACGCATTCTACATGTACTTCGGTGATGGCAATCAGAGCTACGTCGTCAAGTACTTCGAGCTCCGTGTCCGCCCCGTCCGCAGTGAATTTATCGATTAATTCGCTTATTTAATCCGGCCGCGTGCGGCCGGTTGCTTTGCTTATGGAGCTGTACCGCAATGGGAATGCACACCGATCTGTCGATCTACCGGTCGGCCATGGGCCTCTTACACATGGCAACCATCCTGACTCGCAATATCCCGCGAGACCTCAAGCAATCGCTGGGAAAGCGAGTGATCGACGAATGCATTGAGGTCGTGATGCTGATCGCCCGTGCAAACGCAACCCAGGACAAACGCCCGCACCTGACCCTGTTGGTCGAGAGGGTTCAAGTGGTCGAATTCCTGATGCGCCTATTCAAGGACAGCCGATTTATCAGTGTCGAACAGCATGCCAAGGCGATCGAGGTAACAGCCTCCGTCGGCAAGCAGGCCAACGCCTGGAAACGCTCTACCCCAACCGCGCCCGCTACCTGAAGGTTACGGCTTTCTGGTCTGTGCGAATTGAATCTGGTCGTGCCGCTGACCTGATAGGTCACCGCCATGCGCATCAGAGATACCGACGGTCTAAAGCGTCCGCGCAGGTCTCGCGCAGTTTCCTTGCTGATCGGCTTTGCCTTCGGCTCGGTGACGCAGATAGCACGATAGGTCGCAGCGCTCAGCCAACAACGCATTCAACATGAACTTCGATGATGGCAATCAGAACAACAACGACAAGAACAACGAGCTCCGTGTCCGCCCCGTCCGCAGATTCGACTTTGGGTCCCTACCCGTTTCAGGATCTGGTTCAGGCCTATTACGACTGCCGACGCACCAAGCGCAACAGCGACAGCGCGCTGGCCTTCGAGATCGACCTGGAGCGCAACCTGATCCAGCTGCACAACGACCTGGTCACCGGCAACTACCGGCCAGGCCGATCTATATGCTTCGTGGTTACCCGACCGAAAGCCCGCGAGGTGTGGGCGGCAGCCTTTCGGGACCGCGTCGTCCACCACCTGCTGTACAACCATGTGGCACCGCGCTTCTACGCCAGCTTCATAGCGGACAGTTGCGCATGCATTCCAGGGCGCGGCACGCTGTACGCCGCCACCCGGCTTGAGTCGAAGATACGGAGCGCCAGCGAGAATTGGTCAAAGCCACTTTTCTACCTCAAGTGCGACCTGGCCAACTTCTTCGTCGCCATCGACAAGGCGGTGCTGCGCAAGCAATTGGAGGCCAGGATCACCGAGCCCTGGTGGTTGGCCCTGGCTACGCAGATCCTCATGCACGACCCGCGTGAGGATTACGAGACCCGCAGCCCGGCGCACCTATTCAACCGGGTGCCGCAGCACAAGCGCCTGGTTGCACAGCCTGCACGCCTTGGCTTGCCGATCGGCAACCTGTCGTCGCAGTTCTTCGCCAACATCTACCTCGACGCACTGGACCAGTTCGCCAAGCACACGCTACTCGCCAAGCACTACATCCGGTATGTCGATGACTTCGTGTTCCTGCATGAGTCGCCGCAACAGCTCAACCAATGGCTGGCCCAGGTCGAAGCGTTCCTGCCCAGGCTCGGCGCCAAGCTCAACCCGACCAAAACGATCCTTCAACCGGTAGACCGCGGCGTCGACTTCGTTGGTCACGTCATCAAGCCCTGGCGACGAACCACCCGCAAGCGATCCTTGGCCCAGGCACTGAAGCGCACCGCCGCGGCGCCGGCCAAGGATCTGCGCGAGACAGCCAACAGCTACTTCGGCCTTCTCAGCCAGGCAAGCCACAGCCACGCAGACCGGGCAGCCCTTGCACGAGTCGTGCTGAAGCGCGGCAACAGCGTCAACGCCGCGCTAACCAAGACCTACCAGAAGAAGTAACCCCAACCCATATCAACGAATCACGCCAGCCGCCTTCGCCCTAACGCTTTTTGTTCGTATCGGGAATAAAGCTACCCAAGAAAAATACAGTCGCAGGCCCTATGAGCCAAGCGGCGGTCATTCCGGGACTGACTATTGGTACGACGATGGCTGTTGCAAACAGGCCTACCCCTGTCCATAGCCTCTTACGCGGCGTGAACCACTCGCGGAACGCTTCAAGCTTTTTACCGGGCATTACCACCTCCTTGTTTGATAAGCAGCAAAGCATATCACCCACTTAAACGAATCACGCCAGCCGGCGAGGATCCTCTATGAATACGTATCGACACACGTTCGCCGCGGTATGCCCGTCTGACGGCGAAACCATTGTTTATCGCCTTGAGTTGAAATCCTTGTCGATGATCCATGTCGAGCATATCCGGGCGGCCACAGCGCTGATTAAAAAAGGCTGGCATGAACAGATCGCCGATCGTCTTGCGGAATCCCTGGGCGGCGACCAAACCATCATTGCTACCCACCAGGGCGTCGAGATCGAAACAGTGAGGCTTAGCGGATGATCCATTACCACGGCACGCCTGTCGGCGGTAAGCGAGAGGATGCAGCAAAGTTCCTGGCCGGCCGGCACGCGCTGGTGCCGTTCCCGCGCAAGGACGATCTTGGGATCGTCGCCGATGTGTGCAAATCGTTTGTTTTCGATAACGGCGCGTTCACGGTATGGAAAAAGGGTGGGCAGGTTGATGTCGAGGGCTACACGCGATGGGTAGAAGACTGGCATCGACACCCCGGTTTCACTTGGGCACTCATTCCGGACGTCATCGACGGCGACGAAGAGGCCAACGACGACCTTGTTCGGCAGTGGCCAGAGGAGCTTCGCGGCGTACCTGTCTGGCACTTGCACGAATCGACTGAGCGCCTGCAGCGGTTAGCGAGGTGTTGGCGAACGGTTGAAGATTGAGGCCGCGCTCAATCGTGAGTCGGCGCCGGCAGCAGTGGCGGAATTTGCAGGACTCAAAGTGGTGCCTGACCCATCCCTACCACCTGGGCAGATCCGAATGTGCAACTGCAACCAAGGCCGCCTGCCCTGCACCTGTAAGACCAGCGCCTACGACGGCTTCGACAACGGCGTCGACTGAACACCAAATCCCGATAGGAGTACATCCGTACTCCATCCCGAAATTACCCAATCAATCCACCCGGCAACGGCGTGGCGAGGCATTCCCATGTCCAGAACAAACGCGGCACAGGCCGCAGCACCCGCGCCGCGCTTCATCCGGGCGTCGGCTGCACCCGCCTACCTCGGCATGTGCCGGGAAGAATTCAAGAACACCGTCCGGCCCCACGTCCGCGAATTCCCCATTGGAAAACAGGGCGTTGCCTTCGACCGTCATGAGCTGGACCAGTGGGCAGACGCCTACATCGAACGCATGGCAATTGAAAAGCAGACCGATCAGGACAACAATCCGCCCCGCAGTGGGCGCCAAGGAGAAAAACAATGGCGCGAAAAACAATGTCGGGCCTCTACCAGAGGAACGGGATTTGGCACATCGACAAAGTCGTCAGAGGTAGCCGACTTCAAGAAAGCACTGGAGCAAGCGAGAGGGAAGAAGCCGAGCAGTATTTGATTCATCGGCTGGAAAAGTTGCGGCAGGAAAAGATTTACGGCGTGCGCCAGGTGCGAACCTGGCGCGAGGCTGCCACCCGGTTCCTGGTCGAGTTCAAAGACCAGGCATCAATCGGCCTTTCTGCTTCCCACATCGAACAGCTCGACCCATACATCGGCGATCTGCCGATAACGCACATCGATGATGGGAGCCTGGCTACGTTCATTCGTGACCGGCAGCGGCCGAGCAAGACCGACAAAGGAAAGGTCAAGCCAGGCGTATCGAACAGGACGGTCAATATCGCCCTACAGCGAGTCGTCAGGATCTTGAACCTGTGCCACCGCAAGTGGCGCGATGCTGAAAAGCGGCCGTGGCTGGAGAGCGTGCCGATGATATCGATGCTTGAGGAAAAGAGGTCAGCCCGGAAACCCTACCCGATGTCCTGGGAAGAGCAGGCAATACTGTTTCCCGAGCTACCCGACCACTTGTTGAGGATGGCCCTTTACAAGGTAAACACCGGGTGCCGGGAGCAGGAAGTTTGCAAATTGCGGTGGGATTGGGAGATACGGGTGCCGGAACTGAACACCAGCGTGTTTCTGATACCTGCCGGATTCGGCGGGCGAAGTGACAAAGCAGGGGTGAAAAACGGCGATGAACGCTTGGTGATCCTGAACAGGGTGGCCATGAACATCATCGATAAGCAGCGAGGCCTGCATAAAGACCTGGTGTTCCCATACGGGCAACCGGATCAGTTCGGGCCAACGCCGATTGAACGGATGAACGATACGGCCTGGAGGAAAGCCAGGAAGCGTGCGGCGGACAAGTGGGAGAAAGCCCACCAGTCGCCGGCGCATCCCGGATTCAGGTCATTCAGGGTTCACGACTTGAAGCACACCTTTGGCAGAAGGCTACGTGCAGCAGGCGTGACAGAGGAAGATCGGAAGGCATTGCTTGGACATAGGAACGGCAGCATTACGAGCCACTATTCTACAGCGGAATTGCAGTACCTGATTGAGGCTGCAAACAAAGTGTCGGCAACCGACTCTCGCGGGCCAGCGCTGACCATCTTGAGGAGAAAAACGGGATGAGCCCCCGCAAAAGTCCCTACACGTAAAAAAGCCGAACTGGCTAGAGTTCGGCTAAGTCACTGAAAAATATGGTCGGGACGGAGTGATTCGAACACTCGACCCCTAGCACCCCATGCTAGTGCGCTACCGGACTGCGCTACGCCCCGACTAGGCGTGTTACTGGGTTAGCTTCGCAACGAAGCGATCAGGAATATACCGCAAGCTTTTGAAATGTGGAAGTATTTTAAAAGCCCGTATCACTTCTTCAAAACCACCAGCACATCTTCCAGTTCGGAGATCATCTGGCGGATCAGTTGCTTGTACTGGGTGGTGTCGTCTTTGGCTTCATCACCGGACATACGCTGGCGCGCGCCGCTGATGGTGAACCCCTGGTCATACAGCAACGCACGGATCTGTCGGATCATCAGCACATCCTGGCGCTGATAATACCGACGGTTCCCAGTGCGTTTGACGGGGTTGAGTTGAGGAAACTCCTGCTCCCAATAGCGCAGCACGTGCGGTTTTACCGCACAGAGCTCGCTGACTTCACCAATGGTGAAGTAGCGTTTGCCTGGGATGACGGGTAGCTCGTCGTTATGACTTGGTTCCAGCATAAGCCTCAACTCGGGCCTTCAACTTCTGCCCTGGACGAAAGGTGACCACACGGCGAGCCGTGATCGGGATTTCTTCTCCCGTTTTTGGATTGCGGCCAGGCCGCTGGCGTTTGTCCCGCAGATCAAAATTGCCGAAACCGGACAATTTGACCTGTTCGTTGTCTTCCAGAGCGTGTCTGATCTCTTCAAAAAACAGCTCGACCAATTCCTTGGCCTCGCGCTTGTTCAGACCCAACTCTTCGTACAGACGTTCCGCCATCTCAGCTTTCGTCAAAGCCCCCATACGTCACTTCCTTAACGTGGCGTTTAACCTTTGTTCGAGCGAGGTGAGGATATTTTGTGTCGTGGTATTCACCTCATCGTCATTAAGAGTGCGCGATGGATGCTGCCAGGTCAAGCCAACTGCAAGGCTTTTTCTATGCGGATCAATGCCTTTACCCTGATAGACGTCAAATAGCCTGAGGTCTGTCAGCCATTCCCCTGCATTTTCACGGATTACATCCAGAACGGCAGTAGCGGCGACTTCACGATCGGCGATCAGGGCCAGGTCGCGACGCACTTCAGGGAAGCGCGACAACTCGCTGAATTTAGGCATCTTGCCCGAGGCCACTTCGGCCAGGACCAGCTCGAAGACGAAGACCGGGCGGTCGAGCCCAAGGGTTTTCGACAGTTCCGGGTGGATGGCCCCGATGAAGCCCACCAGACGACCTTCGCGCTCGATACGCGCAGTCTGACCAGGGTGCAACGCCGGGTGGTTGCCTGGCACAAATGTGAAGTCGTCCAGTGCACCGGCAAAGCCCAGTACCGCTTCCACGTCCGCTTTAACGTCGAAGAAGTCCACGGCATCCCGGCCTTGCGCCCAGCCTTCCGGCAAGCGACTGCCGCAAACAACGCCGGCCAGCATTGGCTCTTGCTTCAGGCCGTCGAGTTGCCCGACAAACCGCAGGCCGCTTTCGAACATGCGCACGCGGTCTTGCTGACGGTTCAGGTTATGGGAAAGGGCTTTCACCAGGCCCGGCCACAGGGATGAACGCATGGCGGCCATGTCGTTGGAGATCGGATTGGCCAGCAACAGCGGCTCGACGCCCGGGTTGAACAGTTCGAACTGCTTCGGATCGATGAAGCTGTAGGTCACCGCTTCCTGATAGCCACGGGCAACCAGCAGACGGCGCAGCTCAGGCAGGTGCGCACGCGCTTCTGCCTTGGGTTGCGGTGCCAGGCGCGCTTGCGGGTAACGAACCGGCAGGCGGTTGTAACCGTACAGGCGAGCCAACTCTTCGATCAGATCGACTTCCAGGCTGATATCGAAGCGATGGCTTGGCACGTCAACATGCCACTGCCCTTCCCCACCCGCAGAAATGTTCAACCCGAGGGCCGACAACAATTGCTCGATTTCAGCCGGAGCGATGACCAGGCCAAGCATTTGCTCGACACTTTTGGCGCGCAGGGTGATCGGCGCAACGGACGGCAGATACTGTTCACTGACACTCTCAGTGATCGGGCCGGCTTCGCCACCGGTGATTTCCAGCAGCAGGCCAGTGGCGCGCTCCATGGCTTCACGGGCGAGCTTCCAGTCCACCCCGCGCTCATAGCGATGTGAGGCATCGGTGTGCAGGCCGTAGGAGCGGGCCTTGCCAGCGATGGCAATCTGGTCGAAGAACGCGCTTTCAAGGAATACATCGCGCGTGGTCGCGGACACACCGCTGTGCTCGCCCCCCATCACACCGGCAATCGCCAGGGCGCGGGAATGGTCAGCGATCACCAGGGTGTCGGCGCGCAGGCTGACTTCCTGGCCGTCGAGCAATACAAGCTTCTCGCCTTCTTCGGCCATGCGCACACGGATGCCGCCATTGATTTCGGCGAGATCGAAAGCGTGCAGCGGCTGGCCCAGCTCAAGCATCACGTAGTTGGTGATGTCAACGGCAGCGTCGATGCTACGCACGTCGGCGCGGCGCAGACGCTCAACCATCCACAACGGGGTTGGCTTGGACAGGTCAACGTTGCGGATCACGCGCCCCAGGTAGCGTGGGCAGGCGTTTGGTGCCAGTACTTCGATCGGACGCACTTCATCGTGGACCGCAGCCACTGCGGCAACCACTGGACGAGTGACTGGCGCGTTGTACAACGCGCCCACTTCACGTGCCAGGCCGGCCAGGGACAGGCAGTCGCCACGGTTCGGGGTCAGGTCGACCTCGATACTGGCGTCTTCCAGCTCCAGGTAGACACGAATGTCCTGGCCCACAGGTGCATCGGCCGGCAGCTCCATCAGGCCATCATTGCCCTCGCCTACTTGCAACTCCGCCTGGGAGCACAGCATGCCGTTGGACTCGACACCGCGTAGCTTGGCTTTCTTGATCTTGAAGTCGCCCGGCAGTTCGGCGCCGATCATGGCGAACGGGATCTTCAGGCCGGGGCGCACGTTAGGCGCTCCGCACACGACCTGGAAGGTTTCCGTGCCATTGCTGACCTGGCACACACGCAATTTGTCGGCATCGGGGTGTTGCTCGGTGCTCAGCACCTCACCCACGACTACGCCACTGAAAACACCGGCGGCCGGCGTAACGCTATCGACCTCAAGACCGGCCATCGACAGACGCGCAACCAACGCATCGCGATCTACCTGCGGGCTTACCCAGCCGCGCAGCCATTGTTCACTGAATTTCATCCTGCTCTCCTAAAGATTCGTTACGACTAGCGAAATTGCGCGAGGAACCGCAAGTCGTTGTCGAAGAACAGACGCAAGTCGTTCACGCCGTAACGCAGCATGGCCAGACGCTCAACGCCCATGCCGAAGGCAAAGCCCGAGAACTCTTCCGGATCGATCCCGGACATGCGCAGCACATTGGGGTGAACCATGCCGCAGCCCATCACTTCCAGCCAGCCAGTCTGCTTGCAGACGCGGCAGCCTTTACCGCTGCACATCACGCATTCCATGTCGACTTCTGCGGATGGCTCGGTGAACGGGAAGAATGATGGACGGAAACGCACCGCCAGCTCTTTCTCGAAGAACACTCGCAGGAACTCTTCGATGGTGCCCTTGAGGTCGGCGAAGTTGATGTCGCGATCAACCAGCAGGCCTTCGACCTGGTGGAACATCGGCGAGTGGGTGATATCGGAGTCGCTGCGGTACACACGGCCTGGGCAGACAATGCGGATCGGCGGCTTGTTCGCTTCCATGGTGCGGACCTGTACCGGGGAGGTATGGGTGCGCAACAGCATGTTTGCATTGAAATAGAAGGTGTCGTGCATCGACCGGGCCGGGTGATGGCCTGGGATGTTGAGCGCCTCGAAGTTGTGATAGTCGTCTTCGACCTCAGGGCCTTCGGCAATGCCGTAGCCGATATGGGTGAAGAACTGCTCGATACGTTCCAGAGTCCGGGTGATCGGATGCAGACCGCCCGAGGCCTGGCCACGACCAGGCAGGGTTACATCAATGGACTCGGCGGCGAGTTTGGCTGCGAGATCGGCCTCCTCCATGGTCGCCTTGCGCGCATTGAGCACCTCTGTGACACGCTCCTTGGCAACGTTGATCAGCGCGCCGAATTGCGGGCGCTCTTCAGCCGGCAAATTTCCCAGGGTCTTCATCACCTGAGTCAATTCACCCTTTTTGCCAAGGTAGTGAACCCGGATTTGCTCCAGGGCATTGATATCTTCAGCGCTTTGCACAGCCTCAAGAGCTTGAGCGACGAGCGCGTCCAGGTTTTCCATGTACAGACTCCAGATACAAAATAGGGGAAGAGCTTGAAGGCTCTTCCCCTATTTATGACGTTTACCACCTTGGGCTACAGGCGCAGCCCAGGGTGACTGTCGGGGGTACTTAAGCCAAGGTGGCTTTAGCTTTCTCGACAATCGCAGCAAACACCGCTTTTTCGTTCACGGCCAGTTCAGCCAGAACCTTACGGTCGATTTCGATGGACGCTTTTTTCAGGCCAGCGATGAAACGGCTGTAAGACAGACCGTTAACACGTGCACCAGCGTTGATACGAGCGATCCACAGAGCGCGGAACTGACGTTTTTTCTGACGACGGTCGCGGTAGGCGTATTGGCCTGCCTTGATTACCGCTTGCTTGGCAACACGGAATACGCGTGAACGCGCGCCGTAGTAGCCTTTAGCGAGTTTCAGAATTTTTTTGTGACGTTTACGGGCAATGACGCCACGCTTTACACGAGCCATGAGTTACTTCCTCTATTCTTGATCCAAAATTAACGAAGGCGCAGCATGCGCTCGACTTTTGCCACGTCAGACGGATGCAGCAAGCTGCTACCGCGCAGTTGACGCTTACGCTTGGTCGACATTTTGGTCAGGATGTGGCTCTTGAAAGCGTGCTTGTGCTTGATACCGTTAGCAGTTTTCAGAAACCGCTTAGCAGCACCACTTTTAGTCTTCATCTTTGGCATGTTCGGATACTCCGCATTCAGTTGATAAACATAATCAGAAGGCCTGCCGTGCCCTGTTGATTACTTCTTCTTTTTCGGGGCGATGACCATGATCAGCTGGCGTCCTTCCATCTTAGGATGCTGTTCGACCGAACCGTACTCGAGCAGGTCAGCTTCAACCCGCTTGAGGAGTTCCATCCCCAGCTCCTGGTGGGCCATCTCACGGCCGCGGAATCGCAAGGATACCTTGGCCCTGTCCCCATCACTCAGGAAACGTACCAGGTTGCGCAGTTTTACCTGGTAATCCCCTTCCTCCGTCCCTGGACGAAACTTGATTTCTTTTACTTGAATCTGCTTCTGGTTCTTCTTCGCCGCGGCAACCTGCTTCTTCTTTTCGAAGATCGACTTGCCGTAGTCCATCACCCGGCAAACGGGTGGGATTGCATCGGCGGAGATTTCCACCAGGTCCAACTTGGACTCTTCTGCAATACGAAGCGCTTCATCAATCGAGACGATGCCAATCTGCTCGCCGTCAGCGCCAATTAACCGAACCTCGCGTGCCGAGATATTCTCGTTGATCGGGGCTTTCGGTGCAGCTCGTTTATCTTGTCTCATTTCACGCTTAATAATAATTACTCCGAATCTGGGCGACCACGCCGGGAAACCGCTTGCGCGAGGAACTCAGCGAACTGGGCGACGGGCATCGAGCCCAGGTCAGCACCTTCACGAGTACGCACAGCGACAGTCTGCATCTCGACTTCCCGATCTCCGATAACCAAAAGATAGGGAACCTTGAGCAAAGTATGCTCGCGGATTTTAAAGCCGATCTTTTCATTTCTCAAGTCGGACTTGGCACGAAATCCGCTTTCGTTGAGAGTTTTTTCAACTTCAGCAGCAAAATCCGCCTGTTTATCAGTGATATTCATGATCACTGCCTGAGTCGGAGCCAGCCACGCAGGGAACGCACCCTCGTAGTGCTCGATCAGGATACCGACGAACCGTTCGAACGAGCCGAGGATCGCCCGGTGCAGCATAACCGGGTGTTTACGACTGTTATCTTCGGAGACGTATTCGGCTCCCAAACGGATCGGCAGGTTAAAATCGAGCTGCAAGGTACCACATTGCCAGACACGGCCAAGGCAATCTTTCAACGAGAACTCGATCTTCGGCCCGTAGAAGGCCCCCTCACCCGGCTGCAGATCGTACGCAAGGCCCGCACTGTCTAGCGCTGCGGCCAGGGCCGCTTCGGCGCGATCCCACAGTTCGTCGGAACCGACGCGTTTTTCCGGACGAGTGGACAGCTTCATCTCGACTTCGGTAAAGCCGAAATCACGATAAACGTCCATGGTCAGCTTGATGAACGCGGCGGATTCGGCCTGCATCTGCTCTTCGGTACAGAAGATGTGGGCGTCGTCCTGGGTGAAGCCGCGTACCCGCATGATGCCGTGCAACGCACCCGATGGCTCGTTACGGTGGCAGGCACCGAACTCGGCCAGGCGCATCGGCAACTCGCGATAGCTCTTCAGGCCTTGATTGAACACCTGCACGTGGCATGGGCAGTTCATCGGCTTGATGGCGTAGTCGCGGTTTTCCGACTGGGTGGTGAACATATTGTCGGCGTAGTTGGCCCAGTGCCCGGATTTCTCCCACAGGCTGCGATCAACGACCTGTGGGGTCTTGATCTCCAGGTAACCGTTGTCGCGCTGAACCTTGCGCATGTACTGCTCGAGCACCTGGTACAGGGTCCAGCCGTTCGGGTGCCAGAACACCATGCCCGGCGCTTCTTCCTGGAGGTGGAACAGGTTCAGGCGCTTGCCGATCTTGCGGTGGTCGCGTTTTTCGGCCTCCTCAATGCGCTGGATATAGGCGGCCAGCTGCTTCTTGTCAGCCCAGGCAGTACCGTAGATGCGTTGCAGCTGCTCGTTCTTCGCGTCGCCGCGCCAGTAGGCACCGGACAGCTTGGTCAGCTTGAAGGACTTGAGGAAGCGCGTGTTCGGCACGTGGGGACCACGGCACATATCGACGTATTCTTCGTGGTAGTACAGGCCCATGGCCTGCTCGTCCGGCATGTCTTCCACCAGGCGCAGCTTGTAGTCTTCGCCACGCGCAGTGAACACGTCGATCACTTCGGCGCGCGGAGTGACTTTCTTGATGACGTCGTAATCTTTTTCGATCAGGGCGTGCATGCGCTGTTCGATAGCGGCCAGATCGTCCGGGGTGAAAGGACGCTCGTAGGCGATATCGTAATAAAAGCCTTCGTCGATGACCGGGCCGATTACCATCTTCGCAGTCGGATACAGCTGCTTGACCGCATGGCCAATCAAGTGCGCGCAGGAGTGGCGAATGATCTCCAGCCCCTCTTGATCCTTGGGCGTGATGATTTGCAGGCTGGCATCGGAGGTGATCAGGTCGCTGGCGTCAACCAGCTTGCCATCGACCTTGCCGGCCACGGTGGCCTTGGCCAGGCCAGCACCAATGGATGCGGCGACCTCGGCTACGGAAACCGAATGATCGAATGAACGTTGACTGCCGTCGGGAAGAGTAATAGTTGGCATGGCGCCTCCTCTCCTAGTGGTGACCCCTACCAAAGGTCACGTGGGTTGGGATGAGCCAGTACAAGATCCAACACCAGGCCGTTCAGTGATGAACGCCTGCCTTACAGCGGCAGGAGCCTTTCGGCCAACCGATAATCGAACCACAGTGACTGGAGTGAGCTGAAAAGAAACATGGCAAGGCGGCAAATGGCGCGCCCGGAATTAGCCAGGCCGAAGATGCTAGCACAGATGAACGGTCATCGCGCCGGCAGTATCCGCTGCAAAGACAAATTCCAGCCTTTATAGCTGCAAAAGTGAACTTGAGCTGTACGCCACACCTCAAACCCACTGAGAATCGCCGTTCGTCCTCGAATCAAAGGAGCATCCCATGATGCGTTTTACCTCGACCCTCGCTTTCGCCGCTACCCTGAGCCTCCTTTCCCTCGGCGCGCAGGCTGCCGCTCCATCCAATTGGCCAGCCGGTGCCCGTGACAGTTTCGTCAGCGACTGCAGCGCGGCCGCCAGCCAGAACGTAGACGTCAAGACTGCCAAGGCCCACTGCGAATGTGGCGCCGACAAGATCAACGCCGAATTGAGCACTGCGGAAATCAAAGAGCTCATGACTAACCAGAACGCCAGCCCGGAGCTTAAAAACAAGGCAGTCGCGGCTATTTCGTCCTGCAAAGTCGTGAAGAAAAAGTAAGATCGGGCCTTGATCAGACGGCCGTTTTGGCAGGAAAACAGCCTGAAAACTGCCATTTCGCACAAATTACGCAGCTTTTACGGCTTTTTTTACCAGCTGATATTTCGCGCCGAAGCCCCGTAGATCGGGGCTTTCAGCCGACACAAGTAGCAAACGCAACGCTATTGATTAGCAAACAATGCCTTGGGGGGGCTCCCAAGCCGAACATTTCGACTATGATAGCCCAGTGTGCCCAGTTGGCCTGAGCAGCACAGCACTACTGAAAATATATGTTTCTTGGAGATACACCATGTCTAATCGCCAAACCGGCACCGTTAAATGGTTCAACGATGAAAAAGGCTTCGGCTTCATCACTCCTCAAGGTGGCGGTGACGACCTGTTCGTACATTTCAAAGCTATCGAAAGCGACGGTTTCAAAAGCCTGAAAGAAGGCCAAACCGTTTCCTTCGTGGCTGAGAAAGGCCAAAAGGGTATGCAAGCTGCACAGGTTCGCGGCGAGTAATTCTCCGCTGAGCTAAAAAAACCCCGTCCATGTGACGGGGTTTTTTATGGGCGTTGCAAAAGCCTGGAAACGATCAGCCGCAATTAACGCGTGTGATCACCAGGTTGTCATCGGTGTTCAGGTTCAGGCGGTCGGAGCGGTATTCCAGCGTGATCATATCGTTGGGCTTGAGGATCCGCGCGTTCTGTGCGCCAGCACGGGTACGGGCCTGCTCCAGCAACTGCGGCGAGGCTTTCTGGCCAATGCTGAATTCGGCGGCCTTCGACTCACAGCGGCTATGACCGGCATCGGTCACGGCGGCGTCTTTGGCTGGCTCAGAGGCACCCGGGGTGCTGCAACCCGCCAACGCGAGTGCTGCCAACAAAGTACCGAATGATGCGAGCTTCCAAGGCATGAAGCCTCCTATTGAAAAATGAACAGAGATCGTGCGACAGCGGTCTGGCTGATAGGTTTCAAAACGTAAACCGCCGATAGGTAAGTCTGCCCGACTATCAGCAGGCATTCGCCCGATCAATCGTGACCAAATATGAGCGCAATCAGTAGACGTCGATGTAATCAAACGGCGGCTTCGGCCAGTTCTGCTTCAGCGCATTGAAAATCTGTGTAACCCAGACCTCGTCGCTGGCCGCGACATTGCCGACATAACCGGAACCCTTGGCCCAGGTCTCCAGGCGGAACAGCAGGCCATCGATGTCAGTGCCTCCCACCACCCCAGAAGATATGTAGGCAATTCCGGCCCTGGTTACACGCAACTGGGTATGCTCGTCATCACTGGCACTGGCGATCAGTTGACGCACGGCGGCCAGTGTCAGGTTCTCGGGGTTATTCAAATCGATCTGCACGCGGGGTCCCCCGGCAATTAAACAGGAGGACAGTGTCGCACAGCACCTGCTTCATGCCTAAGTAGCAGTGCCAAACCCCGCGCAAAATGATTAACTGCGCCGGTTAGAGCCGCGTTCCAGCGCATTGCCCAGCATTTCAATCCGTGAGACTTCCATGACCACCGTAACGCTCCAAGCCGACATCAAAGCCAAATGGCCCCAAGGACAAAGTTCCTACAGCCCAGGAAGCCCGGAGGAACTGGCAATCATCGGTATCGACCTGCTGGTCAAGGAACTCGGCACCCAGGCGGCACAGGCGTTCATCGGCCAGGTATTCGAAAAATACCCGGCCGATCACATGGGGGCACCAGACCCCGAGCGCGAATAAGAACCGGCTGGCGAACGTCGACCGGGTTACTTCAAGCGTGCTAGGCGCTCGGTGAGCAGATCGAAGAAGCCCTGGGCGTCGCCGTTCTCAACCCAGAACACATTTTTTGTCTGCTTCAGGCCGTCGTACCAATCAACGATGGTCTGGCCGAAGGTCGGGCCTTCGCGGCTGTCCACCACCATATTGGCCTGACGCCCTGTGAACAAGGACGGCTTGAGCAGATAGGCGATGACAGTGGCATCATGTACCGGGCCGCCCGGGATGCCGTAGTGTTCCATATCGCCCTTGATGTATTCATTGAGAATATCGCCGACGACCTTGCTCGCGTTGTTGTTGATGTCGGCGATCTTCTTCAGGCGCGCCTCGCTGGTCAGCACCTTGTGGGTCACGTCCAGCGGCAGGTAGGTCAGCTTGACGCCACTCTTGAGCACAATCTCGGCTGCAATCGGATCGGCGAACAGGTTGAACTCGGCAACCGGGGTGATATTGCCGCCGTTGAAGTGCGCGCCCCCCATCACCACCACTTCCTTGATGCCTTGGGTGATTTCCGGGTCCTGGGTCAAGGCCAGCGCCAGGTTGGTCTGCGGACCGAGCATGGCAATGGTGATGCTGTGAGGCTTGGCCGCACGCAGGGTCTTGATCAGGTAATCAACGGCGTTGCCTTCGGCCAGGCCCTTTTTAGGCTCATGGACGGTGACGCCGGAAATACCTTCTTTGCCATGGATGTTCTCGGCATAGATCGGTGTGCGCAACAGCGGCTTGGGTGCGCCGCCGTACACCGGGATTTCTTCACGCCCGGCCCACTCGCGGGCCAGGCGCGCGTTACGCGAGGTCTTGTCCAGGCGCACGTTGCCGGCGACGGTGGTCAGTGCACGAATGTTCAATTCGTCCGGGGAAGCCATGGCGAAGAGCAAGGCCACCACGTCGTCGGCACCTGGGTCAGTGTCGATGATCAAGTCGATTTTTTCCGCCGCTTGGGCGCTGGCAGCAGTGAGTGCGGACAAAAGCAGGACACTCCGAAACAGGTTTTTCAGGGTTGGCAGACCACGTTGCATAAAACACTCCTTGTCGTTGGGAAACTCTAGAAGGTTACGCCGGAGACCAGCGCGATATTGCAGTAAGGCTGGCACTCGCCGGTACGCACGACAGCGCGCGCGCTACGGCTCAGTTGCTTGAATTGTTCATGGCTGAGCAGACGTCGCTCGCCGAGGGCGGCCTGTTCAGCCAAAGCGTTCAGCTCCGTCAGCGCGGATGGCTGCTTGAGCAGGATTTCTTCCGCCAGCACGTGGCTTTCCACCTGCATTTCACTGAGCACGATACGCAAGGTGCTGATGAAGTCGGGAATGCCCTGGGTCAGCGCCAGGTCGATTAACTCGACCCCGGGCGGCACTGGCAGGCCGGCGTCGCCGATCACCAGGATGTCACCATGGCCCAGGGATGCGATCAACCGCGACAAGGCGATATTGAGCAGAGGCGTCTTTTTCATAAAAGCACAAAACCTTGAACGTCATGCAGCGTAGGAATGGAGGGTTGCGCACCAGCACGGGTGACTGACAAGGCTGCCGCGACCTGGCCGAAACGGATGGCCTCGGCTTCACTTTTGCCACTGGCCAGTGCTGCGGCAAAACCACCGACAAAGGTATCGCCGGCAGCGGTGGTATCCACCGCCTTGACCTTGGGCGCCACCAGGTGCTCAAAGCCCTGGCCATCGGCAAACAACGCACCTTGGGCACCCAGGGTAATAATGACTTTGCCAGCTCCCGCCTGGATCAACCGTGTCGCCGCGACCTTGGCACTGTCGAGGGAGTCGACTGTCACGCCGCTCAGTGCGCTGGCTTCGCTTTCGTTGGGAATCAGGTAGTCGACCGAGGCGTACCAGTCGGCGGGCAACGGGCCGCTGGCCGGCGCCGGGTTGAGGATCACGGTCTTGCCCAGTTCACGACCGCGCTTGAGGGTGTAGCCCACGGTATCCATCGGCACTTCCAGCTGGCAGATAATCACATCGGCAGCCTGCAGCACCGCATCGGACGCCTGCAGTGAGGCGGGTGTCAGCTCGCCGTTGCTGCCGGCAACGATCACAATCGCGTTCTGGCTGCTGTCGTCCACCACAATCAAGGCCACGCCACTGGAACCGTCCACGGTGCTCACCGCCTGGCAATCGATACCTTCCACCAGCAAGGCGCCACGCAGTTCAGTGCCATAGGCATCGCTACCGACACAGCCGATCATTGCCACATCCGCACCCAGTCGCGCCGAGGCCACTGCCTGGTTGGCGCCCTTGCCGCCAGGCACCGTGGAAAACGTCTGGCCGACCAGGGTCTCACCGGCACGGGGCAGCCGACTCGCGCGGGTGACCAGGTCCATGTTCAAGCTGCCTATTACCACTACTTTTGCTGGCATACATCAGTACTCATCAATTCGGTTCAGCGGTATTGGGCGAACACACCGGCGACGGGCGCCGTCGATTCACGCAACACGATGCTCGGCGTCACGATGCGTTGATCGATCGGCAGTTGGGGGGTTGCAATTCGTCGCAGTAAAAGCTCGGCCGCGGTCTCGCCCAGTTGCAGGATCGACTGCCCGACCGTGGTCAGCGCCGGGTACACGTAGCGGCCCATTTGAATGTCATCGAAACCGATCACCGACAGTTCACCGGGCACGCGGATATTGCGCTCCGCCGCCGCGCGCAACACGCCGAAGCCGATCATGTCGTTGCTGGCAAAAATCGCGCTGGGCGGGTTCTGCGCCAGCAATTGCACGGCAGCAGCATAACCGCCGGTGCTGGTGAAGTCGCTTTCCTGGATGCGATCGGCCACCACCGCCACACCGGCTTCATGGAGCGCACGCTGGTAACCCGCCAGGCGCATTTGCGCGACGCGGGTGTGGGCCGGGCCGCCGATGCAGGCGATGTCCCGATGCCCCAGCTCAAGCAAGTGCCGGGTCGCCAGGTAGGCGCCCTCCTCGTGGTCGATGCGTACCAGGTCGACATCGATGCCATCCAGAGCCCGGTCGACAATCACCATGGGCGTGCGCACGGCGCTCAAGCCTGCGGCGAGGCCGCTGTCATCACCGCCTACCGAAGTCACGATCAAGCCATCGACGCGCTTCTCCAGCAACACCCGCAAATAGCTGCGTTGTTTTTCCGCGTTGTCGTCGGAGTTGCAGAGAATCACGCAGTAGCCGTTACGCTCACAATAATCCTCGATGCCCCGGGCCAGCTCGGCAAAATACGGGTTGAGGCTGTTGGGCACCAGCAATCCGATGGTGGCCGTGGTCTTGGCCTTGAGCGAACGCGCGACGGCACTGGGCACGTAGTCGAGCTGTTTGATCGCCGCTTCAACCTTGATCCGTACCGGCTCGCTCACCGGGCGCGTCTTGTTCACCACATGGGACACGGTGGTGTAGGAAATACCTGCAATCGCGGCCACATCCTTGATCGTTGCCATGGTTCAGCCTCGCCGACTGGCACGACGGCTGCGATAAGTATCCAGGACCACGGCGATCACGATCACGGCACCGGTGATGATGCGCTTGGTGGGCTCCGTGGCACCGATCTGCGCCAGGCCGGCGGCCAATACCGAAATAATCAACACACCGAAGAAGGTACTGATCACCGAACCACGCCCGCCCATCAGGCTGGTGCCGCCGATCACCACTGCGGCGATCACTTGCAGCTCGAGGCCGGCACCGGCATTCGGGTCTGCCGCTTCCAGGCGCGAAATCTGGAACAGCGCCGCCACACCGGCCAGCAGGCCCATAAGACTGAACACCAGAATCTTGTACGGCTTGGGATTGATCCCGGCCAGGCGTACGGCTTCTTCGTTGGTGCCGATACCGATCAGGTAACGACCGAATACGGTGCGGGTCAATACCAGCTGGGCGGCAATGATCACCAGCAAAGCGATGATAAACGACGGCGAAATGCCGAAGGCGATCGGGTTGGACAGCCAGGCAAACGAATCGCCGATATAGGCCGTGCGCGAGCCGGTCATCTGGTACGCGACGCCACGGGCCATTTCCAACACGCCGAGGGACACGATAAACGATGGAATGCGCCAGGCCACCGTGATCGAGCCGGTAATAGTGCCGGCCAACGCGGCGCAGCCCATGCCGAGCAAGGCAGCCGGCAAGACACTCCAGCCCCACCCGAGAATCGCCACGCTGACCGCCGATGCCGCCAACGCCAATACCGAGCCCACCGACAGGTCGATACCGCCGATGATCAGGATGAAGGTCATGCCCACCGCCAGCACCATCAGGTCAGGAATCTGGTTGGCCAGGGTGCTGAACGTGTCATAGGACAGGAAGTGATCACTGAGCACCGAAAACAGCGCGATCATCGCCAGCAATGCACCGGCCAGCCCCAGGTAGGTGCCCAGGCCGTAGAAGTTGCCGCCGGTTTTACCGGGGGAAGTTGTTAGTTTCATGGGGTATCCCTAAGCACTGCGTCGTTGAGCAGCGCATCACGTTTCTGATAGCCGGCAAAGGCGGCGGCGAGCAATTCGTCCTGGGTCCAGCTGTCGCGCTCGAAGGTCTCGATCAAGCGCCCGGCGGACAGCACGCCGATGCGGTCGCAGATCAGCATGAGTTCACGCAGGTCGCTGGACACCACCACCAGCGCCTTGCCCTGGCGAGTCAATTCACCCAGCAAGGCATAAATATCGAACTTGGCACCGACATCAATGCCACGGGTGGGCTCGTCGAACAGCATCACCGAGCAGTCGCGCTCCAGCCAGCGGCCGATCACCACTTTCTGCTGGTTGCCACCGGACAGTTCGGACACCAATTGCGCCGGGCTGGAACTGCGGATCCGCATGGCATCGATTTGGCGCTTGGCCAAGGCAGTTTCATCGCGGCTATTGACCAGGCCGCCAGCGGAAATTTCCGGCATGTTGCCCAGTGCGATATTCGCACTAATCGACTGGGTCAGCAGCAGCCCTTCGCCCTTGCGGTCCTCGGTGATCAGGGCAATGCCATGACCCACGGCATCCACCGGCGAGCGAATATTCACCACCTGGGCCGGCGAACCCAAAGCTACAGTGCCGCTGTCGGCCAGGTCGGCACCGAAGATAAGCCGCAGTAACTCTGTACGACCGGCGCCGATCAGGCCGGAGATGCCATATATCTCACCGGCACGCACTTCAAAGGATACGTCGCGGACTTTGTCCGAGCGGGTCAGGCCCTTCACGGTCAGGGCTGGGCCGCCGATGTTGCGCGGCCCCAGGTCGATGTGTTCTCCCAGCTCCCGGCCCACCATCAAGGTGACCAGTTGTTCGCTGTTGTAATTGGCCATCGGCTCGACGCAGACCAGCTTGCCGTCGCGCAATACCGCAATGCGCTGGGCGACACGGGCCAGTTCTTCGAGCCGGTGCGAAATATAAATGATCGCCACGCCCCGGGCCTGCAGGCGGGTGATTTGCTCAAACAGCATCTCGACTTCGCGGGCCGTGAGCATCGCGGTGGGCTCGTCGAGGATCAGCACATGGCAGTCGCCGATCAGGTTGCGGGCGATCTCGACCATCTGTTGATGGCCGATGCCGAGGCTACCGACCAGAGTGTCCGGGTCGATGGCGTCCAGGCCGACCTGGGCCATGGCCTCGATCGCGGCTTTGCGCAATTGCTTGCGGCTGATCCAGCCACAGTGGCTGGGCAGGTTATCCAGAAACAGGTTTTCGGCCACGGTCAGCGTCGGCAGCAGATTGAGTTCCTGCATGACCATGCGCACGCCCAACGCTTCAGCCTGGGTACGGCTGGCCGGACGGTAATCCTGCCCCTGGAATTGCATGTGCCCGGTGGTCGGGGTGACCAGCCCGCCGACGATCTTCGACAAGGTACTCTTGCCCGCGCCGTTTTCACCGGTCAGCGCCAGTACTTCACCACGGTTAAGCGTGAGGGTAATGTCGGCCAGAACCGGTTGGGCATAGGTCTTACCGATACCGCTGACCGAGAGGACAGCGTTCGGAGCGGAAGATGACATAGGAAAATCTCCAGGCGTCCGCCCAGGACGGGCGGACGCTGTTGGGTGCTGCCAGGATTACTTCTTGAGGACGAGTTCGACCGGGGTTTCGATCATGCCGTCCTTGGCATCGACTTTCTCACCCTTGACCAGCTTGAGGGCGTTCTGGATACCGAACACCGCTTGCTGCGCAGCCGCCTGGTCGGCGGTCGCCAGCACACGACCGTCCTGCAGCATCGGCTTGATGGCGTCGATGTTGTCGTAACCCACCACCAGCACCTTACCGGCCTTGCCTGCAGCACGTACGGCGGAGACTGCGCCCAGGGCCATGTTGTCGTTACCGGCCAGCAGCGCCTTGAGGTCCGGGTGTTCGCTCAGCATGGCCGAGGCCACTTTCTGGCCCTGGTCAATTTCCCAGTTGCCGGATTGGGTGGAAACGATCTTCATACCGGCAGCGTCCATCGCATCCTTGAAGCCCGCGGTGCGCTGCTGGGCGTTGGTGGTGGTCGGTACGCCTTCGATAATGCCGACCTTGTCGCCGGCAGCCAGTTGCTTGGCCAGGTAGTCGCCCACCAGTTTGGCGCCTTTGCGGTTGTCGGGGCCGACGAAGGGAATATCGAGGTTTTTGCTTTTCAGCACGTCCGGGTCCAGGCGGTTATCGATGTTGACGATCTTGATCCCGGCTTTAGAGGCATCCTCCAGCACTTTTACCAGTGCCTTGGAGTCAGCAGGCGCGATAACGATGGCATTGACCTTGGCCAGGATCATCTGCTTGACGATACCGATTTGCGCGCTGGTATCGGTTTCGTCCTTGATGCCGTTGGTGATCATGTCGAAATCGGCGGCGTGATCTTTCTGATACGCCTTGGCACCGTCCTGCATGGTCACGAAAAATTCGTTGGCGAGGGATTTCATCACCAGGCCGACCTTGGGTTTGGCGGCAGCGTCATCAGCGAATGCAGGGGAGAAAGGTAAGGCGGCGGATGCGGCAGCAAGCACAGCGACAGCAAGAAGACGTCCAGCGAATGGCAGCTTCATGGGTTCACTCCGATCTTATGATTATTGTGAGCAACGCGTGCACCGAAGTGTGCTTCGGCGGCCCTCCCACCCGGGTGGCTGATACGAGCTGACAGGAGACTCTAATCAAGGGTCTCATGAAACATCTAGCAAACGTTTGCGTTAGCCAAACTATGAGAACCTTGTCGAGATTTGTCAACGGTAGAACATGGCCTTTCATGCAAGACCTCCAGCCCCGGCTCTCCCGTCCTGCGAAGGCCGCTCTTAAACATCTGCCACGTTCGGTCGTTCTCTGAAACGACAGGTTTTGGCGCGGCACTCAGGATTCTTTCGTCATAACTTTCGGACAACCGAACGCCACACCTCAGGTTGTTCGGAAAGCCGGACATCCAGCAAGCAAAACCTCATCGCTCAATCACTAAAAATTTATATATATCAACAAGTTAATTTATATGCTCGAACATATTAGGCATGGTACAGATCCTGCTCCTACACAGCGCCTGGAGGCATTCAGCAATGCCCAGGTGTTCTAGATGAACCTGCTACAGCACTCATCAAAAACCAGAGAGAAAAATAATGAAATCTGCATTGAAGAACTTTGTTCCGGGGGCGTTGGCCCTTCTGCTGCTATTCCCCGTTGCCGCCCAGGCAAAGGAGGTTGAATCCAAGACCAAACTGTCCAACGTGGTGATCCTCGCCACCGGCGGCACCATTGCCGGCGCCGGCGCCAGCGCCGCCAACAGTGCGACGTACCAGGCTGCCAAAGTCGGTATCGAGCAATTGATCGCCGGTGTTCCTGAGCTTAGCCAGATCGCCAATGTGCGTGGCGAGCAAGTGATGCAAATTGCGTCCGAAAGCATCAACAACGAGAACCTGCTGCAACTGGGTCGCCGCGTCGCCGAACTGGCCGACAGCAAGGACGTGGACGGCATCGTGATCACCCACGGTACCGACACCCTGGAAGAGACCGCCTACTTCCTGAACCTGGTGGAAAAAACCGACAAGCCTATCGTGGTGGTCGGCTCCATGCGCCCAGGCACCGCCATGTCGGCCGACGGCATGCTCAACCTGTACAACGCCGTCGCCGTGGCCGGCAGCAAGGACGCACGCGGCAAAGGCGTACTGGTGACCATGAACGACGAGATCCAATCGGGTCGCGACGTCAGCAAGATGATCAATATCAAGACCGAAGCCTTCAAGAGCCCATGGGGCCCGCTGGGCATGGTCGTTGAAGGCAAGTCCTACTGGTTCCGCCTGCCGGCCAAGCGTCACACCATGGACTCGGAGTTCGACATCAAGAACATCAAGAGCCTGCCCGATGTTGAAATCGCCTACGGCTACGGCAACGTGAGCGACACCGCCTACAAGGCACTGGCCCAGGCTGGCGCCAAAGCCATCATCCACGCCGGCACCGGCAATGGTTCGGTGTCGTCCAAAGTGGTTCCTGCGCTGGTGGAATTGCGCAAACAAGGTGTGCAGATCATCCGTTCTTCCCACGTAAATGCCGGGGGCATGGTGCTGCGTAATGCCGAACAGCCGGACGACAAATACGACTGGGTCGCCGCCCTCGACCTGAACCCGCAGAAAGCGCGGATTCTGGCAATGGTCGCCCTGACCAAGACCCAGGACAGCAAAGAACTGCAACGGATGTTCTGGGAATATTGATTCCTGCTGACATCTCTGTAGGGGCGGGTTTACCCGCCTCTACCTCCTGCGTAAATCCCGCAACCAACACCTCCCCGCCTTACATCAACTCGCCTAAATTGCCGTCAGACGAACTTATTGAATTTTAAGCAGTTGCGAAATTGCCTACAGTTAAATACTGTATGCACGTACAGCTTATTAAGGAACACTCCGTGGCAAAGTCCTCTTCCGCAGCCCTAACCCCACCTGATGCCTACGAACGCCTGGCCATTCGTGTGCAAAAGATCATCAACTCCACCAACGCCCAAAAAGCCAAGGCAGCCTTGATCTTCCGCTTGCCGGACGAGCCAGAAGACGAGTGGCAGCGCTTGCTGGAGGAAATCGCGGAGAACGACAACGTCACCCTCGCCTATCGGGATGACGGCGGCGTGCAGATTTTCTGGGTTGTGCCGAAGGAAGATTGATTCAATGAGTGCCCGTTTTATTGCAGTGTGCTGCCTGCTTTTTGCTGTCACTGCCCATGCCCAGGCGCCCCGAACCTTCAGCGAAGCCAAAAAGGTCGCCTGGAAGCTGTACGCGCCACAATCCACCGAGTTCTATTGCGGCTGCAAATACACCGGCAACCGCGTTGACCTGAAAGCCTGCGGCTACATCCCACGCAAAAACGCCAACCGTGCCGCGCGCATCGAGTGGGAGCACATTGTTCCGGCCTGGCAGATCGGACATCAGCGCCAGTGCTGGCAGGACGGTGGACGCAAGAACTGCACCCGCCATGACGACGTATTCAAGCGTGCCGAAGCGGATCTGCACAACCTGGTGCCGAGCATCGGCGAGGTCAATGGAGATCGAAGTAACTTCAGTTTTGGCTGGCTGCCGGTGCAAAGCGGGCAGTACGGTTCGTGCCTGACCCAGGTGGATTTCAAGGCCAAGAAGGTCATGCCGCGCCCGTCCATTCGCGGGATGATCGCACGCACGTATTTCTACATGAGCAAGCAGTACGGCTTGCGCCTGTCGAAACAGGATCGCCAGTTGTACGAAGCCTGGAACAAGACCTATCCGGTACAAGCCTGGGAGCGCCAGCGGAACCAAACGGTGGCGTGCGTGATGGGGCGCGGCAATGAGTTTGTCGGCCCGGTTAACCTGAAAGCCTGCGGTTGAACAGGGGCGGCAATGCCGCCCAATCAGCGGTTACTGCGCGGCCTTGTGCTCGATGATCTCGGACACCGTGTCAGTTTTCTTGGCCCGCGCCATCTTCTCGTTGAGCAGCGTCTGCTTGGCCTCGGCCTCGGCCCTGGTTGCAAATGGCCCCAGCAGCACTTCGTCCTTGCCGTCGACCTTCACGATGTAAAAACTGAACCCGTGTTCGAGCAACCAGGCGGTCAGGTCGGTGATTGCCTGCAGCTTGTGGTCCGGCGGGCCTACTCGCAGGTCCCATTCCTGGGCAGCAATCGCGCCGGTTTGTGGCTGGCTTTCGGTTACGGCAAGCTTGGCCTTGGGGGCATCGACGCTTTTGCCTTCACCGCAACCGGCCAATGCCAACACCGCAATTGCCATCGCTACTTTACGCACTGCCCTGCTCCTTCAACGGATAAAGAGGCGACTTTATCATTCACTGTCTATTCTGGCCGTCATAAACGTTGGCTTAAACAATGCGAATGATGTATCCCAGACCTGTATGATGCCGCCATGGGAATTAATGTCGCCTCTATGCGTCCTAAAAGAGGCAGTCACAGGGACGCGCTTAGCAGTAAGCTACACACATACGACACCTGCCCTGTCTGAACATGTGTCCTTAAAAGTAATCAAGGAGAAGTCCATGCTTATACTCACCCGCAAAGTCGGTGAAAGCATAAACATCGGTGATGACATTACGATCACCATCCTGGGCGTCAGCGGCCAGCAAGTACGAATCGGCATCAACGCACCCAAGGATGTTGCCGTGCATCGCGAGGAGATTTACCAGCGCATCCAGGCCGGTCTGTCCGCTCCGGACAAAAACCAGACGCCTTGAAGCGCCCTCAGTAGCCAGCCCTTTCGTTCACTGTAACGGCTGGCGAAAACCTCTTTGGTCTGCTTTTGTCTCTGTTGCGCGAAGCGCTTTTTGCCGCATGCCCATCCATGCATCAAGATGAAACTATCTTCACGCCTGGAACTTATTACACCCTTTGCAACCGAATCCTCTGACTGATATCCCGCCATCCGTGTGCACTTAGGAGCACGTCGATGCTGCCAGGCAATGCCCAGCCATTTTTCTCCAGATCCTGGATGATCGCCCTGCTGACGGGGCTGGTCTTTGTCGGCTTGGAATATGGCCTGAAGCTTGAAATAGAGGGCGCCGAAGCGCCCCGTTCGCGGCTGGACCTGGTACTGCTGCTGTGTGGCTACCTGTTCATGTTCTGCCTCAAACCCATCCAGATAGCCGTGCAGCGCAAGTTGTGCCAACGCATCGTGCGCAAAACCGTACGCTGACGCCCACCCCCGATTCGCTTTCAGATCGCTGGTATTTACAGCCTCGCAGCAGGACCTATCCTTGGGTGTGTTTGCACAGTCAGTAGAAGGTGCCGGTACAGATGGACACGCTCACTAAAACCCAAATCGAATCTGAATTGGCAGCCCGCCTGCCCAGCTACACGGTCACCTGTACGCTGCACGCCGACGGCACCCTCTCGGCCGTGCTCAGCGGTCCGGAGACCGACCACTTCGCAATCACCGGAATCGTGCGCGCGCATTATCGCGGTGCCGAAGCGATTGCCCGGCTCGCCAACGAGATTCTCAGGGAGATGGTGCTGTCACGCCAAGGCATGCGCAGTGATCGAATGCAGGCGTCGCCTGATCCAGCCACCCGCGAAACAGGCCGAGTCCGGTAGCCGGCTCGGCCTTGCTGCGTCAGCCCGTCGCGCGCGCCAAGTACAGCAAGCCATCAGCGCTGCGTTGCACCTGCAGCTGTTCATACCCATCGATCGAAGGATGCTCCGTCGCCATGGGCTTGAGGTGCGTCGAGGTCACGACCATCACATCCGCGCCAGCCGCCTCCCCTGCACGGATCCCCACCGTCGCATCCTCAAACACCAGGCAATCCTGCGTCGACACCCCCAGGCGCTGCGCACCGAGCACATAACAGGCAGGGTTCGGCTTGCCGATAGCCACGTCTTCAGCCGTGACCAGCACCGCTGGCGGTGTAATACCTGCCGCTTGCAGTCGACGCAACGCCAGTTCCCTGGGTGCAGAGGTGACCAGCGCCCACTGATCGCCGGGCAAGCGGTTCAGAAACTCGACGGCACCGGCAATCGCAACGACACCTTGCACATCATTGATTTCAGCCTCGGTAATCCACTGCGCTTCAACCTCCGGGTCGACGCCGGGCAAGGCCTGGCGCGTGATGGTGTCGATCGCCCGGGCGCCATGGATCGTGGCCAGGAACGTCGCCACCTCCAGCCCATGGCGTTCAGCCCAGATACTCCATACCCGCTCGGCCGCGGCAATCGAATTGAGCAGAGTCCCATCCATATCGAACAGAAAGGCGCGGTAAGGGCGGGCAAATACGGCTGAACCTCGGATGGACACTGCGGGGTTTCCTCGTGAGCTGAAACGAATAATCGACGCAATGCAATCTACGGATCACCTGGCGGCTTGTAAACGCCAACGACGCCGGCAATAACACGGCGGCGTCGAGCGCCATGCGGGCGACACCGCCAGCTCAATCGAGGGCGCCATTGAGGACTTCGTAGATGATGCCCGTCGCGATGGCCACCAGTATCAAGTCGGTGCCCGCCTGCTGCCACTCGTACCCATCGTAATGGGGCAAGCGGCCCAACAAACGCCCGTCCAGTTTCTTGGCAATGCCCGGCGGCAGCGGCTTGCCGCGGGCCAGGTTCTTCTGGATGCCAGGCGGCAAGGCGGGCCCCGGGCTCCAGTAGTCGCGATAACCGCCCAACACATTCAGCACGCTGCCACGGTCTACACTGGGGCCGCGACTGCCTGCTGCACCCTTGCCCTTGGGCTTGTCATGCCCCTGTCCGCCGTGACCATTGCCTTTATCGTTGCCTTGCCCCTTGCCATTGCCTGGATCAGCCAGGGCCATACCGCCAGCGGCAAACAACACAAGCGAAAGCGCAACAGACACGAATTTCGGGCACTTGATCATGGCGATTATCCAACACAGGAATGTAGCTGAACTGTAGTCGAGGTTATCGCACCCGTGGGACGTCAACTCACCTGACCGCCCACTTCCAGCACATCCACCGGGGTATTCCACGCCGTCGACACCGCGGTGCGCAGCCCATCGACCAGGCCCGCTCCCAGCTGGTTCGGCACGTGGATAAAACCACTGCGTACACCGGTGCCCGCGAGTTCGTGCTGCAAGCGGTAGAACACCTGGTTGCACACGAATGTGCCCGCCGTCTGCGATACCGACACCGCAATCCCTGCCTCGCGCACCGCCCTGGCCATGGCCTTGATCGGCAGCGTCGAAAAGTACGCCGCCGGGCCGCCGACCACCACCGCCGTGTCGATGGGCTGCTCCCCCAGATTATCGGGGATGCGTGCATCGTTGACGTTGATCGCCACCCGCTCGATGGATATTTCGCTGCGCCCGGGGGCCAACCCAGTGGCGATGACCATCGCCGGACGCAGTTCACTGATCAGTTGGAGCAGGCATTCACCCGCCGTGGCAAACGCACAGGGCAATCGGCGCGCAACAATGCGCACATCATCATCGAGTTGCACGCCATCCAACTGGCGCACCGCTTCCCAGGAAGGATTCACTAGGTCTTGATCAAAGGGCTCGAACCCCGTCAGCAATACAGTTCGCATCGTCGCCTCACATCAACACATAAAGCAGGACAATATTGACCACCAGCATCATCAACGCGGTCGGCAGTTGCGCCTTGATCACCGCGTTCTTGTCCGGCAACTCCAGCAACGCCGCCGGCACGATATTGAAGTTGGCCGCCATCGGCGTCATCAGCGTACCGCAGTAGCCGGAGAACATACCGATGGCGGCCATCACCGCCGGGTTACCGCCGTAGATACCCACCAGCACCGGCACGCCGACGCCCCCGGTCATCACCGGGAACGCCGCGAAGCCATTGCCCATGATCACCGTAAACAGCGCCATGCCCAACACGTACACCATGACCGCCACCAACTTGAAATCCAGGTTGATGTAGGTGGTGGTGACATGGGCGACAGCCGTGCCGACACCGGCTTCATTGAACAGCAGGCCAAGCATCGCCAGCATCTGCGGCAGCACCATGGCCCAGCCCAGGGCCTCGGTGAGTCGCCGGGATTCGCGCAAGGCTTGCACCGGGGTATCACGGGTCAGCCAGCACGCCAGGCCGAGGGCGATCAGGCAGCCGATGCCGAGGGACACGAAGGTGGTGTTTTTCGGATCCAGCAGCGGTACCCCGCCAATCTGGGTGTGCTTGAGCAAGACCGAACCGATCACGGTGGTCAGGGGGATCGCCAGCGCCGGGATAAACAGCTTGTGCCCGAGGCGGCCGGCACTGGCGCGCGAAGCCTTGTCATGCAACTCAGCCTGGGTGCCACGGCCGACGCCGCCCAGGCCGGCGATCAGCGCCATCACCACCACTCCCGCACCGACCACCACCGAGGGCAGGCGCTCCCCCACCAGGAACGGGATGGCGAACAGCAGCCAGAACAGTGCGCTGGACCAGCGCTTGGGATGGGTTCGATCCAACAGGATCATGCCGGCGGTGATCAGCAGCAGGACCCCGGCGAGCCAGTACAGGTATTGGATAGAGATGATCATAGCGCGGCCTCCACAGGGGTCGCGGCGGTCGTCATCTCGCGGGTTAGTCTTCGGTCAAACCGATGAAGTCGGAGCGCGTGAATGATAAAGGCGCAAATCGCCGTAGGAATACCCCACACCGCAATGTGCAGCGGCTCCACATCAATCCCCGAACCGAGCAGGAAGGTATGCATCAACGCAATCGCACCAAAGGCGACGAAGATGTCCTCACCAAAAAACAGGCCGACGTTATCGGTGGCGGCGCACATGGCCAACACCTTGTGACGCAGTTTGTCCGGCAGTTTGCCGTAGCGCTTTTCCGCCGCGCCTTCGGCCATCGGGGCCAGTAGCGGGCGCACCATCTGCGGGTGCCCGCCGAGGCTGGTCAAGCCCATGGCTGCAGTGGATTCGCGTACAAACAGATAGATGATCAGCAGGCGTCCGACCGTGGCGCGCTCAAACCGCGCAATCCAGTTCTGCGCGTGCAGGCGCAAGCCGTGGCGCTCCAGCAAACCGATGACGGCGAGGGGCAACAACAGGATCAATTGCAGGGCGCGAGTCTGTAGGAAACCATCCCCCATAGTGGCGAGGATTTTCTCCAGCGGGAAGTGGGCAGCGAGCCCGGTGGCGATAGCTGCGGCGGTGACCACCAACAGCGGATTGAAACGCAAAACAAAGCCAACCACGATCACAAGTACGCCGATCAACGGCCATAAGTTCACAACAGTTTGCATGGCGGAGAGGTCCTTAAGTGCGCGCTGCGGCGCCATTACAGCAGGATGTGAACAAAGGGTTCACAGCAGGAAGTGGCGTGCAGTCGGCTCGGTTTTTTATTGTTGGCCCGTCAGGGCGAGCGTCAGTGGCGGCAACTGTGCTGCCTGGGAGCGGGAGGTGTCCAACAAGAAAAATTGTTGCTGCAAACCAATAAATTTTGTGGGTAATTGAGTAGTCCACAAGTAACAAGACGTGGACAAACCATGAAGGATTCGCTCATCTTAACGCCGCCCGTTTATCGTGCGCGGCGCATCAGGCAGTTGGTCAGCCTTCTTCATCAAACCGTTCACTGAAAAAGGGCAGCACCGGTGAGCTCAGCCACTCCAGATTCCGCCGCGCAAAACCGCCTCAGCCTACAAACCAGTCTGATCGCCCTGGTGGTCGCCGTGACCTTCTTCATGGAGAACCTCGACGCCACGGTTATCGCCACCGCGCTGCCAACCATGGCATCGGCCTTTGGCGTGACACCGGTCGACATGAACATCGGCATCACTGTCTATATCCTCGCCGTGGCGATCTTCATACCGCTGTCCAGCTGGGTCGCCGACCGCTTTGGTGCGCGCCGGGTATTCGCTGGCGCAATCATCCTGTTCACCCTCGCTTCGCTGCTCTGCGGGCTCAGCCAAAGTATCGAGATGTTCGTGTTCGCCCGCGTCCTGCAGGGCATCGGCGGCGCATTGATGGTGCCCGTGGGGCGCCTGGCCGTGCTGCGTAATACGGATAAGAAAGACTTGGTGAAAATGATCGCGATCATTACCTGGCCCGGCCTGGTCGCGCCGATTCTGGGGCCGCTGGTCGGCGGCTTGATCGTGACGCATGCATCGTGGCCATGGATCTTCTACGTGAATCTGCCGCTGGGTGCGCTGGCATTGGCCGCCGCACTATGGCTTGTACCGGAAGACCGTGAAGCCAGCGTGCGCCAGTTCGATGCCAAGGGTTTTGTACTGCTGGCAGGCGCCTGTGTGGCCCTGCTGGGCGGGCTGGAATGGCTGGGTAACCAGACCGGTGAACGCCTTATTCCAGGCGCCGTGCTGGTCGCGGCAGGCATCGCGCTGGCAGTGTGGGCCGTGCACCATTGCCGCCATGCCAGCGACCCGTTATTGCCGCTCGAGACCCTGTCCATCGATACATTTCGTGTGAGCATCTATGGCGGCTCGCTGTTTCGCCTGGCCATCAGCGCCCTGCCGTTCCTGCTGCCGCTGCTGTTTCAAGTCGCCTTTGGCTTGTCCCCGGTGGACGCAGGCTTGCTGGTGCTGGCGGTATTCGCTGGCAATCTGGCGATGAAGCCGTTCACCACGGCCATCATGCGCCGCTATGGGTTTCGCCGGGTCTTGCTGGTGAACGGGATAATCGGCGTGGTGTCGATAGCCGCTTGCGCGCTTTTCACGGTGCAGACCCCATTTGTGCTGATCGCGGCCGTGTTATTTGTGGGAGGGTTGTCCCGCTCGATGCAGTTCACCTGCTACAACTCGATCGGCTTCGCGGATGTGCCCAAACCGCGCATGAGTGAGGCCTCGGCACTGTTCAGCATGTCATTCCAGCTGGCCATGGGGATGGGCGTAACGGTGGCGGCGCTGCTGCTACGAGCATCCATGACCCTGCAGGGGCATGAGATGCAGGCACAGGTCGGGGATTTTCGCGTGGCGTTCGTCGGCGTGGCGCTGCTGGGAGCGTGGGCGCTGGTGGATGTGTATCGCTTGACGGTGGGAGCGGGAGAAAGTGTGTTGAATCGACAGTGAAGGCTGCGACTCAACACACTGTTGCCAGTATCAGGCGGTGGTACTAACCATCGAACCCGACGTGCTGTTGCCCTCATCGGTGACTGCCTGCAACAGTGCGGAAGTCACTGTCTGCAACGCCGCCGCAGTGCCGGCGATCTGCATCTGCGCCGCCGCTACTGCCGCCGCTTTGGCTTCTGCACTCTGGTTGCTGGACTGAGCTTTCTGCAAGGCTTGCTGCTGCGCTTGAAGCTGCTTTTGCAACTGCTCGATCTGCTTCTTCAACTCTTTGACGGTATCGGACTCCTTCGAGAGCGAGGAGGCTTGGCCACCGCCACCGCCACTTACACCTGCCGCACCATTGGAATCAGCGTGCATGTTGACGGTCGTGCCGCCTGCGCTGCTTGTGCTTTCCTTGGTCGCGGCAGCCGTCGAGCTGACAGTGCTTGGAGTGCTTGCTACGGAGGCGGTAGTGCTGATGTTGATAAGCATGCCAAGTGTCCGAGAGTAAGAGATTTGCGATCTCTATCGGCCTGGGTGTCGATTACTTTAGGCGGGGGGTGGGAAGATTTTCGGGTAGTAATAAATCGCATGAACAAAAAAGGGCCCACCTTTCGGTGAGCCCTTCTAGACCGCCCAGCAGAGCGGATTTTATTTGGTAGGCGCGATTGGACTCGAACCAACGACCCCCACCATGTCAAGGTGGTGCTCTAACCAACTGAGCTACGTGCCTGCTGTGAGGCGGCATTCTACGGAATTCACGAGGGGTGTCAACATCTTTTTTGCAGCTAACCCTATGAATATGCGAATTATTTATTTGCAGCCGGCGCACCGCACTTTTTGGGGTGGCTGGCAGGCAATTTTCAACTCAGGTAGGATCAGGGCACTCGTAAAAAATATAAAACAGAGGTTCCAGGATGGCGAACACCCCCTACCCCCAGTCGTATTACGCCGCTTCCGCCAATGCCGTTCCGCCGCGCCCAATGTTGCAAGGCGACGTCGAAACCGATGTGTGCGTGATTGGCGCCGGCTATACCGGCCTATCCAGCGCGCTGTTTCTACTGGAGAACGGTTTTCGCGTGACGGTGCTGGAAGCTGCCAAGGTGGGTTTTGGCGCGTCGGGCCGCAATGGTGGACAGATCGTCAACAGCTACAGCCGTGACATTGATGTGATCGAGCGCAGCGTCGGCCCCCAGCAGGCGCAGTTGCTGGGGCAGATGGCGTTCGAGGGTGGCAGGATCATTCGCGAGCGTGTGGCCAAATACCAGATCCAGTGCGACCTGAAGGACGGCGGCGTGTTCGCGGCACTCAACAGCAAGCACATGGGCCATCTGGAGTCGCAGAAGCGCTTGTGGGAGCGCTACGGCCATACACAGCTGGAGTTGCTGGATGAGCGCCGCATTCGCGAGGTAGTGGCCTGTGACAACTATGTCGGCGGACTACTGGACATGAGTGGCGGCCACATCCATCCACTCAACCTGGCGCTGGGTGAAGCGGCAGCCGTGGAGTCCCTGGGCGGTACGATCTACGAACAATCGGCGGCGGTGCGCATCGAGCGTGGCGCCAACCCGGTGGTCCATACGGCAGAAGGTAAAGTCAGGGCCAAGTTCATCATCGTCGCGGGCAATGCCTACCTGGGCAACCTGGTGCCGGAGCTGGCGGCCAAGTCGATGCCCTGTGGCACCCAGGTGATCACGACGGCGCCACTCGGGGATGAGCTGGCCAGGACACTCCTGCCGCAGGATTACTGCGTAGAGGACTGCAACTACCTGCTCGACTACTATCGCCTCACCAGTGACAAGCGCCTGATCTTCGGCGGCGGCGTGGTGTATGGCGCGCGCGACCCGGCGAACATCGAAGCAATCATCCGCCCGAAGATGCTCAAGGCCTTCCCGCAACTCAAGGATGTGAAGATCGACTACGCCTGGACCGGCAACTTCCTGCTGACCCTGTCGCGCTTGCCGCAGGTTGGTCGCCTGGGCGACAACATCTACTACTCACAAGGCTGCAGCGGCCATGGCGTGACGTACACCCACCTGGCGGGCAAGGTGCTGGCGGAAGCGCTGAGAGGCCAGGCAGAGCGCTTCGATGCGTTTGCCGACCTGCCGCACTACCCATTCCCGGGCGGGCAACTGTTGCGCACACCGTTTGCGGCACTGGGAGCTTGGTACTACGGGCTGCGGGATAAGCTGGGCTTCTGACAAATCAATGGGGGCCGGTTCGCCGGCTCCCGCAAAAAATTGCCAAATTGCAGACACAAAAAACCCCGGTCTTTCGACCAGGGTCTTTGCTATCGGATCAAAGTAGCCAGTGGCTTTCTTTGTGCTTCAAGGCGTTCAGCGGTCCTTGAGGCAGATATGGCGCAGCGGACGGGACTCGAACCCGCGACCCCCGGCGTGACAGGCCGGTATTCTAACCGACTGAACTACCGCTGCGTATCGCTTGACCGGCTGAGCAAACCGCCTCAACCGTCTTTGAACATCTGATTGATTAGCTTGGCTGTTCAACCTCAAGCCCGATAAATCGAACCTGGAAAATATGGCGCAGCGGACGGGACTCGAACCCGCGACCCCCGGCGTGACAGGCCGGTATTCTAACCGACTGAACTACCGCTGCGCGTCGGTGCAACCTTTAACGTTGCGTCCTGCCCGAAGGCAAAACTCTCAAGAAGTGGTGGGTGATGACGGGATCGAACCGCCGACCCTCTGCTTGTAAGGCAGATGCTCTCCCAGCTGAGCTAATCACCCTTTGCTTCGTTGAGGCCGCGAAATTTACGCAGGTAGCGGACCTAAGTCAATAGCCTGCTTGAAGTTTTTCTGAAAAAGACAAAATGGCTTCAAGACGGCTACCCGTCCTACTCGCTGTAAATCATCTTCTTGCTCATGCCACCGTCCACCACAAACTCTTGCCCGGTGACAAACCCGGCCTGGCGCGACAGCAACCACGCCACCATCGCTGCCACGTCCTCTACCGTACCCACCCTGCCCGCCGGATGCTGGGCATGATCGGCATCGGTCAAAGGCTCGGCACGCCGCGCAGCTGGATCACGGGCATCAATCCAGCCAGGACTGACCGCATTCACCCGCACTTCCGGCCCGAGGCTGATCGCCAAGGCGTGAGTAAGGGCCAACAGGCCACCCTTGCTCGCCGCATAAGCCTCGGTATCCGGCTCCGACTGACGAGCCCGGGTCGACGCCAGGTTGACGATGGCGCCGCCGTGGGCACGCAGGTAAGGCGCACAGTGCTTGGCCAGCAACATCGGCCCACTGAGGTTAACGGCCAGCACGCGATTCCAGTAAGCCAGGTCAAGGCTTTCCAGGGTGATGTTGTGCGGGTCGGCCACCGCAGCGTTACAGACCAACGCGTCCAGGCGACCGAATTGCCCCAGGACTTCGGCGACCCCCTGGGCCACCTGTTTCTCGTCAGCCACGTCCATGGTGATAAACCAGGCGTTTTCGCCCAGCACCTTGGACACCTTGGAACCGCGCTCGCGGTCGAGGTCGGTCAAGACCACCTGCCAGCCTTCGCTGATCAGCCACGCCGCAATCCCGAGACCAATACCCCGCGCCGCGCCCGTCACCAGTGCGACGCGCCCATTACTGGCCGCCGCTGCCTCCAGGGACCACTCGATCACAAGGCAGCCAGCCCGCGAGCCAGGTCAGCCTGCAGATCCGTGACATCTTCCAGGCCGACCGCGATGCGGATCAGGCTGTCCCGGATACCGGCCGCCTCACGCTCCTGCGGCGCCAGGCGTCCGTGGGACGTGGTGCTCGGATGGGTAATGGTGGTCTTGCTGTCGCCCAGGTTGGCCGTGATGGAGATCAGGCGCGTCGCATCGATAAAGCGCCAGGCGCCCTCTTTGCCGCCCTTCACTTCGAAACTTACCACGGCGCCGAAACCACGTTGCTGGCGCTGGGCCAACGCGTGCTGCGGGTGGCTCTTGAGGCCGGCGTAATGCACTTTTTCGATACCGTCCTGCTGCTCCAGCCACTCGGCCAAGGCCTGGGCGTTGGCGCAATGGGCTTTCATGCGCAGGCTGAGGGTTTCCAGGCCCTTGAGGAAGATCCAGGCGTTGAACGGGCTCAGGGTCGGGCCGGCGGTGCGCAGGAAGCCCACCACCTCCTTCATCTGCTCGCTGCGACCGGCAACCACGCCGCCCATGCAACGGCCCTGGCCATCGATAAACTTGGTGGCCGAGTGCACCACAATGTCCGCGCCCAGCTTCAGCGGCTGCTGCAAGGCAGGCGTGCAGAAACAGTTGTCGACCACCAGCATCGCGCCTTTGGCGTGAGCCACTTCGGACAACGCGGCGATATCCACCAACTCGGCCAACGGATTGGACGGCGACTCGACGAACAGCAGCTTGGTGTTGGACTTGATTGCCGCACCCCACCCGGACAGATCCGCCAGGGGCACGTAGTCCACTTCGATACCGAAGCGCTTGAAATACTTCTCGAACAGGCTGATGGTCGAACCGAACACGCTGCGCGACACCAGCACGTGGTCGCCGGCACTGCACAGGCTCATCACCACCGCCAGGATCGCCGCCATGCCGGTTGCCGTTGCCACCGCCTGCTCTGCGCCTTCCAGGGCCGCAATACGCTCTTCGAACGCGCGCACAGTCGGGTTGGTGTAGCGGGAATAAACGTTACCCGGCACTTCGCCAGCAAAGCGCGCCGCGGCGTCGGCCGCTGTGCGGAACACGTAGCTGGAGGTGAAGAACATCGGGTCACCGTGCTCACCTTCCGGGGTACGGTGCTGGCCGGCGCGCACAGCCAGGGTATCGAAAGCTACGCCATCGAGGTCGCTGTCCAAGCGACCGGCATCCCATTCCTGACTCATGCTGCGACTCCTTACTCAATTCTTTATTTAAGATACAAAACCGGCCCCTCAGGGCCGGTGTCTACTCAGTTGTTGTACAGATCGATGATCGCGCTGACCGCCTGGGTCTTGATCTTCGACGAGTCGTTACGCGCCTGCTCGATCTTGTTCAGGTAGGCCTCGTCGACGTCACCGGTCACGTACTTGCCGTCGAACACGGCGCAGTCGAACTGCTCGATCTTGATCTTGCCACCGCCGACCGCTTCGATCAGGTCCGGCAGGTCCTGGTAGATCAGCCAATCGGCGCCGATCAGGTCGGCCACGTCCTGGGTCGTGCGGTTGTGGGCGATCAGTTCGTGGGCGCTCGGCATGTCGATACCGTACACGTTCGGGTAACGCACGGCAGGCGCTGCGGAACAGAAGTACACGTTCTTCGCACCGGCCTCACGGGCCATCTGGATGATTTGCTTGCAGGTGGTGCCGCGTACGATGGAGTCGTCCACCAGCATCACGTTCTTGCCGCGAAATTCCAGTTCGATGGCGTTGAGCTTCTGGCGCACCGACTTCTTGCGGGCCGCCTGGCCCGGCATGATGAAGGTGCGACCGATGTAACGGTTCTTCACGAAGCCTTCGCGGAACTTGACGCCCAGGTGGTTGGCCAATTCCAGCGCAGCAGTACGGCTGGTGTCCGGGATCGGGATCACCACGTCGATGTCGTGCTCGGGACGCTCGCGCAGGATCTTGTCGGCCAGCTTCTCGCCCATGCGCAGGCGCGCCTTGTACACCGACACACCATCGATGATCGAATCCGGACGCGCCAGGTAGACGTGTTCGAAGATGCACGGGGTGAGTTTCGGCGCGACAGCGCACTGACGGGTGTGCAGTTTGCCGTCTTCGGTGATGTACACCGCTTCGCCCGGCGCGAGGTCGCGGATCAGGGTGAAGCCCAGCACGTCCAGGGACACGCTTTCGGACGCGATCATGTACTCGACGCCTTCGTCGGTGTGACGCTGGCCGAACACGATCGGGCGAATACCGTGGGGGTCACGGAAGCCGACGATGCCGTAGCCGGTGATCATCGCAACGACGGCATAACCGCCGACGCAACGGTTATGCACGTCGATCACGGCGGCGAACACATCTTCTTCGGTCGGCTGCAGCTTGCCGCGCTGGGCCAGCTCGTGGGCGAACACGTTGAGCAGCACTTCCGAGTCTGAGCTGGTGTTGACGTGGCGCAGGTCAGATTCGTAAATCTCCTTGGCCAGTTGCTCAACGTTGGTCAGGTTACCGTTATGCGCCAGGGTAATGCCGTAAGGCGAGTTGACGTAGAACGGCTGAGCTTCGGCCGACGTCGAGCTACCGGCGGTCGGGTAACGCACATGGCCAATGCCCATGTGCCCGACGAGGCGCTGCATGTGACGCTGATGGAACACGTCACGTACCAGGCCATTGTCCTTGCGCAGGAATAACCGGCCGTCGTGGCTGGTCACAATACCGGCAGCGTCCTGGCCGCGGTGCTGGAGGACGGTTAGCGCGTCATACAGCGCCTGATTGACGTTCGACTTACCGACGATACCGACGATGCCACACATGCGACGCAACCCCTACTTAATGAATCTTGACTGAACACAACTTACTGCGGCGTTTTGGCCGGCAAGAGGTGTTCCTTGAACGGAAGATCAGCGGGTACGCTGATTCCGCTGGCCAGCCACTGACTGCTCCACCCCAATATGAGGTTCTTGGACCAATCTGCAACCAATAGAAATTTTGGCACGAGTACCGACTCCTGCCACCACGAATCCTGCTGTACCGGCCCCAGGCTCAACAGCCCGACCGCCACGACCACCAGCAACGCACCACGCGCGGCACCGAAGGCCATGCCGAGAAATCGATCGGTCCCGGAGAGGCCGGTGACACGTATCAACTCGCCAATAAGATAATTGACCATTGCCCCCACCAGCAGCGTGGCGATGAACATGATGGCGCAGCCCGCGATGACGCGAGCCGAAGGTGTCTCGATGTATCCGGCCAGGTAGACCGACAACGAACCGCCGAACATCCAGGCTACGACTCCTGCGATGATCCAGGTCAGCAACGACAGTGCTTCTTTTACGAAGCCGCGGCTTAGACTGATCAAAGCGGAGATGGCGACGATTGCAACGATCGCCCAGTCAACCCAGGTAAATGGCACGTTTGAGCCTACGGACGGATAAGGCGGCGCATTTTAGCAGAGCGTCGGGCTGTCGGTAAGCTGTGATTGCGGCTGCTTTGCAAATCAATAGATTGTGGCGGGCCGATCACATTTCAACCTCACCACATTTGATTGGACTTCAGGTTTAAACCGATGCGGGCTCAGCCGCGCTCAGGCTGGAAGCGGGTCACGAAGCCTTTCAGGTTCTGCTGACGGTCCAGCAAATCCCGCAGCCGGTCGGCCTCGGCGCGCTCGATCAGCGGCCCGATAAACACCCGGTTCTTGCCGTCGGCGCTACGGATGTAGGCGTTGTAGCCCTGGGCACGCAGCTTCTTCTGCAAGGCGTCGGCGCCTTCACGATTGCCCAGGCTGGCCACCTGGATCGACCAACTGATCGGCAAGCCGTTCGGGTCGATACGGCTCTGCCCCACATCCGGCTTGCCCGGCGCAGCAGGCTGTGGCGCTACAGGTTTGGGCGCAGGCGCAGGTGTCGCCGGCTTGGCGGCGACCGTCGGAGCAGGTGTCGGCTTGACCACCGGCACGCTTGGCTGCACCGGCATCGACGGCGCCTGCTGCGCGGCCACCTCATCATCGGTCGGCACCGGTTCTTCTTCCGGCAACGCCTGCGGTTCAGGCACCACCACCGGCTCCACCTGCACTTGGGGCACTGCCGGTGCCTGGGGCGCAGCCGGAGCCTCGACGACCACCTGGCGCTGCTCGTCCTGGCGGGAAAACAGCATCGGCAGGAAAATCACCGCCAATGCCACCAGCACCAGGGCTCCAACCATTCGCTGCTTGTATGCGCTATCCAGTAATGCCATCTGCAGCTTCCTCCGTGGAGCGCCGGGCCAACCACTCAAGCGCCTCGGCAACACAATAAAATGATCCGAACAACAGAATTTCGTCCTCGGCCGTCGCCACCGCGCACTGAGCCTCCAGGGCGGCAGTCACGCTTGCATACGACGCCACGGGCGCACCAAGGTTCTGTAACGCGATCTCAAGCTCATGGGCCGGACGGCTGCGGGGCGTATCCAGCGGCGCTACCGCCCAAGCCTGGACGCTGTCCAGCAACGGCGCAACTACGCCCTCCAGGTCCTTATCGGCGAGCAAACCGAATACAGCCAGGCGACGCCCCACCGGCGGCGTGCGTGCCAGGCGCTTGGCCAGGTATTGCGCTGCATGGGGGTTATGCCCCACATCCAGCAACAGGTTCAGGCGCTTGCCGTGCCAGTCGAACACCCGGCGATCCAGGCGCCCGACCACGCGGGTCGCCAGCAACGTCGCAGCAATCTGCTCAGCCTGCCAAGGCAGGTCCAGCAACAGATAGGCTTGCAGCGCGAGTGCGGCGTTCTCCATCGGCAGGTTCAGCAAGGGCAGATCACGCAGCTCCACAGCCTGCCCATGGGCATCCCGGCCGCGCCACTGCCAGTGCCGGTCACCGATTTCAAGATTGAATTCGCGGCCACGCAGGAAGAATGGGCAGCCCAGCTCACACACCTTGTCCAGCAAGGGCTGCGGCGGATCCAGGTCACCGCACAGCGCAGGCTTGCCCGGGCGGAAAATCCCGGCCTTCTCATAGGCCACGGACTCGCGGGTATCCCCCAGGTAGTCGGCATGGTCCACGCCAATACTGGTGACCAGCGCCAGGTCGGCATCCACCACGTTGACGGTGTCCAGGCGCCCCCCCAGGCCCACTTCCAACACGACCACATCCAGCTGCGCACGCTCGAACAGCCAGAACGCCGCCAGGGTGCCCATTTCGAAGTAAGTCAGGGAAATCTCACCGCGCCCGGCATCGAGTGCGGCGAAGGCTTCGCAGAGTTGCTCATCGCTGGCTTCGACGCCATTGAGTTGCACCCGCTCGTTGTAACGCAGCAAGTGCGGCGAGCTGTACACGCCGACTTTCAGCCCCTGGGCCTGCAGCAGCGCGGCAACAAAGGCACAGGTAGAACCCTTGCCGTTGGTGCCGGTCACCGTGATCACACGCGGCGCCGGCCGGCCCAACCCAAGGCGGGCCGCTACCTGTTGCGAGCGCTCCAGGCCCATGTCGATGGCGGACGGATGCAACTGCTCGAGGTAGGCGAGCCATTCGCCCAGGGTACGTTGGGTCATAGGTTCGCAGGCACCGGCGGCACAACGATCGGCTCGACTTTAGGCGCGACGTAAACAGGTGTCGGCAGGCCCATCATCTGCGCCAGCAGGCTACCCAGGCGTGGACGCAGCTCACCGCGCGGAATGATCAGGTCGATTGCGCCGTGCTCCAGCAGGAACTCGCTGCGCTGGAAGCCTTCCGGCAGTTTTTCGCGCACGGTCTGCTCGATCACGCGCGGGCCGGCAAAGCCGATCAGGGCTTTTGGCTCACCGACAATCACATCGCCCAGCATCGCCAGGCTGGCGGAAACACCGCCGTAGACCGGGTCGGTCAGCACGGAGATGAACGGAATGCCTTCTTCGCGCAGACGCGCCAGCACCGCAGAGGTCTTGGCCATTTGCATCAGGGAGATCAACGCTTCCTGCATCCGCGCACCACCGGAGGCGGCGAAGCAGATCATCGGGCAACGGTTTTCCAGGGCGTAGTTGGCCGCGCGCACGAAGCGCTCGCCGACGATGGCCCCCATGGAGCCGCCCATGAAGGAGAACTCGAACGCCGACACCACCACCGGCATGCCCAGCAGCTTGCCGCTGACGGAAATCAGCGCGTCCTTCTCACCGGTCTGCTTTTGCGCAGCGGTCAGGCGGTCCTTGTACTTCTTGCCGTCGCGGAACTTCAGACGGTCGACCGGCTCCAGGTCGGCGCCCAGCTCGTTACGGCCGTCGGCGTCGAGGAAGATATCGATGCGGGCGCGGGCGCCGATACGCATGTGGTGGTTGCACTTGGGGCAAACATCCAGGGTCTTTTCCAGCTCGGGGCGGTACAGCACCGCGTCGCAGGATGGGCACTTGTGCCACAGACCTTCAGGAACCGAGCTTTTCTTCACCTCGGAACGCATGATCGAAGGGATCAGTTTGTCTACTAACCAGTTGCTCATGCTTTCTTTCTCCAGTACCGGTGGCTTGAACACAGCCCCGCGTATGCCCTTGAGCTAAATTCATATGTGGCGATGACGCAGGCTGGACGGGGTCAGACGTTCGACCTGCCATTTCCAGCCTGCATCCTCAGCCTTCCAGACAGCCTGCCTGCGCAGGTTGCCACTTCATTTCCGGGCCGCCCTCAGGCGGCGCCGGGCTGTTTTACACAGTGGTAGTTATGGACGGCGGCAGACTGCCAGCCGTCACATCCCGCCACAGCTGTTGCGCACCGCGTGCATGAATGCGCGAATCCTGTCGTGATCCTTGATGCCCTTGCCTTGCTCTACCCCACCGCTGACATCCACGGCATACGGCCGGACCTGTTGAATCGCCGCACCGACATTCGCTGGGTTGAGCCCCCCGGCCAGGATGATCGGCTTGCTCAATCCTTCGGGGATCAGCGACCAATCGAACGCTTCACCGGTACCACCGGGTACGCCTTCGACATACGTGTCCAGCAGAACGCCACGCGCGCCGGAATAGGCCGCGCAGGCCCTCGCTATATCGTCACCCGCCTTGACCCGCAACGCCTTGATATACGGGCGTTGGTAGCTTTCACATTCATCCGGGGTTTCGTCGCCGTGAAATTGCAGCATATCCAGCTGCACGGCATCCAGGGTTTCGTTGAGTTCGCAGCGGCTGGCGTTGACGAACAAGCCCACGGTGGTCACGAACGGCGGCAGCGCCGCAATGATCGCCCGCGCCTGCAACACATTCACCGCCCGCGGGCTCCTGGCATAAAACACCAGGCCAATGGCATCCGCCCCCGCCTCGACTGCCGCCAGCGCGTCTTCTATGCGGGTAATCCCGCAAATCTTGCTGCGAACGGCAGGCATGTCGTAGAAACCTCAGGGGTTGGACCGATAAAGTCCCGGATGGTAACAAAAGCTTTTCCGGGCGTCAGCCGCCAAGTTCACTGAACCCTGTGAGGAAGTGTGGCCCGATGAAACGCTGCGGCAGCTCGAACTCGTCTCGGTACTCCACGTCCACCAGATACAGGCCAAACGGATGCGCCGTGACGCCGCCCGTGCGGCGAATGCGGCTTTCCAGCACTTCCCTGGCCCATTCCACCGGGCGCTCGCCGGTGCCGATGGTCATCAATACGCCCGCAATGTTACGCACCATATGGTGCAGGAAGGCGCCGGCGCGGATGTCCAGCACGATCATCTTGCCGTGGCGAGTCACCCGCAGGTGGTGGACTTCCTTGATCGGCGACTTGGCCTGGCACTGGCCGGCACGAAACGCACTGAAATCATGCACCCCTACCAGATGCTGCGCAGCCTCGGCCATGCGTTCGGCATCCAGCGGACGGTGGTTCCAGGTGATTTCTTCGTTGAGGTGCGCGGGACGGATCTGGTCGTTGTAGATCACATAGCGATAACGCCGGGCAATCGCCTTGAAGCGCGCATGAAAGTGCGCAGGCATGACCTTGGCCCAACTTACGCTGACGTCATGGGGCAAATTGATATTGGCGCCCATCACCCAGGCCTTCATCGTGCGTTCGGCCTGGGTATCGAAGTGCACCACCTGGCCGCAGGCATGCACACCGGCATCGGTACGCCCGGCACACATCAACGACACCGGGGAGTCAGCCACTTTCGACAGCGCCTTCTCCAGGGTTTCCTGCACCGTCAGCACGCCTGACGCCTGGCGCTGCCAGCCGCGATAGCGCGAGCCTTTGTATTCCACGCCGAGGGCGATGCGGTAAAAGCCAGCGGCCGCCATTTCGGCGGCCGGGTTATCTATATTTGCCAAGAACTGAGAGCCTGATGAGTTGCGCGAAGGCGGCCATTATAAATGCGCCAGCTGCGTGGCGTGCGCTTTTGTTGGGGATTGACCTTCCCACACCGCACCTGCATCAACCTTCAGATTTTGCCGAGCATTTCCTTGGCCTCGCCGCGCTGCGCCTCATCACCTTCGGTGAGCACTTCAGAGAGAATGTCCCGCGCGCCGTCGGCATCCCCCATGTCGATATAGGCCTGGGCGAGGTCTAGCTTGGTGGCGACTTCATTCGTACCGGACAGGAAATCGAACTCCGGTTCATCATCGCCCAGCGCCGCGTCCTCAGCGGTAAAGGAAGGTTCGATGGGCGGACTTTCCAGGCTCTGGGACAGGCGATCCAGCTCGGCGTTGACATCGTCCAGCTCCGAAGCGAAGGCATCCGGCTTGGCGGCTGCGTCTGGTTCGTCCGCCAGGGACAAGTCGAAATCCTCCGGCAAATCGAAGTCATCCAGCGCCGATGGGGTCAGCGTCGGCGGCTCCACGGCAGACACATCCTTCATCTGGTCCTCAAGACCGGAAAGGAAGTCGTCGTCGGATTGCTCGGACGCCGGGTCATTGAGTTGCAGGTCCAGGTCGAAGTCCGACAGGTCTTCCTCGCCGGCCTTGGGCGCCGATTGCTGCTCCAGGAGCGCTGCAAACGTCTGCTCGTCGTCCAGGCTGGCTGGCGAAGCCGCCTCCAGCTCATCCAGGCTCAGGTCGAAATCGGTGTCGAGTGCATCGGGCTCGGCGGCCGGGGCAGCCGGCTTGTCTTCCAGCAGGTCCTTGACGTACTGAGCGTCAAGGGCCGCGGCGGCAACCGCGGCACTGACGCCCGCCGCCAATACCGCCATCGCAGGAAAGCGCGACTTGAGCTGCTCGACCTGGGCATGGTTTTCACCATTGGCCACCAGTTGACGCTCCTGGGTCACGAAACCGTCCTTGTCGCTTTGCAGGCCGTAGACTTCCATCAGCTTCAACCGCAGGTCGCTGCGCTTGGGCTCGTGCTTGATCGCTTGCTCCAGCACATCGGCGGCCTGGTTCAGATGACCACGGTCGATATGGGACTGGGCTTGCGCCAGGGCATCGTTGGCGTTTTGCGGGGCCACGGCAGCGGCCAGCGGCGCGAGCACGGAGGCAACCGTCGGAACCGCTACCGCCGGCGCAACCACTGGAGCAGGTGCCGGAGCGGCTGCCAGCTTGACGTTCGGCGGCGGCACTTCGAGGCCTTCGAAACTGTCCGACGGCAGGTCCTGTTCGATGCTTGAGGTAAATTCCGGCTCTTCAGCCAGCGCCCGCGCCATGCGCAAGTGCTTTTCCTCTTCACGGCGGGCGTTGCGATGGCGCGCCCACAACAGCAGGAGCAGCAACACCACCAGGCCAGCCGCACCGCCGATCACACCGAGGACAACCGGATTGGTCAGCAGATCATTGAACTTGCCTTCCGTGGTGTCAGGTGCCGTGGCCGGCGTAGCTGCCTCAGGTGCCGGCGCCGCCGGGGTTGGCGTTGGCGCGGCGGCCTGTGCAGCGGGTGCGGCCGGCGTGGCGGCCGGGTCGCTTGCCAGCTGTGCGGGCATCGCTGCCGTCGCCGCTACGGCCGGGGCACCTTTGTCTGCCTGCAAACGGGCCAGTTGATCGTTTTTCAGTTGAATCAACTTTTGCAGTTTATCCAACTGGCTTTGCAGATCTGCCGCACGGCTCTTGAGTTCTTCGTTATCGCGGCGGGTGGTGTCCAGTTGCTCCTGGGTCATCGCCAGCTTGTCACTCAAGACCTGGCTGTCACCGGCCTTGCCCTTGCCGCCCTTCCTGGCTGCTTCAGCCGAGACCAGGCTCAGGTTGTCCTGGGTATTGGTGGTCGACGGCGCATTGCCGGCCTGGGCACGCTTGGTGGCGTCCAGTTGCTGCTTACCGGCCGCCTGATTGGTCGCCCCGCGCCGACCCTGGCGCCAGGCGGCATTTTGTACCCTCACTTCGGCAATTGCCTGAGGCTGCGGCAACGCCGTGCTTTGTACGGTGTCCGGCAGGCGCAGCACCTGGCCGGTTTTCAGGCGGTTGATATTGCCGTCGATAAAGGCGTCGGGATTGAGTGCCTGAATGGCCAGCATGGTCTGCTGCACCGAGCCGCCATTGCGGTGCTTCTGCGCAATTTCCCACAGGGTGTCGCGGGAGGTGGTGGTGTGCTGGGCCGGCTTGCTCACAGCGGGCGCACTGCGGCCGGGCGTTCCCACGCGCGGTGCAGGTGCTGCGGGGGTCGAAGCCGACTGGTCGAACTTGGCAGGGTCGAGCAACACGCTGTAGTCGCGCATCAAGCGGCCATTGGGCCATTGCACCTGCAGCAGGAAACGTACGTAGGAATCCGGCAGCGGCTTGCTGGAGGTGACGCGCACCACGCTGCGACCGCTGGGATTGATGACCGGGGTAAACGTGAGGTCATCGAGAAACGCCTGGCGATCGACGCCCGCGTCCACGAACGCCTGGGATGAGGCCAGGCTCGGGGTGATCTCGGACGCCGTGAGGCCACCGACATCGAGCAATTCGATTTCCACCGACAACGGCTGGTTCAACTTCGACTTGAGGGTCATTTCCCCCAACTGGAGCGCCTGCGCCATACCGGAGGACAGCGCCGAGGCGGCCGCTATTGCTAACACCAGTTTGCGAACTTGAACCATAGCCTCATCCTTTGTTTGAACACTCCCCGGCCTGCGAGAAGGTTGGTAACCGCTTGCCATAAGGCATGGCGAGCCGATAGGTCACCGACGCGCAATTGTTCCTGCTTGGGGCCAAGCATAGCGCCTGGTTAGAATCAATCTACAAATTGCCGCCAAGTATCTTTTACGCAAGGCGTTTTATCAACAACTGCGCCAGTTGCACGGCGTTAAGGGCGGCGCCCTTGCGTACGTTATCTGACGTCAGCCACAGATTTAGTTCAGCCGCGTCATCCACTCCCGCGCGCACCCGGCCTACATAGACCACATCCTGGCCCACTGCGTCGCCCACGGCTGTAGGGTAATCCCCCTCTTCTACCAGCTCGATACCCGGCGCGGCCTCCAATGCGCGGTTGACGGCGGCAAGATCGACCGCCGCACCCAATTGCAATGACACAGTCAGGCTATCGCCAAAAAACACCGGGGCTTGAACGCAAGTTGCGGAAATCTTTAGCAAAGGTAATTCCAGGACTGCGCGCAGTTCGTGAACCAGGCGCTTTTCCAGGGTGGTATGCCCTTGGGCGTCTGGCGTGCCGACTTGTGCCAACAGGTTGAAGGCCATTTGCCGGTCAAAGAACTTAGGTTCCAGAGGGCGCACATTCAGGAGCTCGGCGGTCTGACGTGCCAATTCGCTGACGGCTTCGCGGCCCTGGGCAGACACTGCCAGGCTGGCAGTGACGGCGACACGCTGGATGTCCAGCAAGCCGCGCAACGGCGCCAGCACCACCGCCAGGTTGGTGGCCGACGGGCTCGGGCTGCCGAGCTGGAACGGTTTTTCCAGGCCGTCGAGGACGTGGGCATTGGCTTCCGGCACCACCTGGGGCGCCTGCTCGGCGGGCAAGGCTCCCGACAAGTCGATCACCGAGCAACCCGCCGCCGTGGCTCGCGGCGCGAAGCTCAGGGTGACTTCCGGGCCTGCGGCGAAGAAGGCCAGTTGCACCTTGCTGAAATCGAATTCGTCGACCTCCTTGACCCGTACGTTCTTGCCGCGAAACGGTACCGAGGCGCCAGCAGAGTTACTGCCCGCCAGCAGGTACAGGGTGCCCACCGGGAATTCCAGCTCTTCGAGAATCTGCACCAGGGTTTCACCAACGGTGCCGGTGGCACCGATCACGGCAATTTCAAAGGTCTGGGTCATGGGGGCTGCCTCGGGCATTGCGGGGGGAGCGGCACTTTACCGGGTGGCCGGGAGCGAGGCAATTAACCTGGGTCTGGTGAAGTGGCTGATGGCCCTATCGGGGGCAAGCCCCCTCCCACATTCAACCGAGTTCCAACCTTGAAATGCTGTTTACTGTGGGGGGGGCTTGCCCCGTTAGCGCCCGAAAGAACAATAAAAAACCCGCGCCTGTCACCAGAACGCGGGTTTCTATTATTGCTTCAAGCGATCAACGCTCCAGCAAGATCCGCAACATGCGACGCAACGGCTCGGCCGCGCCCCACAGCAGTTGGTCGCCGACGGTGAATGCGCCCAGGTACTGGGTGCCCATGTTCAGCTTGCGCAGACGGCCCACTGGTACATTCAGGGTGCCGGTGACCTTGGTCGGGCTCAGCTCCTGCATGCTGATGTCGCGGTTGTTCGGCACCAGCTTGACCCAGGGGTTGTGCTGGCTGATCAGCCCTTCGATATCGGCGATCGGCACGTCTTTGTTCAGCTTGATGGTCAGCGCCTGGCTGTGGCAGCGCATGGCGCCGATGCGCACGCAGATGCCATCCACCGGGATCGGGCTCTTGAACCGGCCGAGGATCTTGTTGGTCTCGGCCTGGGCCTTCCACTCTTCGCGGCTCTGGCCGTTCGGCAGCTCTTTGTCGATCCACGGGATCAGGCTGCCGGCCAATGGCACACCGAAGTTCTCGGTCGGGTAGGCATCGCTGCGCATGGCTTCGGCCACACGGCGGTCGATGTCGAGGATCGCGCTGGCCGGGTCGGCCAGTTGATCGGCGACGGCGGCGTGGGTCGCGCCCATCTGCTTGATCAACTCACGCATGTTCTGCGCGCCGGCGCCGGACGCCGCCTGGTAGGTCATGGCGCTCATCCACTCGACCAGGCCGGCTTCGAACAGGCCGCCCAGGCCCATCAGCATCAGGCTGACGGTGCAGTTGCCGCCCACATAATTCTTGGTGCCGGCATCCAGTTGCTGGTCGATGACCTTGCGGTTGACCGGATCGAGGATGATCACGGCGTCGTCCTGCATGCGCAGGCTCGAGGCGGCGTCGATCCAGTAACCCTGCCAGCCGGCTTCACGCAGCTTGGGGAAGACTTCGCTGGTGTAGTCGCCACCCTGGCAGGTGAGGATCACGTCGAGGGTCTTCAGCTCTTCAATGCTGTAGGCGTCCTTGAGCGGGGCAATATCCTTGCCCACGGACGGCCCTTGGCCACCTACGTTCGAAGTGGTGAAAAACACCGGCTCAATAAGATCGAAATCCTGCTCTTCCAGCATCCGCTGCATGAGCACGGAACCGACCATACCGCGCCAACCGATCAGACCTACACGTTTCATCGCAACTACACCTTGTTAAAAAGTGGGCCGCCTTGCAGCAACAACTGCAAGCGGGCCCGAGAGATTACAGATTCCGCAGCGCGGCGACTACTGCGTCGCCCATTTCCTGCGTACCCACCTTGGTGCAACCCTGCGACCAGATGTCGCCGGTGCGCAAGCCCTGGTCCAGCACCAGGCTCACGGCCTTCTCGATCGCATCCGCGGCGTCGCTCAGGTTGAAGCTGTAACGCAGCATCATCGAGACCGACAGGATGGTCGCCAGCGGGTTGGCAATGCCCTGGCCCGCGATGTCCGGCGCCGAGCCGTGGCAAGGCTCGTACATGCCCTTGTTATTGGTGTCCAGGGACGCCGACGGCAGCATGCCGATGGAACCGGTGAGCATCGACGCCTGGTCGGACAGGATGTCGCCGAACAGGTTGTCGGTGACGATCACGTCGAACTGCTTCGGCGCACGGACCAATTGCATGGCGGCGTTGTCGACGTACATGTGGCTCAGTTCGACGTCCGGGTAATCCTTGGCCACTTCTTCGACGATTTCGCGCCACAGCTGGCTGGAGGCCAGGACGTTGGCCTTGTCCACCGAGCAGACCTTCTTGCCGCGTACACGGGCCATGTCGAAACCGACGCGGGCGATACGGCGGATTTCGCTCTCGCTGTACGGCAGGGTGTCGTAGGCCTGGCGCTCGCCATTCTCCAGCTCGCGCACGCCCCGTGGCGAGCCAAAGTAGATACCGCCGGTCAGTTCACGCACGATCAGGATGTCCAGGCCCGCCACCACTTCCGGCTTCAGGCTCGACGCATCGGCCAGTTGCGGGTAGAGGATCGCCGGTCGCAGGTTGCCGAACAGGCCCAGCTGTGCGCGGATTTTCAGCAGGCCGCGCTCAGGGCGGATATCACGCTCGATCTTGTCCCACTTCGGGCCACCCACGGCGCCCAGCAGCACGGCATCGGCGGCGCGGGCGCGGTCCAGAGTTTCGTCGGCCAGGGGCACGCCGTGCTTGTCGATGGCAGCGCCGCCGATCACGTCGTGGCTCAATTCGAAGCCCAGGCTGTACTTGCTGTTGGCAAGCTCCAGGACCTTGACCGCTTCGGCCATGATTTCCGGACCAATACCGTCGCCAGGGAGAATCAGAATCTGCTTGCTCATGGGTTCCTCATTTCATCGAGCGACCTGCCCGTGGGCAGGTCGGGAAAATTAATCAGCGTTCGGCCCAGACCACCAGCACGTCGGTGCTGAAGGTGCCGTCGGCCTGAATCTCGTAGTAATCGCGCACTTCCTGGCCCATCGCCTGCTGCAGCTGCAGGATCGCGGCGCGCAGCACTTGCGGTGTGCGCATGCGTTCGACCCACGAGGTGTATTCCAGGCGCAGGCGCTGGCGGCTGCTGTTGCGTACGTGCAAACCGGCTTCGCTGAGCTGGCGCATCCATTCGGCGGCGGAGTAGTCACGCACGTGGCTGGTGTCGCGCAACACTTCGACGGTTTGCAGGTAAGTGTCCAGCAACGGGCTGCCCGGTGACAAGACATCGACAAACGCCGCCACGCCGCCCGGCTTGAGCACGCGGCGCACTTCGCGCAGGGCCACGCCGAGGTCGCTCCAATGGTGCGCCGAATAACGGCTGAACACGAAGTCGAATTCGCCATCGGCAAACGGCAGGCGCTCGGCGGCGCCGTTTACGGTGCTGATATTGGTGAGACCGCGATCTTGCGCAGCGGCGGCCACCACATCGAGCATCTGCTGGGACAGATCGTAGGCCACCACTTCCTTGACCAATGGCGCCACATGGAAACTCACATGACCGGCACCGCAGCCCAGGTCCAGCAGTCGTGCACCGCCCTGCCCGGCCAGTTCGGCCTGGAGCAGCGCGAATTCGGTGCCTTGGGCGTGCACGGCACTGCTCAGGTAGGCAGACGCCTGTTCGCCGAATTGTTTTTGCACGACTTGGGTGTGGGCGGTGCTGGTCATGGTGGCATCCTTCAAGGGTTGTGTTGCTGGTACCGGCCTACATCAATTTATGCGTCACGAAACAACCAGGGCTGGCTCACCCGGTGCCTGGCTTCGAACGCGGCAATCGCATCGCCGTCCTGCAAGGTCAGGCCGATATCGTCCAGGCCGTTGATCAGGCAGTGCTTGCGGAAGGCGTCCACCTCAAAGTGGTACACCTTGCCGTCCGGACGGGTCACGGTTTGCGCAGCCAGGTCGATGGTCAGCTGGTAGCCCACATCGGCTTCCACTTGCTTGAACAGTTCGTCGACTTCTTCGTCGGTCAAGATGATCGGCAACAGGCCGTTCTTGAAGCTGTTGTTGAAGAAGATGTCGGCATAGCTCGGCGCGATGATGCTGCGAAAGCCATATTCTTCCAGGGCCCACGGCGCGTGCTCGCGACTGGAGCCGCAACCGAAGTTTTCCCGGGCCAGCAACACGCTGGCGCCCTGGTAGCGCTCGGCGTTGAGCACGAAGTCCTTGTTCAGCGGGCGCTTGGAGTTGTCCTGGTAGGCGTAGCCCACGTCCAGGTAGCGCCATTCGTCGAACAGGTTGGGGCCGAAACCGGTGCGTTTGATGGACTTCAAGAACTGCTTGGGGATGATCTGGTCGGTGTCGACGTTGGCACGGTCCAACGGCGCGACCAAACCGGTGTGTTGGGTAAAAGCTCTCATCGGGTTTTCCTCAGATCAATTCGCGAACGTCGATGAAACGACCGTTGACGGCAGCGGCGGCGGCCATGGCGGGGCTGACCAGGTGGGTACGGCCACCGGCGCCCTGACGCCCTTCGAAGTTACGGTTGGAGGTCGACGCGCAATGCTCGCCCGACTCCAGGCGGTCCGGGTTCATCGCCAGGCACATCGAGCAGCCCGGCTCACGCCACTCGAAACCGGCTTCGAGGAAGATCTTGTCCAGGCCTTCGGCCTCCGCCTGGGCTTTAACCAGGCCCGAGCCTGGCACCACGATGGCCTGCTTGATGGTCGAAGCGACTTTGCGGCCCTTGGCGATCACCGCCGCAGCGCGCAGGTCTTCGATCCGCGAGTTGGTGCAGGAACCGATGAACACGCGATCCAACTGTATGTCGGTGATCGCCTGGTTGGCCTTCAAGCCCATGTACTTCAAGGCGCGCTCGATGGAACCGCGCTTGACCAGGTCGGCTTCCTGCGCCGGGTCCGGCACGTTCTGGTCGACGGCCAGGACCATTTCCGGCGAAGTGCCCCAGCTGACCTGCGGCTTGATCTGGGCAGCATCGAGTTCAACCACGGTGTCGAACACCGCATCGGCGTCTGACACCAGGTCTTTCCAGGCTTCAACCGCGGCGTCCCAATCGGCGCCTTGCGGTGCAAATGGGCGCCCCTTCACGTATTCAACGGTTTTCTCGTCCGCCGCCACCATGCCCACGCGAGCACCGGCTTCGATGGACATGTTGCAAATGGTCATGCGGCCTTCGATGGACAGGTCGCGAATGGCGCTGCCGGCGAATTCGATGGCATGGCCGTTACCGCCGGCGGTGCCGATCTTGCCGATCACGGCGAGCACGATGTCCTTGGCGGTCACGCCGAACGGCAAGGTGCCTTCGACACGCACCAGCATGTTCTTCATTTTCTTGGCGACCAGGCACTGGGTGGCGAACACATGCTCCACCTCCGAGGTGCCGATGCCGTGGGCCAGGGCGCCAAACGCACCGTGGGTGGAGGTGTGGGAGTCGCCGCAGACCACGGTCATGCCCGGCAAGGTGGCGCCCTGCTCCGGGCCGATCACGTGGACGATCCCTTGACGCACGTCATTCATCTTGAATTCGGTGATGCCATATTCGTCGCAGTAGTCGTCGAGGGTCTGCACCTGCAAGCGCGACACGGTGTCGACAATGGCGTCGATCCCGCCCTTGCGCTCCGGGGTGGTCGGTACGTTGTGGTCCGGGGTGGCGATGATCGAGTCGACGCGCCAGGGCTTGCGCCCGGCCAGCCGCAGGCCTTCGAACGCTTGGGGCGAGGTCACTTCATGGATGATGTGACGGTCGATATAGATCAGCGACGAGCCATCGTCGCGCCGTTTCACTTCATGGGAATCCCAAAGCTTGTCGTAAAGCGTTTTGCCGGCCATCAGTCGGTCCTCATCAGCGGTGTTTCTATGCGCCGGGCTTTTCAATAACCCTTTGGCTTGTGAGGCTGATGGTATGGCGCTACATTAAATAACTCAAATTCATATTTTTTATGCTTTGGATTACCAACTGGAATACACCCATGGACCTGGCCAACCTCAATGCCTTTATTGCCATCGCCGAGACCGGCAGCTTCTCAGGTGCCGGTGAACGCCTGCACCTGACCCAACCGGCCATCAGCAAGCGCATCGCCGGCCTGGAACAGCAATTGAAGGTGCGACTGTTCGATCGCCTGGGCCGTGAAGTCGGCCTGACCGAAGCCGGCCGGGCCTTGCTGCCGCGCGCTTATCAGATTCTCAACGTGCTGGACGACACCCGCCGCGCCCTCACCAACCTCACCGGAGAAGTCAGCGGCCGCCTCACTTTGGCCACCAGCCACCACATCGGCCTGCATCGTTTGCCTCCGATCCTGCGTACCTTCACCCGGGAATACCCGAATGTGGCGCTGGATATTCAGTTTCTCGATTCGGAAGTGGCCTACGAAGAAATCCTCCACGGCCGCGCCGAAGTGGCAGTGATCACCCTGGCGCCCGCCCCCCATCACCTGGTACGCGCCACCCCGGTGTGGGACGACCCGCTGGATTTCGTGGTGGCGCCGGAGCACAGCCTCACCGGCAACCGCGACGTCAGCCTGGCCGATATTGCCGGCCACCCGGCGGTTTTCCCTGGCGGTAATACCTTTACCCACCATATTGTCAGCCGACTGTTCGAGGCCCAGGGCCTTACCCCGAACATCGCGATGAGTACTAACTACCTGGAAACCATCAAGATGATGGTCTCCATCGGCCTGGCCTGGAGCGTGTTGCCGCGCACCATGCTCGATGATCAGGTGGCGAGTATCGCTTTGCCAGGCATACAACTCAGTCGCCAGCTAGGCTATATCGTGCACACCGAAAGGACGCTGTCGAACGCTGCGCGGGCGTTCATGAGCCTGTTGGATGCACAGGTGGATCTGCCAGTGATACCGGTATGACGCCGTGCGGCCCCAGGTTGTGAATAAAACCGCGCTGTTTGCCCATCGAGCCAAGGCCCTTTGATAATGCGCAACCCTGTCGACCCTCTGCCTCCCCTGCCCCGTATCTACGCCCTGGACCCCCAGCAGGCGGAACAAAGCTGGGACAGCGCCCCGCAACTGCTGGCAGCCCTGAATGCTGCCCGGCTGGGCGCGTGGTGCTGGGAAATCGACACGGGCCGTATCAGCTGGTCACGGGGCACCCAGGCGCTGTTCGGCTTCGACCCGCGCCAACCACTGCCCAAGGACCTGGACTACCTCGACCTGCTGGCGCCCTCGGATCGCTCCCGGGTGGTGCGAGCCTTTCATGCGGTACTGGCCGGCGAGCCGTTCGAGCAGGCCATGCACCATCACATCCAATGGCCGGACGGCACCCATCACTGGTTGGAGATCAACGGCAGCCTGGCACCGGACAAGGCCGGTCGGCGCCGCATGATCGGCGTGATCCGCGAAACCACTCGCCAGCGCGAGCGGGAGCACGCCCTCAGCCATTCCGAAAAACGCTTCGCCACGCTGTTTCACCTGTGCCCGAACATGGTGTTGTTGACCCGCCAGTCCGACGGCCTGATCAGCGAAGCCAACCAGTATTTCGAGATGCTCTTCGGCTGGCCGGTGGCCGATGCCATCGGCCGCAGCACCCTGGACCTGGGCCTGTGGAGGCACCCCGAACAACGTGCGCAGCTGGTCCTGGCCACCCAGCGCAAGGGTGAACCCATCACCATGGAAGTGCAGTTCTGCGCCAGCAACGGCCAGATCCACGATGGCACCCTCAGTGCACAAAAGGTCGAACTGGAGGGCGAGGCTTATTTGCTCAGCACCTTTCTCGACACCACCGAGCGCAAAAACGCCGAAAATGCCCTCAAGGACAGCCAGGAGCGCCTGGACCTGGCCCTGGACTCGGCGCAACTGGGCACCTGGGACTGGCATATCCCCACCGGCATGCTCTACGGCTCGGCCCGCGCCGCTCAACTGCACGGCCTGCCACCCGAGCCCTTCCATGAATCCTTCGAGGCGTTTTTCGAGGGCATGCCCAGGCAAGAGCGCGAGAACATGCGCAACGCTTATCGCACCCTGCGCGAAGGCCCGGCCGGCAATTACCAACTCACTTACCGCGTGCCAGTGGAAGACGGCAGCTCGCGCTACCTGGAAAGCCGCGCCCGCCTCTACCGCGACGAGCAAGGGGCGCCGCTGCGCATGGCCGGCACCCTGCTGGACATCACCGACCAGGTGGAACGCGAACAACGCCTGACCGCCTCCGAAGAAAAGTTCGCCAGCCTGTTCCAGGCCAGCCCCGATCCCATCTGCGTGACCTGCCTGGACAGTGGCGGGTTCATCGAGATCAACCCCGCCTTCACCCAGACGTTTGGCTGGACGGCGGCCGAGGTGATCGACAAGAGCGCCGAGCAGATCGGCCTGTGGGACGAGTCAAGCAAGCGCCTGCAGCGTATCGAACAGGTGATTCGCGACCAGGCGTTGAGCAATGTGGCCATCGTGGTGCACCACAAGAACGGCCAAACCCTGACCTGCATGATTTCCAGCCGGCTGATCAAGGTGGGCGACCAGCCGTGCATCGTCACCACCTTGCGCGACATCACCCAGCAACAACGCTCGGAGGCCGCGCTGAAGGCCAGCGAGGAAAAATTCGCCAAGGCCTTCCATTCCAGCCCCGACGCCATCTCCATCACCGAGCGCGACACCGGCCGTTATGTGGAGGTCAACGATGGCTTCTGCCGCCTCACCGGCTACCGTGCCGAAGAAGCCATCGGCCTGACGCTGTACCAGATCGGCATCTGGGCCGATGAAAACCAGCGTTCCGCCTTGTTGGCCGAATTGCAGATCAAAGGGCGCATCCCTCACCTGGAAATGCTCTGGCACAACAAGCGCGGCGACGTATTGGCGGTAGAAGTCTCGGTCGAGCCGATCACCCTCAATGAAACCCCGTGCCTGCTGCTGACCGCGCGGGACGTGAGCCTGCTGAAAAACGCCCAGGCGCAGATCCGTCACCTGGCCTATCACGACCCGCTGACCAACCTGCCCAACCGCGCGCTGCTGATGGATCGCCTGAGCCAACAGATCGCCTTGCTCAAGCGCCATAACCTGCGCGGTGCCCTGCTGTTTCTCGACCTCGACCATTTCAAGCACATCAACGATTCCCTCGGCCACCCGGTGGGCGACACCGTGCTGAAAATCGTCACCGCGCGCCTGGAAGCCAGCGTGCGCATGGAGGACACGGTGGCGCGCCTGGGCGGCGATGAGTTCGTGGTACTGCTCAGCGGCCTGGATGGTACGCGCACTCAAGTCAGCACCCAGGTGCAGGAACTGGCCGATACCCTGCGCGAATTGCTTTCGGAGCCGATGTTCCTCGATGGCCATCGCCTGCAGGTCACGCCAAGCATCGGCGTGGCGTTGATTCCCGACCATGGCACGACCCCGGCGGACCTGCTCAAGCGCGCCGACATCGCCCTGTACCGGGCCAAGGATTCGGGGCGCAACACCACGCAGATGTTCCACAACAGCATGCAAAAGGCCGCCAGCGAGCGCCTGCGCATGGAAACCGACCTGCGCCTGGCCCTGTCACGCGGCGAGTTCAGCGTGCATTACCAGCCCCAGGTGGATGCGCGCGGCAACAAGATCGTCGGCGCCGAGGCCCTGGTGCGTTGGCAGCATCCGCAGTTGGGCGCGCAGTCGCCGTCCGAATTCATCAAGGTCCTGGAAGACAGCGGCCTGATCCTCGAAGTGGGTACCTGGATCCTCGACGAGGCCTGCGCCGCCTTTGCACAGCTGATTGCCGAAGGCTTGGTGGACCCGTTGAATTTCAGCCTGTGCGTGAACATCAGCCCCCGGCAGTTTCGCCAGAACGACTTTGTCGAACGGGTGGAGCGCAGCCTCAAGCGGCATCAACTGCCCTGCAACCTGCTGAAACTGGAAATCACCGAAGGCATCGTGATTCAGAACCTGGACGACACCGTGGCGAAGATGCGCCGCCTGAAAAAGCTCGGTGTCAGTTTTGCCATGGATGACTTCGGTACCGGCTACTCATCGCTGACGTACCTCAAGCGCCTGCCGGTGGATGCGCTGAAGATCGACCAGTCCTTCGTACGCGACGCGACCCATGACCCCAACGACGCCGAAATCATCCGCGCCATCGTGGCCATGGCCCGCAGCCTGAACCTGACGGTGATTGCCGAAGGCGTGGAAACCCCGGAGCAATTGGCCTTCCTGCAAAAGCTGGGCTGCCATTTGTTCCAGGGGTATTTGCACAGTCGGCCACTGCCGATCGAAGGATTTCGGCGGTTGTTGGGCTAGCCCTTACACCAGCTTCAACGCAGTGAGCGTTTTGCGCCGCCAGGGCGACTCGTTCAAGGCGTACTTTTGCCCATACAGGTCCAGCATCCCTTTGACGACCACCACGGAATGCCAACCGTCTGCAATCGTACCGATTGCACCGTTGACCAACTCCTCGACAGTGCTGTTACGGATGTAACCGAACAGGCCCAGGCGCTGGAGAGCCTCACCGGGGTATTCGCCATTGTTGAGGGTTTCCAGGGCCGCCGAAAAGCTTCTCCCCGCACGGAAATCGTTGTTCTCCAACTGCGCCCGCTTGGCGCTGCAGGCATAGAGGAAGTTGGCGTAATCCAGCAATACCGGGTTGCTGCCATAGAAGTTCGACGCGGCGGTAGCCTGCCTCAGTTCCTCATGGCTCAAGCGCAACCGGAAGCCATCACGCATGGTCACTTCGCATCCGGCTGGCGTTCTGTAGATGGCCGTGTAGATGCCTTCGGGGAAACGGGTGATAGCCGCCTTGATCGCCGACACCGTCACGCAATTGCCCTCCACACCTTGATAAAAACCGCTCCAGATATCGGCGTGCCGGATACTTTCCGATACGTGAGCCAGGCCCCTGTCACGCTGCGGTGGCGTCTCACGATCATCAAATAGCACATAACCGTAACCTTCGCCGTGCGTGTGATTGGCGCCGCCCACCACGAGCGCCGCTCCGAAGTCATGGGTCTGGCGGACCCAGGCCAAATCCCTGCCGACCATGTCGCGGGCGGCAACCCATCGCGACAACCCATACACGCCCATTCCCTCCAGGCAACGCTTGCTTGTCTCGCCCTCAAGGGTCTTCGCCAGGGCAGCACCGAACGTCGCGTAGCCGCCCAGTTGCTGCTTGCGCTTTACAAAGGCCGCCAACATGAAGTTGGCGTGCTTCAGCGCATCAGGGTCCTGCCCTGTGAACCTTGACGCCCGGGTGACCTGCTCAAGCTCTGCCTGGGACACATGCACCCTGTATTGATCCTTCATGGTGACGGCATAACCTTCACCCGCTTGGGTTACCTGCTGGAAAACATCGGAGGGACGCGGGCCGAGGGTCATCATCATCAGTTTGATAACCGCCACGTGAGTACTGCAGTCCCTATTTTCGCCGAATCGACGCTCGGCGGCAGCGAATGCATTCACGGGCCCATCAAGGCTCATCCCGGCCCCGGAGCGGACAATACTTGAACCATGCTCAGGCAGCCGTTTTGCCATGACCGTGCGATGCCCCTCAATCAAAGTGTTCATCGGACTGCTCACTCAAGGCTGGACGAAAACGTACAGCCAGGGCACTGGCCGCACCTCTTGCACGCGCACATCACACCAATGCGATGGCGTCCCCACGGGTCGGTGCGGAACCCTGGCGCCCATACATCTCTTCGCGGCCATTGATCACCGCCACGGAATGGAAGGCTCGATTGCACATGCCCAGCTGCCCCCTGGCGAGATCTCGCACACTCACCCTCTTCATGTGCTTCCTGAGGCCCAGACGCAGGAAACCCTCGCCAGGCCCATACTCATCCTCACCATTGTTCAAGCTTCTCACTCCGGCGGTATAACTGCGGTTCGCCCAGCCGTCGTTGTTTTCCATCTGTGCACGCTTGGCACTGACGGCGAACAGGAATTGCGCGTCCTTGAGCATGCCTTTATCACGGCCGATAAAACGCGAAGCCGCGGCGCCAATTTTTAACTCTTGATCCGTCAAGTTAAGTACAAAATCATCGCGCATCGTCACCCGGTAACCATCACTTGTCTTGCTCACCTCTTTATAGATATCCGTTGGACTTTGGCCGAACTTGTACATGGCTGCCTTGATGGCCGATACCGTGACACAGTTACCATCCGGGCCTTGACGAAACCCACTCCAGATATTGTCAGGTTTTGCGCCATTACGTTTATCCGACAGGTTCGGTATAGGCACATACTGTTTGGGTTGCGGCTCCGGCGGCACGACGGGCTCGACGGTCGGATTTACCTGAGGGCGCGGCGTACTATCGGGAACCAACTTATCCGTTTTACTCGTTAGAAGATTAAATAACTGCGTAAAAAACGAAGTGAACAACGTAATAACGCTGGCAGCCGGATCTGGATCGGCTCCTATCGCCGCCTGACCGCGTGGCCCGCCTGCGGTAACAGATGCAGCGCCTGTGCCAAACTCGATAGATTTAAATCGATAGGAAGGTGCAGGTTCGTTAACGGCCGCCGGCAAGTTTCTGTTATACGCCAGACGAACATTCACTACGCGCGCAATATTATGAATCGAACAATACGACATGGTGTTCACTCCACTTTCTGAGTATTTCTCCAAGCGCTGTGCCGCCCGGAGAAACACCGTTTTATTTATCCAAGAAGTTTCGACGCAATGGCAGGAATCAGTTTCCTAACCGACGACGGTTGATAAAGGCCCACCCCTTGAAGTCAGTCTCATTTTCAGCAGGGCCAGGACTGGTGACGTCCGCTTCGGGCTTTGGCTGATCGGGAATATCCTTCTGCCTGTTATCGGTCGAGGTCAGGGTGTTTGTGTCAGGTCGCGGTGTAGTTCCGGGCAGGGGCGTCGATTCAAGCCGGTGCAGCGCGCCAGGATGGATGCCTGAAGACTTGGCTTTGGAGGGTGGTGTCACCTTGGCGTCAGGAGCCTTGGTGTCCGGCACCTTGGTGTCCGGCACCTTGGCGTCCGGCACCTTGGCGTCCGGCACTTTGGCGTCCGGCACCTTGGTGTCCGGCACCTTGGCGTCTGGCACCTTGGTGTCCGGCACCTTGGCGTCTGGCACCTTGGTGTCCGGCACCTTGGCGTCTGGCACCTTGGCGTCTGGCACCTTGGTGTCCGGCACCTTGGCGTCCGGCACCTTGGCGTCTGGCACCTTGGCGTCTGGCACCTTGGCGTCCGGCACCTTGGCGTCCGGCACCTTGGCGTCTGGCACCTTGGTGTCCGGCACCTTGGTACCGGGCAACTTGGTGTCCGGCAGCTTCGTATCCGTCGCCCTGTTGTCCGGCATCTTGGTGTCGTGCCGTGGAGTCACGTCGAGCCTGTGCACCGGGTGAGCATTAAGCCGTACCTCAGGCCTGATGGGCGGCACCTTGGCATCGGGTTGTGGAGTCACCCCGGGGGTGGGCACCGAAGGAGGATTGACCCGTCCTCCGTCGCGCTCCACATGGGTATCAGGACAGTGACAATTGCCGATATTGAGTTCCACCTTGACCTGCGCATTCGAGTCGTTGCTCACGTTGACACGGGGCACAGGGACCGACTGAAGCGTCCCTTTGTCGACTTTCACTGTCAGCTGATTCGTCGTATCCGATGTAGCCCTGGGCGCTGTGCCTGGTCCCCCCTTCACTTTCAATTGGGTCGCCAAGTCCGGGGTGGTCCCTGGCAACTTGGCTGGTTCCGCCTTTGCTTTCAGCAGGGTCGTCATATCCGGCGTGTGCTTGGGTGTTTTATCGGAATGTGTGGTCAGGGCAGGCGTCATGTTTCTCACCGACACCATCTCACGCATGGTTTTGAAGACTTGCTCAAGCATGTCGAACAATTTTGAAAATGCTCCGGCGTTGATCATCATTTCACCGTGAGGCGCTCGGGCGACGTCAGGCCGAAGCGCAGGCGAAATCCATACTGGATCCGCCTTGGAAGAACTCAGCGGTTCATTGGTTTTAAGAGGTGTCGATGGCAGCAAGTGGTGACGCGGGGTCTCAACCTTTACAGAGGGTGAACCATTAATCGAGATGGACATAAATACGCTCCTTAGTGGGCGCCCCTCCCCGGCGGTTAACACCAGGAGTGGCGATAGGATTTATAGATACTGGAAAACAACAGCGCTGCCTTACAGTCCCTACTTCGTGGAGCGTGAGACTATCGAGTTCCAGAAATCGCGCCTCACATAAGGAAACCAACGCGAACTTTCAGACTTTACCCCATGGTCATTCCAAGAAAACCTTGATTCATCGCACACCGGCGCCGCACTAACAGACATACCCACTCATAAAGTGCTGGACATGCAATTAAGAGACATAACTGAACACACCACTAATAGTTGAACTGTGATAATTCACACGCACAGAACATCCACCCGCAATCATCAAAGCGTCGCAGGAACAGTCACCAGAACGAGCAGAATGATTCAGTCATTATCCAAAGACTTTGAAACGCAGAAGGCTCCTTGTCTTTCGACAAGGAGCCTTCTGTGAAACATATCAGGCGTTCGACACAGCGCTTTAAGAGGTCAGGCTGCGACCGGAGTATCCATCCCCAACAACCGGCTGACCTGCTCCAGTTCGGTCTCGCGGCGCAACGCGGTAAACAGCGCGACAGCTTCGGGGTAGTTGCGCGTCAGCATTGCCAGCCACTGCTTCAACCGGCCAGGGGCCTGGCGCTCGGTCAACTGTGCGACCGACTGGGTCCAGAAGTCCTGGAGTATGGGTTGCATTTGCGCCCAGGTCATTTCCACGACGTCTTCGCCTGCACGCGCGGCGGCGATTTGCCGGGCCAGGTCCGGGCGCGCCACCAGGCCGCGACCGAGCATAATGTCTTCGACACCACTGATCTCCCGACAGCGCCGCCAGTCTTCGACGCTCCAGATATCGCCGTTGGCGAACACCGGCACCTTGACCACCTCCTGCACACGCGGAATCCACTCCCAGTGGGCGGGCGGTTTGTAGCCATCGGTCTTGGTACGCGCATGCACCACGATATGCGCCGCACCGCCTTCGGCCAGGGCCGTGGCACACACCAGCGCGCCATCCGGGCTGTCGAAGCCCAGGCGCATCTTGGCGGTCACCGGGATATGGGCAGGCACGGCACGGCGCACGTGTTCGACGATCCGGTTGAGCAGCTCCGGCTCTTTGAGCAGCACCGCACCGCCGCGGGATTTATTGACGGTCTTGGCCGGGCAGCCGAAGTTCAGATCGATCACCTCGGAACCCAGCTCGCAGGCCAGGGCGGCGTTTTCCGCCAGGCATACCGGGTCGGAACCGAGCAATTGCACGCGCAACGGCACACCGGCTGCGGTGTGGGCGCCGTGCAGCAGTTCCGGGGCGAGCTTGTGGAAATACGCGGGGGTGAGCAAGCGGTCGTTGACGCGGATGAACTCGGTCACGCACCAGTCGATACCGCCCACGCGGGTCAACACGTCCCTCAGGATGTTGTCGACCAACCCCTCCATGGGCGCCAAAGCAATTTGCATGGAAAACACTCAACAAAAATCGTGGCGCAGTTTACTGGGTTTCCCGCGGCAACCGTTAACCCCCTGTCAGGGCGGGACCATAACCGTCGAGAAATTCGGCCGGCATGCGCTTGGGCCTGCCGCTGGACAATTCGATGCAGACAAAGGTGGTGTGAGCCCGCAGCAAGGTGGCACCGTCACGCGGGCGTACCAGCTGGAAACGACGGGTCATCTTCAGGCGCCGGTCCCAATCGACGATCCAGGTGGCCAACTGCAGCTCGTCGCCTTCGTAGCCTGCCGCGAGGTAATCGATTTCATGGCGCACCACGGCCATGGCACGGTCCAGGCGGCGGTACTCGGTGAGGTCCAGCCCCAGACGCTGCGAATGGCGCCAGGCGCAGCGCTCGAGCCAGGACACGTACACCGCGTTATTGGCGTGCCCCAGGCCGTCGATGTCTTCAGGGGCGACCTGCAGATCGATGATAAACGGCGTTGCCAAATCCCAGCCCATGCCTTGCTCCAGTCGATTGATGTCGGCGGGAGCAGTGTATCAGGCGGTTTGCCGGTCCTGTAGACGACGGCCGGCCAACAGCGCCAGTACGCCCTCGATTACCCGGGGATCGGCCAGCACTTTCTGGTGCCCGCCCTGCTCCAGGCGCAGCAGGCGGCTGTCGAACCAGGCTTCGTGGATGGCTTGAGATGCCTTGACCGGAACAAAGGTATCGTCCTCGGCGTGCACGACCAGGCCAGGGATGTTCATTTGGTAGTGCGCCACATCCAAGTGCTTGAGCGGCATTCCGAACGCCAGCTCCACCTCCTGGATAAACGCCGAGCGTGCCCGCGCCGGCAGACCGACCATCGTGGTAAAGCCGCGCAGCACATCCAGGAAGCGCGACGGGGCGGCGATGCTCACCAACGCCTCGGTACGCAGCCCCAACTGCACTGCCAGCATCGCACTGGCGCCGCCCATGGAATGCCCGATCACGGCGTGCAGCGGCGGCAGTTCGGCAGCCGCCTCCAGCATGGCTCGGGCGAACAGCAGCACGTGAGCTTCCCGTCCCGGCGAACGACCATGGGCCGGACCGTCCAGGGCAATCACGGCGTAACCGTTGCCTACCAACGCGGTGATCAAACTGGCGAACTGGGTTGGCCGGCCTTCCCAGCCGTGCATCAACAACACCGCAGGGCCTTGGCCCCAGCGCAGGGCCGACAGACCGAAACGCAAGGTGATGCGCTCCGATTGCGCCAGCAGCGGCAGCTCCCAGTCACGTGGCGGCAGGTCGCGCGGCGTCATGAAGGCACGCCGCATCTTGTTGGCCACGGTTTGCGGTGCCAGGTGTCCAACGGTGCCGTTGAAGCGACGAATCCAGGTTAACGCGCCCATCCTCGCACCCTCTTCTAACGCACAGCCGACTTGGCCGCGCGTAACACTCGGTCCGACAACTCGCCCGGCCCCAGGGCACGCGCCAAGGCCAGCCCGCCGATCATCAACGCCATATCAGCCAAGGCTTTGTCAGTGTCTTCGGGACTCGCGGCAAGCTGGGCCGCCATCAGTTCCACATGCTCGCTCAGCGCCTCGCGGAAGGCGTCCGGCAGCCGCGCCATCTCGCCCACTGTGGCCGGTATCGGGCATGCCTGGACTGTTGAATCGCGGTGCTTGCGTGACAGATAAAACGCCGCCACCAGGCCCCTGCGCTCTTCTCCCGTCAGCTGTGCGTCCATATCGTCGATAGATGCACGCCGCCGCGCCAACAACTGGGTGAACGCCTCCAGCATCAAGGCGTCCTTGCTTTCAAAGTGTGCGTAGAAACCACCGACGGTCAGCCCCGCCGCGCCCATGACTTCGCCCACACTAGGCTCGGCCGGACCACGCTGGGTCAATGCAGCGCTGGCGGCTTGCAGAATACGTTCGCGGGTTTGCGCTTTTTTATCGCTCATCGTTGCCTCCGACTTTCATGGGTTGAATATTATTACCATAATAATATTTGGCAAGCGACAAGCATGACCACTGGTCAGCAAAGCAAAGGGAATGGGGGGAGAGAATTGGCCAAACGCCAGACAAACAAAAGGGCCATTCAATAATTGAATGACCCTTAAAAATCCCGCAGAGCGGGTAATCGTGGCGTCCCCTAGGGGACTCGAACCCCTGTTACCGCCGTGAAAGGGCGGTGTCCTAGGCCACTAGACGAAGGGGACACAAACCTTCTATACACCTGATCAGCGCTGAGAACTGATCTGATTCAAGGACGGTGTGGCCAGACCTTGAACCTGTAAATTGGTGGAGCTAAACGGGATCGAACCGTTGACCTCTTGCATGCCATGCAAGCGCTCTCCCAGCTGAGCTATAGCCCCGGATTTTTCGCCTCGCGGCGCAGCAGACCTTTCGAACTGCTTGTTGAAACTGGCGTCCCCTAGGGGACTCGAACCCCTGTTACCGCCGTGAAAGGGCGGTGTCCTAGGCCACTAGACGAAGGGGACAAAACCTTCTGTACAACTGACCAGCGCTGAGAGCTGATCGATTCAAGGACGGTGTGGCCAGACCTTGAACCTGTAGATTGGTGGAGCTAAACGGGATCGAACCGTTGACCTCTTGCATGCCATGCAAGCGCTCTCCCAGCTGAGCTATAGCCCCTCATCGGTGAGGACGGGGCGAATCTTAATGGCGGTTTGGAAAGGTGTCAAATTTATTTTCAACATTTTCCAAAATTTTTTGCCGGGATAACAATCACTTACCGACGAAACCCCGGAAAAGCTGGGTTTCGTCGCTGCAATGGACTGCTTAAGCGATAGCGCCCAACAGCTTTTCCCACTCTTTGTTTTCTTTCTTCGATACACCACCAAGCAAATCAAGGGCTTGGCGCAGGCGGAAACGGGTCAGGTCCGGGCCGAGAATTTCCATCGCATCCAGCACCGACACCGAACTGGCCTGCCCGGTGATCGCGGCAAACATCAGCGGCATGGCATCGCGCAATTTCAACTCAAGGGACTCCACCACCGCCTGGATCGTCGCAGTGATCGCATCCTTCTCCCACTGGCGCAGGCTTTCCAGCTTCCACAGGATCAGTTGCATCAACTGGCGCACCTGATCGCCCGAGAGCTTCTTGGATTCGAACAGCCTGGTATCCGGGTTCACACCACCGGCAAAGAAGAAGCTGGCCAACGGGGCAACCTGGCTGAACGTCTCCACCCTGCCCTGCACCAGTGGCGCGATCTTCATCATGTATTCAGGGTTCAGCGCCCATTGCTGCACGCGGCTGGCGAATTCTTCCACCGGCAGATCACGCAGCCACTGGCCATTGAGCCACGAGAGTTTCTCGATATCGAAGATCGGCCCGCCCAGCGACACGCGGGACAGGTCAAAGTTATCGACCATTTCCTGCAGCGAGAACTTCTCACGCTCGTCCGGCATCGACCAGCCCATGCGGCCCAGGTAGTTGAGCATCGCTTCAGGCATGAAGCCCATGCGCTCGTAGAACGTCACCGAGGTCGGGTTCTTGCGCTTGGACAGCTTGCTCTTGTCCGGGTTACGCAGCAGCGGCATGTAGCACAGCTGCGGTTGTTCCCAGCCGAAGTATTCGTAGAGAAGGATCAGCTTCGGCGCCGATGGCAGCCATTCTTCACCCCGCAATACGTGGGTGATGCCCATCAGGTGGTCGTCGACCACGTTGGCCAGGAAGTACGTCGGCAGGCCGTCGGTCTTCATCAACACCTGCATGTCCATGCGGTCCCACGGGATTTCGACATCACCGCGCAGCATGTCCGGCACCACGCACACGCCTTCGCTCGGCACCTTCATGCGGATAACGTGAGGTTCACCGGCGGCCAGGCGGGCAGCCACCTCCTCTTTCGACAGCAGCAATGCGCGGCCATCGTAGCGCGGGGTTTCGCCACGGGCCTGTTGCTCCGCGCGCATCTGGTCGAGTTCTTCAGCGGTGCAGAAGCATGGGAACGCATGGCCCATGTCGACCAGTTGCTGGGTGTACTGCTTGTAGATGTCGCTGCGCTCGCTCTGGCGATACGGACCGTGCGGGCCGCCTACGTCCGGGCCTTCGGCCCAGGTAATGCCCAACCAGCGCAGGGCATCGAAAATCTGCTGTTCCGACTCACGGGTGGAGCGCAGTTGGTCGGTGTCCTCGATCCGCAGGATGAATTCACCGCCGTGCTGCTTGGCAAAGCAGTAGTTGAACAAGGCGATGTAGGCAGTGCCGACGTGGGGATCCCCAGTAGGCGATGGCGCGATGCGCGTGCGGACGGTGGTCATGGCAGGTCTCGAATGGGCGATATAACTGAAATTGAAACAAGGGGCGAATGGTAACAGCCTGGGTGATTTCTGGAAAACCGAGGCACAACCATCGGGGTGTAGCCCCCTCCCACACTTTGACTTGTGAACACCGTCAAATGTGGGAGGGGGCTTGCCCCCGATGAGCATGGGTATCTACACAACTTCCAGTGAATACGGAATCTATGGCAATTAGGCTTCTGTGGTGAGCGGGCTTGCCCCGCGCTGGGCTGCGAAGCAGCCCCAAAACCAGCCTCTACAGAGTGCCTGATACACCGCGTTCTTCTTTACTGGGGCTGCTTCGCAGCCCAGCGCGGGGCAAGCCCGCTCACCACAGAGTTATGTGTCAGCCTTTAAGAGTTGTGTAGATGCCTATGCCCCGATGAGGCCAGTCTAGTCACCGCAGATCAGACAGCCAGCAACCGCTCACGCAACTTGCCAATCTCATCCCGAGTCTGCGCCGCAGCTTCAAACTCCAGGTCCCGCGCCAACTGGTACATTTTCTCTTCCAACTGGCGAATCCGCTTGGTGATCTCACTCGGCGAGCGCAGTTCGTTTTCGTACTTGGCGCTTTCCTCGGCGGCCTTGGCCATGCCCTTGCGCTTCTTGCTGCGCGAGCCCGGCACGGTGGCGCCTTCCATGATGTCGGCAACGTCCTTGAACACGCCCTTGGGCGTAATGCCGTTTTCCAGGTTGAAGGCAATCTGCTTGTCGCGACGGCGTTGCGTCTCGCCAATCGCCCGCTCCATGGAACCGGTGATGCGATCCGCGTAGAGAATCGCCCGGCCATTGAGGTTACGCGCCGCACGACCGATGGTTTGGATCAGCGAGCGTTCAGAGCGCAGGAAGCCCTCCTTGTCTGCATCGAGGATTGCCACCAGCGACACTTCCGGCATGTCCAGGCCTTCGCGCAGCAGGTTGATGCCCACCAGCACATCAAAGGTGCCCAGGCGCAGGTCGCGGATGATTTCCACGCGCTCCACGGTGTCGATGTCCGAGTGCAGGTAACGCACGCGCACGCCGTGGTCGGCGAGGTAGTCGGTCAAGTCTTCGGACATGCGCTTGGTCAGCGTGGTGACCAGCACCCGCTCTTCCAGGGCCACACGTTTATGGATCTCCGACAACAGGTCATCCACCTGGGTCAGCGCCGGGCGGATTTCGATTTCCGGGTCGACCAGGCCGGTGGGACGCACCAGTTGCTCGATCACACGGCCGGCATGCTCGGCCTCATAGTTGCCCGGCGTGGCCGACACAAAGATGGTCTGCGGGCTGATGGCTTCCCACTCGTCGAAGCGCATCGGCCGGTTATCCAGTGCCGACGGCAGGCGGAAGCCGTACTCCACCAGGGTTTCCTTACGCGAGCGGTCGCCCTTATACATCGCGCCCACTTGCGGCACGCTGACGTGGGACTCGTCGATCACCAGCAGTGCGTCGTCTGGCAGGTAGTCGTAGAGGGTCGGCGGCGGCGCGCCGGACTCACGGCCCGAGAGGTAGCGCGAGTAGTTTTCGATGCCGTTGCAGTAGCCCAGCTCGAGGATCATCTCCAGGTCAAAGCGCGTGCGTTGCTCCAAACGCTGGGCTTCCACCAGCTTGTTGTTGGCGCGCAGGTACTCCAGGCGCTCGGCCAGCTCGACCTTGATACCCTCGATGGCGCCCATCAGGGTTTCGCGCGGGGTCACGTAGTGGCTTTTCGGATAGAAGGTGAAGCGCGGCAGCTTGCGGATCACTTCGCCGGTCAACGGATCGAAGGCCGACAGGCTCTCGACTTCATCGTCAAACAGCTCGATGCGGATCGCCTCCAGGTCGGATTCGGCCGGGTAGATGTCGATCACATCGCCACGCACACGGAAGGTGGCGCGGGCAAAATCCATGTCGTTGCGGGTGTACTGCAGGCTGGTCAGGCGGCGCAGCAGCTCGCGCTGGTCGAGTTTGTCGCCGCGGTCGACGTGCAGCACCATCTTCAAATAGGTTTCCGGGCTGCCCAGGCCATAGATGCACGACACCGTGGTGACGATGATCGCGTCCTTGCGCTCCAGCAACGCCTTGGTCGCCGACAGCCGCATCTGCTCGATGTGGTCGTTGATCGACGCATCCTTCTCGATAAAGGTATCGGAGGACGGCACATACGCTTCGGGCTGGTAGTAGTCGTAGTAGGAAACGAAGTATTCCACCGCGTTGTTCGGGAAGAACGCCTTGAACTCGCCGTACAACTGCGCGGCCAGGGTCTTGTTCGGGGCCAGCACCAGCGTGGGGCGGTTGATCTGCGCAATCACGTTGGCGATGCTGAAGGTCTTGCCCGAACCGGTCACCCCGAGCAGCGTCTGGTGAGCCAGGCCGGCCTCGATGCCTTCGACCATCTGGCGAATGGCCTCGGGCTGGTCGCCGGCAGGTTCAAAGCGGGTGACTAGTTGGAAATCCGACATAACGTACCTCTTGAAGTCACCCCAGACTGTAAACCCGTCGGGGACGAAAAAGACCACAACCCGCGAAGTTTCAGAGCGGGTCGTAGGAAAAAACCATGATAGCTGTAGAAGTGGTGGCGAATGTGACGGGTTTCAAGGCAATCGTCCTGTCTGCCGTGGTTGATCAATGTTGCAATAAGACTAACGGTCGGCAAATAAACCGAAAAACTTGGCCGAAAAGCCGTTTCGGTTGTCGCCCTCAGCGGTGATGGCCTCTATACTAGCTCCCCGTTTGTGCACCGCTCTAGTGCATTCGGCTGGAGCGCGACACGTCCCTCCCTTCCCCCATAGAGCTGCCGCAAAATGAGCCTGTTCTCCGCTGTCGAAATGGCACCACGCGATCCAATCCTGGGCCTCAACGAAGCATTCAACGCCGATACACGAACCACCAAGGTTAACCTTGGCGTGGGCGTTTACTGCAACGAGGAGGGGAAGATTCCACTCTTGCGTGCCGTTGCCGAAGCGGAAGCCATTCGCGTGGCGCAACACGCCGCCCGTGGCTACTTGCCGATCGACGGCATCGCCGCCTACGACAAGGCCGTGCAGACCCTGCTGTTCGGCGCTGAATCGCCACTGCTGAACGCTGGCCGCGTCACCACCGTACAAGCGGTAGGCGGCACCGGCGCCCTGAAGCTGGGTGCAGACTTCCTCAAGCAATTGCTGCCAGGCGCCGTCGTTGCGATTAGCGACCCGAGCTGGGAAAACCACCGCGCCCTGTTCGAAACCGCCGGTTTCCCGGTGCAGAACTACCGCTACTACGACGCCGCCACCCACGACGTGAACCGTGCCGGCCTGCTCGAAGACCTCAACGCCCTGCCGCCCCAGTCCATCGTGGTGCTGCACGCCTGCTGCCATAACCCGACCGGCGTCGACCTGAGCCCGGCCGACTGGCAGAACGTGCTGGACGTGGTCAAGGCCAGGAACCTGGTGCCGTTCCTCGACATGGCCTACCAGGGCTTTGGCGACGGTATCCACGAAGACGCCGCCGCCGTGCGCCTGTTCGCCGAATCGGGCCTGACCTTCTTTGTCTCCAGCTCGTTCTCCAAGTCGTTCTCCCTGTACGGCGAGCGTGTGGGCGCGTTGTCCATCGTCGGTGACTCCAAGGAAGAAAGCGCGCGCATCCTGTCCCAGGTCAAGCGCGTGATCCGCACCAACTACTCCAACCCGCCAACCCATGGCGCAGCGATTGTTGCCGCGGTGCTGAACAGCCCTGAGCTGCGCGCCCAGTGGGAAGCCGAACTGGCCGAGATGCGCCTGCGCATCCGTGGCATGCGTGAGCAGATGGTTGCCGAGCTGGCCAAGGCTGCTCCGGGCCACGACTTCAGCTTCGTCGGTCGCCAACGAGGGATGTTCTCCTACTCGGGCCTGACCGTTGAGCAAGTCACCCGCCTGCGCAGCGAGTTTGGTATCTACGCGCTGGATACCGGGCGTATCTGCGTGGCGGCGTTGAACCAGTCGAACATTGCTGCGGTAACAAAGGCGATTGTTCAGGTTCTATAAGCCTGACGGCGTCATACGAAGGGGGAAGCCGATGGCTTCCCCCTTTTTATTGGCGAACCCACTAGACTGAACCCTGATTGCCCCTTTGCTGTGAGAGCCCTATGAGAAACGACGACCTGGACCTGCGCGCCGACCGCGACGAACTGCACGACTACACCCCGCGCGCGCCCCAAGCCAAGCGCCAGAAAAGCCTGGTACTGCAAGTGGCGCTGGGGGTGTTCCTGGGCGGTTTGGCGTTGTGGCTGGTGCAATTGGGCGCGACGGCAATCATGGCCAAGCTGGCCATGGGCACCTTCCAGTTTGGCGGCTAGGCCGACGCCACACCCTGCTCTTCCAGCAACTTCACAAAACTGTTCAAACTCTGCGACACGGTGCCCCGGCGCCAGATCAGCCAGGTATGCAGGGTGCGAAAACTGTCCGTCAGCGGCCACACGCTCACCGTGGTAAACCCCGGCATGCTTTCCAGCATGCTGCGTGGCATCAGCGCCAGGCCGGCCCCGGCGCTGACGCAGGCGAGCATGCCGTGGTAGGACTCCATCTCGAAGATCCTCCCCGGCACCGCGCCGTCCTGTGCGAACCAGCGCTCGAAATGGTGCCGGTAGGAACAGTTGGAGCGAAAGGTGTAGATGCTCTCCCCGTTCACATCCTGCCCTCGCGTGATCGGACCGTGGTGCAACGGCGCAATCACCACCATCTCCTCCTCGAACACCGCCACGCCTTCCAGGGTGGCATGCAATACCGGCCCATCGACGAACGCCGCCGCCAGCCGTCCCGACAACACGCCCTCGATCATCGTGCCTGAAGGCCCGGTGCTCAGGTCCAATTCGACCTTGGTGTGCTTCTGGTTGTAGGCCGCGAGCAGCGCCGGGATGCGCACCGCCGCCGTGCTTTCCAGGGAGCCGAGAGCAAACGCGCCCTGGGGCTCCTCCCCCGCCACCGTCGCGCGGGCTTCCTGCACCAGGTCGAGAATACGCCGCGCATAGCCGAGGAAATTCCATCCGGCGGGCGACAGGCGCAGGCGACTCTTCTCGCGGATAAACAACTCCACGCCCAAATCCTGCTCCAGTTGCTTGATGCGCGTGGTCAGGTTCGACGGCACCCGATGAATCAACTGCGCGGCGGCGCTGATGCTGCCTTGCTCGGCAACGGCCTTGAAGATTTCCAGCTGCACCAGATCCAAGTCATTCTCCAATCGTGAACGTATTGCTCAATATTATTCAGTTTCCAGAAAACATGCATCCCCGTAGGCTGAACCCATTCCACTCATTCAGCCGGACGGTGCCATGAACGCTATTTCCCACCAGACCCACGCCCTGTCGATCAACCCCGCCACCGGCGAAACAGTCGGCAGCTACCCCTACGAAACCGCGTCGCAACTGGACGCCGCCCTCGACCGTGCCACCGCCGCCTTCCGTACCTGGCGCCGCCAGCCGGTCAGCCAGCGTGCCGAATTGCTGCTGGCCCTGGCCGGCGCCCTGCGCGATCAAGCCGAAGAAATGGCGCAGATGATCACCCTGGAAATGGGCAAGCCCATCACCCAGGCCCGCGCCGAAATCGAAAAATGCGCCCAGCTCAGCGAGTGGTATGCCGCCCACGGCCCGGCCATGCTAGCCCCGGAACCCACCTTGGTGGACAACGGCAGCGCCCACATCGAATACCGCCCGCTGGGCCCGATCCTCGCCGTGATGCCGTGGAACTTCCCGGTATGGCAAGTGCTGCGTGGCGCCGTGCCGACCCTGCTCGCCGGCAATACCTACGTGCTCAAACACGCGCCGAACGTGATGGGCAGCGCGTACATGATGAAAGCGGCGTTGCAGAAGGCCGGATTCGCTGAAGGCCTGTTCGAAGTGATCAACGTGACCCAGGACGGCGTATCCACCGCCATCGCCGACCCGCGCATCGCCGCCGTCACCCTCACCGGCAGCGTACGCGCCGGCATGGCCATCGGCTCCCAGGCCGGCGCTGCGCTGAAGAAGTGCGTGCTGGAACTGGGCGGCTCCGACCCGTTCATCGTGCTCAACGACGCCGACCTCGACGCCGCCGTGCAGGCCGCCGTCATCGGCCGCTTCCAGAACAGCGGCCAGGTCTGCGCCGCCGCCAAGCGCCTGATCATCGAAGCCGGCGTGGTGGACGCCTTCACCGCCAAGTTCGTCGAAGCCAGCCGCGCGCTGGTGATGGGCGACCCGACCTCGGCCAGCACCTACGTCGGCCCGATGGCGCGCTTCGACCTGCGCGACGAGTTGCACGGCCAGGTCCAGGCCACCCTGGAAGAAGGCGCCACCCTGCTGCTGGGCGGCCACAAAGTTGCCGGTGTCGCCAACTACTATGAGCCGACCGTACTGGCCGACGTCACCGACCAGATGACCTCGTTCAAGCAGGAACTGTTTGGCCCCGTGGCGTCGATCATCACCGCCCGCGATGCCGACCACGCCGTGGCCCTGGCCAATGACAGCGAGTTCGGCCTCACCGCCAGCCTCTTCACCACCGACCCGGCCAAGGCCCGCGACATCGCCAACCAGCTGGAAACCGGCGGGATCTTCCTCAATGCGTTCAGCGTGTCCGACCCTCGGGTGGCGTTTGGCGGCGTGAAGAAGAGCGGGTTCGGGCGCGAGTTGTCGCATTTTGGCCTACGCGAATTCTGCAATGCGCAGACCGTATGGCTGGATCGCAAGTAGCAGCAGTGAACAAATGGCGTTAGCATTCTGTCCACTCGGCTTAACAGCATGTTTTTAGGGTCAGGATCGCACTGTGGAAAAGCTAAATCGCCTTCAAAGCGGAATCGAAGGGCTGGACGCTCTGCTCAAGGGAGGGCTGGTGTCTGGGGCGTCCTACATCATTCAGGGCCGCCCCGGCTCAGGTAAAACCATCCTTGCCAACCAGCTGGGGTTTCATCACGCGCGCAATGGCGGCCGAGTCCTGGTTGCCACGCTGTTGGCGGAATCCCACGACCGCCTTTTCCAGTTCCTCTCTACCCTGAGCTTTTTTGACGCCTCCCGTGTCGGCGCCGAAATCCAGTTTGTCAGCGCCTTCGACACCCTGGAAAACGAAGGCCTCGACGAAGTGGTCAAGCTGCTCAGGCGTGAGATCAGCAGGCAGAGGGCCACCGTCATGGTGGTGGACGGCTTGTTGAACGCGCGTTCCAAGGCCGACTCGCCGATCGACACGAAAAAATTCATTTCAGAACTGCAAGGGCATGCCGCCTTCGCCGGTTGCACGGTGTTGTTCCTCACCAGCTCACGCCTGGATGACGGCAGTCCCGAGCACACCATGGTCGATGGCGTGATCGAAATGGGTGAGGAACTGTTCGGCACCCGTTCCGTGCGCCGTATCCAGTTGCGCAAGACCCGCGGCAGCGGCGCGCTCACCGGCCTGCACGAGTGTGAAATCAACGACGACGGCCTGGTGGTGTACCCACGCCTGGAAAGCCTCTATGGCCGGCCGTCCGCACCCGACAGCGCCGACCTGACGCGCATCGCCAGCGGTATCGGCTCGTTGGACGGCATCCTCGGCGGCGGGCTGCACAGTTCCAGCGTGACCCTGGTCATGGGGCCGTCGGGCATAGGCAAGACCACCCTGGGCCTCAAGTTCCTCTCGGAATCGACGGTAGACGCTCCGGGCCTGCACTTCGGCTTCTACGAAAGCCCTCAGCGCCTGCGGCTCAAAGGCCAATCCCTGGGCATCGATATCCAGGAGATGGAAGACAGTTGCGCACTGACCATCGCCTGGCAGCCCACTACCGAAGGCCTGCTGGACGGGCTGGGTGCGCGATTGCTGCGCCTGGTCGAGGAAAAGGGCATCAAGCGGCTGTTCATCGACAGCTTGAGCGGCATGACCCGCGTCTCCAACAACCCGGCGCGGATCACCGATTTCTACAGCGCACTGATGAACGAACTGCGTGCCAGGGGCGTCACGGTGTTTGCCACGTGGGAGATGCATGACCTGTTCGGCTCGGAGGTCACTTCCCCCGCGTCTGAACTGTCGAGCATTGCCGACAACCTCATGCTTATGCGTTTCTTCGAGATTCAGTCTGAACTTAGAAGGACGCTTTCCATTCTTAAGGTCAGAGACAGCTTTTATGACCCCTCATTATTAGAGGTGGTGATCCGTGACCAAGCCGTTGACTTAAGAAAGGTTTCAACAAATGCCCCCTCAGTTGCATCCAATTCAGCGCTGCCTGGTTCAGCTTTTTAAGTCTTTGGGTAGGTTGAATTGACATGGCCACCATCCTGGTCGTCGATGACGAGTACTTGATCGCCGATATCCTTGCCTACGCACTGGAAGATGAGGGGTTCATGGTCGTCACAGCTGGCAATGGGAAAAAGGCGCTGGAGGTGCTGGAGCGAGAACGGCCGTCGCTGATCATCACCGATTTCATGATGCCGGTGATGGACGGTGAGGAGTTCGCCGAAGCGGTCCGTGCACTGCCGGCCGTCAAGCACCTGCCAATTATCCTGATCAGCGGCGCGCAGGCCCATATCGGCATGCAGCGCTCGGACCTGTTCGATGCGGTGCTGGATAAGCCGTTCGACATCAACAAGCTCATTACCAAGGTGAAGGAACTGCTGGGGTGACCTCAACTGCGGATATGCCGGCGCACACACTGCACCAGCCCATCCAATGCCTGCGACTTCACCGGCGCGAGCACGCACACCGTATGTTCCTGCTGGCCTTCCTTCACGGTCAGGGTGTAGTGCACCTGGCCCGGATTTCCGGGCTCTGGCGTGGTGCTCTGCGGCAACTGAAAGAAGTTTGAAGCCTCGATCAGCTGCCGCAACTCTTGTTGGTCCGGCTCGGGCAACGTGTTCAACTCCACAGTACGAGGCTTGGTCAAACCCGGAAAAAACGCCGGCCCGCCGTTTTCCTTGATCGAAATTTGCATGGCTGTTCCTCACGTCAGACGTTAATGCCAACCGCTTTCCAGCCCTCCTTGACCGCCTTGTGCTCATCCTTGTTCGCGCCGTAGAGACGGCCGGCGATATCGTAGGTTATACGCGCAAAACGTAAAAACCCCGAGTTCGGCCGCAACCGCGCATCGCGCAGCGCGTCATACCAGATACGTCCTGCACGCTCCCAGGCAAACCCGCCAATCCGGGTCGCCACCTGATAGAACGCATGGTTGGGAATGCCGGAATTGATATGCACCCCGCCATTGTCCTCGTAGGTCTGGACAAAATCATCCATATGCCCTGGCTGAGGGTCCTTGCCCAGCAGCTTGTCATCGAACGCGGTGCCGGGGGCCTTCATCGAACGCAGGGCGACGCCTTTGATCTTCTTGGTGAACAACCCTTTGCCGATCAGCCAATCGGCGTCTTCGGCGGTTTGCTTCAACGCATACTGCTTGATCAGTGAGCCGAACACGTCCGAGAGTGACTCGTTCAAGGCACCGGACTGATTGAAATACATCAGCTTGGCCTCGTCCTCGGTGACGCCGTGGGCCAATTCATGGCCAATCACATCGAGGGCCACCGTGAAGCGGTTGAACAACTGCCCATCGCCATCGCCAAACACCATCTGGGTCGAGTTCCAGAACGCATTGTTATAGTTCTGGCCAAAGTGCACGGTGGCATCCAGGGCCATGCCGGCGTCGTCAATGGAGTTGCGGTCGAACACCTCTTCGAAAAAATCGAACGTGGCACCCAAGCCGTCATAGGCTTCGTCCACGGCGGCGTCGCCACTGGCGGGCTGGCCTTCACCGCGGACCAGCTTGCCCGGCAGGCTGTCGGTGCCTTCGGCGGTGTAGATCGAGCGCCGTTTGCCGGCGCCCATGACCAGGGCCATGTGGGCCGGCCCCTTGGCGGGCACTGCGACCATGCGCAGCGAACGGAACGTGCTGTCCTTGGCGCGGGTGCGCAGCGCGATGTCGCGCTGGGCCTTATCACCGTGACGCGCGATCTGGTCGAGCATATACGGCGGGATCAGGCAGAAAATCGGGTTGCGGTGGTGGCGATCACACATTAGCTGGCTCCCTGTTGGCATATGGTGTAGCTCCGGTAACCGTTTGAGGATAGCCCCCCAGGGTTAACCCGTGTCATCAATTGTCATCAATCTATGTTGCAGTCGTGTTTATCCAAGGAGGACTTACCCATGCCAGCCCGCAAAGCCAAAATCGATCTTGCGCACCGCCCACGACTCGCCGATCTGCGCCCGTTGATCGCGACCAATCCCACCCTGATGGAAGCCCGGGCGGCGACGCCCCGTGTCACCGCGGCCAAGGATCTACAGGACCGACAGGGCTACGCCGAGGACTTTCTCAGCAGCTTCGCAGTGCCCTGGCCCACCGCCGATGAGGCATTGGCGGACGACGTCCAACCGCTGCGCCTGGACTACACGCATTTCTCGGTGACGATGTCCCGTTCCCGACGACTGGCGCTCTACGTGGGCGTCAATATCGACGGCGGGCAGCATGTGGAGATTATCCGCAGCAACGACACCTGGGCCTACGATGGGCGCCTGCCGATCAGCGCCCAGGTGGGCGAAGAGCTCTATGCCAGCAATGGCCTGGATCGCGGTCACCTGGTACGGCGCCAGGATCCTAACTGGGGCGACGCGGCAAACACCGCCAACCTCGACACCTTCCACTTCACCAACTGCTCGCCGCAGATGAGCGGGTTCAACCAGAAGACCTGGCTGGAACTGGAAGACTACATCCTCAATAACACGCAGCGCTGGAAAGCCCGGGCAACGGTGTTCAGCGGCCCGGTGTTCGCCGACGACGACCGCCTTTACCGTGGTATCAGAATCCCCAAGGCGTTCTGGAAAGTGGTGGCCTACCTCAGCGATGACGGCAAGCCCTCCGCCAGCGCCTACATGATCGACCAAAGCCGCGAGCTGGGTCAGCTCGACCTGATGTTCGGCCAGGTCAGGACCTACCAGCGCAGCGTGATCCAGATCGAACAATTGACCGGCATCCGCTTCGCCAACCTGGCGGACTACGACGGCTTCAGCAACGAAGAGCGCGCTACGGGCACGCGAATTGAAGCGCTGATCCGCGGCCCCGAGGATATTCGTCTCTGACCGGGCGCCCTTCGGGCTGTATCGCCTCGCCCTAATCAACTACCATACCGCGCCGGTTCCCGAATGGGACTAATAGGGAATCCGAAGCGCGGTACACCGCGTCAATCGGAACTGCCCCCGCAACTGTAGATGCCGAGCCTGCTCCCCACTGCCACTGGACCGCGTCCGGGAAGGCCGGAGCGTGGCGACGACGCATCAGTCAGGAGACCTGCCGGCCCAGCACAATCACTCACCGGCGGGGTGTCCGGGAAGGACATCCTTGCCTGCCCGTTCGCCGGCGTTCGAGGGCGTATTTCCGAACCGTACCTGCCCTGTTTCCACGTACGGTCCACACGGAGATCGCCTCATGCTGCCACGCGTTACCGCCCTGATCAGCGGCCTGGGTTTCTGCGCCCTGGCCCACGCCGCGCCCACGCACTACCCGCTGACCCTGGAAAACTGCGGCAGCACCCTCACCTTCCCGCAGGCGCCCGCGCGCAGCGTGACCATCGGCCAGGCCGCCACCGAAATGCTCTATGCCCTCGGCGTGGCTGACCGCGTGGTGGGCACCTCGCTGTGGTTCAACAGCGTGTTGCCGCAGTTCAAGGCGCAGAACGACAGCATCGAGCGCCTGGCCAACAACGAGCCCAGCTTCGAAGCGGTGATCGCCAAGCGCCCGCAACTGGTGGCCGCCGAGCTGGAATGGGTGGTGGGCCCGCAAGGCGTAGTCGGCACCCGCGAGCAGTTTCACGACCTGAAGATCCCCACCTACCTGCTGCCCTCCGACTGCGAAGGCAAGGACAACCTGGTGGGCGCCGACGGCACGCGGCTGGAGCCGTTCCGTATCGAGACGATCTACAAGAGCATCCGCCAGCTGGCGCAGATTTTCGATGTGCAGGATCGCGGCCAACAGTTGAACGATGAGCTCCAGGCGCGCCTGGCCCAATCCGTGGCCACCGTGCAGAGCAAAGGCCTCAAGCAGGCCAGCGCGCTGGTGTGGTTCTCCAGCGCAGAACTGGCTAGCGACCCCTACGTGGCCGGCCACAAGGGCATTCCGGAGTTCATGCTCGAAACCCTCGGCCTGCACAACGTGGTGCAATCCGATGAAGAATGGCCCGCCGTCGGCTGGGAAACCCTCGCCAAGGCCAACCCGACCTTCCTGGTGATCGCCCGCATGGACCGTCGCCGCTATCCCGCCGACGACCATGAAAAGAAACTCGCCTTCCTGCGCAGCGACCCGGTCACGCGCAACATGGACGCGGTGAAAAACAACCGCATCATCATCCTCGACGCCCTGGCGCTGCAGGCCAGCATCCGCATGTTCGACGGCCTTGAACACCTGGCCACGGCCATCGACGGCTACGAACTGCCGCAATGATCCGGACCTTACTCGCCCTGGCGCTATTGCTGATCGCCGTGCTCGCCGGCGTGGCCATCGGCGAAACCGCCATCTCGCCCCAGGTGGTGCTGCAGGTGCTCGCGAACAAACTGTGGGCGGCCGGTTACGTGCTGGACCCCATCGATGAAGGCGTGGTGTGGAACTACCGCCTCACCCGTGCCCTGGTGGCCGCCGCCTGCGGTGCCGGGCTGGCCACCTGCGGGGTGATTTTGCAGTCGTTGCTGCGCAACCCGCTGGCCGATCCGTACCTGCTGGGCATCAGCGCCGGCGCTTCGACCGGCGCGGTGCTGGTGGCGTTGATGGGCGTGGGCGGCGGGCTGATTTCATTGTCGGCCGGCGCCTTTGTCGGCGCGATGGCGGCGTTTGCCCTGGTGATTTTGCTGGCGCGGGCCAGCGGTTCGTCCAGCGGCACCGGGCAGATCATCCTCGCGGGCATCGCCGGATCGCAGCTGTTCAATGCGCTCACGGCGTTCCTGATCACCAAATCAGCCAGCTCCGAACAGGCGCGCGGCATCCTGTTCTGGCTGCTGGGTAACCTCAGCGGCGTGCGCTGGCCGTCGGTGTGGCTGGCAGTGCCGGTGGCGATCACGGGCCTGGTGGTGTGCCTGTGGCATCGTCGCGCGTTGGATGCGTTCACCTTCGGCACGGATTCGGCCGCGTCCCTGGGCATCCCGGTGCGCCGCGTGCAGGTTGTGCTGGTGGGTTGCGCGGCGCTGGTGACGGCGGTGATGGTGTCGATTGTCGGCTCCATCGGCTTTGTCGGCCTGGTGATCCCCCACGCGGTGCGCCTGCTCCTCGGCACCGGGCATTCGCGCCTGCTGCCCGCCAGTGCGCTGGGCGGCGCGTTATTTTTGATTGCGGCCGATGTGTTGTCGCGCACCTTGATCAAAGGCCAGGTGATCCCGGTCGGCGTGGTGACGGCGCTGGTGGGCGCGCCGGTGTTTGCGCTGATCCTGATTGGCCGGAGGAATGCGCGATGAGCGTACTGAGTTGCACCGGCCTGGGCTTCAAGGTGCGTGAGGCGGAGTTGCTGCGCGATATCCACCTGGAGGTTCAGTTGGGTGAAACCCTGGGGATTGTCGGGCCCAACGGCTCCGGCAAATCCACCCTGCTCAAACTGCTCGCTGGCTTGCGCACGCCGGCCAGCGGCGACGTGCGCCTGGGCGGCCAACGCCTGGGCGAGCTGTCCCGCCGCGCCATCGCCCAGCAGCTGGCGGTGGTGGAGCAACAGGCCGACACCGACGACGCCATCCGCGTATTCGACGCCGTAGCACTGGGCCGTACACCGTGGCTGTCGGCGCTGAGCCCGTGGTCCGGCGACGACGACGCCATCGTGCGCCAGGCCCTGCATGATGTGGACGCCACCCACCTGAGCCACCGCGCCTGGCGCAGCCTCTCCGGCGGCGAGCGCCAGCGCGTGCACATCGCCCGCGCCCTGGCGCAACGGCCGCAGATACTGTTGCTGGACGAGCCGACCAATCACCTGGATATCCAGCATCAACTGGCGATTTTGAAAGGCGTGCAAGGTTTGCCGGTGACCACCCTCATCGCCCTGCATGACCTGAACCAGGCGCTGACCTGCGATCGCCTGGCCGTGCTGGACCGTGGGCGCCTGGTCGCGCTGGGCAAGCCGCTGGAGGTGCTGACGCCACAACGACTACAGGAGACATTCGGGGTACAGGCGCATTACCTGACGGACCCGTTTGATGGGGCGCAGATACTGCGGTTGCGGTCTAACTGAACACCACAATATCGACTCCACCCGAGATCCTAATGTGGGAGGGGCTTGCCACCGATAGCGGTATGCCAGTCGACATATGCATCACCTGACAGACTGCTATCGGGCATAGGTATCTACGCACCGTTGGCTAAACGCTGAACGCTGGACAGATAGGGCTGTTGTGGCGAGCGGGCTTGTCCCGCGTTGGGCTGCGTAGCAGCCCCAGTCAAGAAGAACGCGGCGTATCAGACGCTCTGTGTAGACTGGTTTTGGGGCTGCTGCGCAGCCCAACGCGGGACAAGCCCGCTCGCCACAGGGAGATTTGTCAGAGTCTCATCTTTATGCGGTCAGGAAAACCTGGGTGACAGTCGACTCGGTAACGCTTGATCCCACGCGCGGCAAGCTCATCGTCGGGCAAACCAAACACACTGAGAAATGGACCGGGAGCAAGGCCCGTAATGCGGAAGTTCATGGTGGGCGCCTCTTAGGGTGAGCCCCATGAGACGAGCACCTGGACAGCGGTGGCTATCCGATTCTTGCGGTGATATTCACGGGCGGCTGGCTCGCTCGTAGCAAAGGTAGTCGTTCGAATCTGTGCCCACACAGACAAACCCGGCGCGCTCATACATCAGCCGGGCAGGGTTATCGGAACGTACGCTCAATCGCAACTTCAAGAAGTCATTCTGCCCAGCCGCCGCCGCGTAAGCGTCCAGCAACGTCCGACCGATCCCCTGGCGTCGGTGAACGTCACTGACGTTGATCGTACAAAGCTCGGCAACCCCCTCCTCTGCAGTCCACAGCGAATAACCGGCCAACTGCCCGCCCAGCATCGCGATCGTCAAGCGTTCGAAGTTATCGACCCAGCGTGTAAGGTGGCGCTCCAACTGGAGCCGCCAGGCTGCTTCGTGGTCGGGCTCCCAGCGGCGGATGTAGTCCTGCTCTCCCCGATAGATCGACGGCAGATCAGTCACCGTCGCCGGCCTCAACGTCAGCGCGTTCACTCACGCAACTCACACACAGCGCTGCCCTTCATACCGGAGGCATGCACGCTCACATGGCGCACGGAAAAACCGGGCTTGTCGACGAGCTTCCTCTCTTCCCAGGCCCCACCGCTGGCGACCTGATAACCAATGGCGCCGTCCGCTTGCCAGGTCAGGCGCAACGTATACACACCGCGTTGGTCGGGGGCCCGATGGAAGAAGGTGTCGATGACCGGCTTGGCTTTGTTGAAGGTGCGCAGTTGGAACAAGCGCTGGTCGCTGTCGGCTGGCGTGTAGCTGGAAAGAAACAGGGTGTCGTCCTCGGCAGCGTCCTCGGCCGCCGCAAGAATCACCGACGGCACCCACTTTTCGCCGCGGTCCTGGTTGTCGGTGGTGACCTTGCAGGTCAACTGGCCTGTTCCGGTGACGTTCTGGCGCAGAACGGTTTCATACATCCCATAGGGCACATCGAACGTCAGTGTTTTTTCGGTGACCTGGCCACAGCCTGCCAGCAGATACAGCGCCGATAGACCGATGGCTCCTTGGAGAATCTTCACGTGCTTTCCTTTGCTTGGGGGGAATGTTTGGAGAAAAGAGGGTACCCGGCCTGCTGATAAAAGATAAGGCGATTGTAGTGAATCGGTGCTTTCTGTGGGAAGCGGGCTTACTCTGCACTGGCTGGTTTTGGGGCTGCTTCGCAGCCCAACGCGAGCAAGCTCGCTCACCACAGAGGAATGGGTGAGCCTTAGAGAGGCGCCTATACAGTTATGCCTGTTCGCCATCAATGCACTGAGTGATCCACTGTCGGCTATAGGCCAACACCCCATCCGCCATCGCCACCGGAAAATGAATAAACCCATGGGCCGACTCCGGCAACAGGTGTGCTTCAGCGTGGGGCCACCGCTCGGCAATCAGCAGCGTGTCATCCTTAAGCGGGTCCAACTCCCCCACAAACATCAACGCCGGGGGCAGCCCTTCAAAGTCGCCATACAACGGCGACAACGGCGGCTGTCGGCGCTCATCATCACTCAGCCCCGGCGTGAGCATGCGCAACGCCTCCACCATCCCAGGCCCATCCAGCAACAACGTTTCAGGCCCCGCAGCGCGTACGCTCGGTGTGCCGGTCAGGTCGTAAACGCCGTAATACAACACCGCGCCGCTTATGCGCTTGAGCAGTTCAGGCCATTGCTTGAGGGCCAGCAACGTCGCCGCCGCCAGATGCCCACCGGCCGATTCGCCTACGACGATGACCGGCAGGCCGGCAAACTCATCGGCACTGAGTAACCAGCGCGCCGCCGCCAAACAATCCGCCATCAGCCCCTCGACCGGCGTGTCGACCGCCAACCGATAATCCACCGACACCACCGCCACGTCGCACGCCTGCAGCATGCCCAGGTTGAGGTCGTCATCCATCTGCGCATTGCCGATCACCCAGCCGCCGCCGTGGATATCCAGCACTACGCCCTTGGGCTTGCCGCTTGGCCGCAGGATGCGCACCGGGACGTTGTCGACAACCCTGCTTTCAGCCGGTGTGGCGCGCTTGAGCGTTTGACTGACGCGCAACAGCGCCTGGATCAAACGCGGCGTAACGCGATTGCGGATCTTGAAGCGCGGCAGCCAGGCGAGCTTCTGATTGAAGCGGCGCATCTGGGCCAGTTCCGCCTCGTTGGCGGGCCACGGTTGGTGAGCCATCAGCGGTTATTACGCAGGATCGAGAAATTCAGCGCCGCCGCCACACACAGCCACGCCAGGTACGGGAACAGGATCAGGCCGGTGATCAGGTCCAGGCGCACGGCCAGTACCACCATCGCCGCCACGGTGATCCACAGCAACACGATGATCACCATCCCGGCCAGCAGGCGATGCGCGCCGAAAAATACCGGCGTCCACAGGGTATTCAGGGCAATTTGCGCAGCCCACAGCGCCAGCACCATTTGACTGCCGGGGATCAGGCTCAAGCGATAGCCGGCCCAGGCCAGCAGCAGGTAGATGATCGTCCAGGCCACCGGAAACAGCCAATTGGGTGGGGTGAAGCTGGGTTTGACGAGGGATTCATACCAGGCGCCGGGTTTGAAAATGACGCCGGTACTGGCGGCGGCGGCGCAGGCAAGCAGGAAGATAAAGAAGGTCATCGTCTGTCCTTGGCGGGAGTGATTTGAAGCTTGGACGTGCGACACCTACCTAAAAGTTCAGCGCCAATTCATTCCGGTACCTCCACCCCGACAATCCTCAGCCAAGGCCACCGCGCCTGATAACTGCGCGCCTTCTGCTCAAACAACGCCTGCTCCGGATGCAGTGGATTAATCCGCAAAATCCCCAGTTCCACATCCTCCAACCCATACGGCGCATACACCTGGCCCGTGGCAATCTCCAAGCCGATGCACGTACCGGCCACCAGATAACGGTCGACCCCGTCGCGCGCCGACTGCAACTGCGGGTAAGGCCGACCAAAGCGTTTGCCGTACCAAAGGTGCACCCGCGCCTGGTTCTTGACCTCGACATTCACGCCCAGGTCTTTGAACAGTTCATCCGCCGCACGAATTACCGCATCCTCCGCCTCGTAGGACAGGTCGGTATCGAAGTAAAAAACGTCGTAATCCTTCACGCCCTGATCAGCCGGCAGATTCGCCTGATGATTCCACACCGCCTGGAACAGGCAACCCGCCGTGAGCATGCACTGGTCCACCCCGAGGTCGGGCAGGCGCGCAGTGATTTCGGCGTTGATGGGGTTGGCCATGGCCAGTTCGAGCAGGGTATCGACAGTCAATGTCATGCTGACTCCTTCGTCATCGGTACGGTCCAGGGGAGCAACGGTACAACATTGAGCGCTGGCGCCGCTTCTTCACGTCATCAAAATTCGCTAAGGTGCCGCGATGCCCTGCCCTCACCGAGACCGCCCGCCTTGGCTGACTCCCCAGCAAATCGACGCGAAAGCCCCTGGTCAGTGTTCCTGATTTTCCTGCGCCTGGGCCTTACCTCCTTTGGCGGCCCGATTGCGCACCTGGGTTATTTCCGGGACGCGTTCGTGACCCGGCGACGCTGGCTGAGCGAGCGCAGTTACGCGGACTTGGTCGCGCTGTGCCAATTCCTGCCCGGCCCCGCCAGCAGCCAGGTCGGCATCGCCCTCGGCCTGTCGCGCGCGGGGTACGGCGGCGCATTGGCGGCGTGGCTCGGGTTTACCCTGCCGTCCGCCGTTGTGCTGATCCTGTTGGCCTTGGGCATCACCCGGCACAGCACCGCCATCCCGCCCGGCGCGTTGCATGGCCTTAAAGTGGTGGCCGTCGCCGTGGTCGCCCAGGCCGTGTGGGGCATGGCGCGCAACCTGTGCACCGACGCCCCGCGCGTGGCCGTGATGCTGCTCGCCGCCTGCGTGGCCCTGCTGCAAACATCGGCGTGGGGCCAGGTCGGCGTGATCCTCATCGCGGGCATGGCCGGCCTGCTGCTGTTCAAGCCCACACCGCCCACCGCGCACGACGCCCTGCCCGTGACCATCAGCCGTCGCGCCGGGGCGCTATGGCTGTCGCTGTTTGTGCTGTTGCTGGCCAGCCTGCCGATCCTCGCCCAGTTGATGCCCAACCCAACCCTGGCCGTGACCGACGCCTTCTACCGCACCGGCGCGCTGGTATTCGGCGGCGGCCACGTGGTGCTGCCCTTGCTGCAAGCCGAAGTCGTGCCCCGCCACTGGGTGAGCAACGACGTGTTCCTCGCCGGCTACGGCGCCGTCCAAGCCATGCCCGGCCCGCTGTTCACCTTCGCCGCCTTCCTCGGCGCCTCGATGACCCAAGCGCCGAACGGCTGGCTCGGTGGCCTGCTCTGCCTGCTGGCGATCTTCGCACCGTCGTTTTTACTGGTGCTGGGCGCACTGCCCTTCTGGGAAAGCCTGCGCCGCAGCCCGCGCACCCAAGCCGCGCTGGCGGGCGTGAACGCGGCGGTGGTCGGCCTGTTGCTGGCGGCGCTGTACCAACCGGTGTGGACCAGCGCCATCTTCACCGCCCAGGACGTCGCCCTGGCGCTGATTGGCCTGGTGGCGCTGATGGTGTGGAAACTGCCACCGTGGCTGGTGGTTGTAGGAAGCGGCGCGGCGGGATGGTTATTAAGTCTTACGGTGTGAGCCGCGCAGCCACCGTGCCTTGCTCCGGCTGATGATCAGCCTTTCAACTCACCCGCCCGATGACCCGCCGCATCGTCGTAAGCCACATACAACGACTCGGCGATTTGGCTTTTGATGGCCTTGGTGGACTCCAGCCCCAACACAAAACCTTCCGCCTTACCGCCGGCACGGTTGAGTTCTTCGGGGGTGGACGCGCCGGTGATGGCGTCAAGCAGCTTGATGGCGTGAGGGCCTACACCCTTGGGAAGGCTGATTTGGTCGATGGACATGGGCGATACCTTGAAAGAGAGAGATCGGTAGCGCGTGGAACCACTGCCGGGGGTGGCATGGTAGACCGTTATACGCCGCAAGGGGCTGTTTTCCGGGTGAGCCTGATGCCCCCCTTCAAACTCAAGATGCCTTAATCATGTCATTTAGCTATCATGCATCACCCCGGCCTCGCGTCATCGCGCGGGGCCCGCACACTTAATCCAACAAAGACCAGGGACAGGCAATGCCGCCATTCAAGACACTGCTCGCCGCCAGCCTGCTGCTGCTCGCGTTCATGCCGGGGGCCTCAAAGGCCAGGAAGCCCAAGATATGCGGAGCATCATCCGAGTGGTGCGCTTGACTCACGCCAACGACACACCGAGCCAAGCCTTCACAACTGAATACGACCGCGGCCTGGCGCTGAGGGCCAAGAAGCATGCGGCAGCAACAACGAACTGACCAAGGCAAATTCCCTCACCGGAAACTCATCAGGGTCAGCTCACATCTTAAACATCGTTCAAACGTAGTGTGAACCGGATGTTCCATCCAAATCCAAAACAACACACCCAACGGCTTTAAAAACCACTTTTACTGATTGACTATGAACAGGATATAGACCATCGCCCGCACACCGAAAGCAAACTCCAACATTATCTCCAAAATAATTATCGCCCACACTTTCACATCAGGATGTAATGACACATGTCAAGCCAGACAAAGAACATAAATATTAAAGAAATATTCAGACTGATATCAAAACAAATCAAAGTCGAATATGAAGAACTTGCCTCCCAGATCCCCCACTACGGAGAGCGCGGCGAGGGTCGCGAAGAAGTTGTAAAAAACTTACTAAAAAAATATCTTCCAGAGAGATTCGGGGTCAGCACAGGCTTTGTAATGGACATTAATGGGGCCATCTCCCAACAGTCTGACATAATAATATTTGACCGTTTTGTAGCGCCAAAATTTAAAATTGCAGGTGACAAATATGTATACCCATGCGAATCCGTTGTTGCTGTTGGAGAAGTCAAAAGCTTCATGGACAAAATCGAATTAAAAGATGCACTGACCAAGCTAACAAAAATACGACAACTCGACAGATCCGCAAACAACAAAAATAAAACCCGCCTTGGATACCACTTCAAAAACAATCACTCACTGATCTCACCAAAAAACAACAACTGCGACTCAATATGGACCTTCATATTCTGCTCAGACAGCCCAAAGCTAGATACAGTTACAACCAACCTAGCCAATGAACTAAAGTCATTAGAAAAGCATCTCTGGCCCAACATGGCATGCATTTTAAACAAGGGAATCATATCCTACTACTCACACTCTGGTTTAACAACAGACCCCAGAGAAGCTGTCGGCCTGTACTACAGCACTGAAGACGAATCAGAATACTCACTACTTAAATGGTTCATGCTCTTATGCAATGACATTTGCGACAACCAAATAACTACAATCGATTCAATAAACTACCTTAAATCACCAAACACAAAAAACATAAAACACCAACTATAAGACTAGTAAACACTACCGCTCTTTTAATACCTGAAAAAACAGGGTGGATTTAATTGAATACGAGCGCTAGAAGCATGCGACAGCAGCCGCGAACTGACCAAGGCAAACGCTCCCCCTTGTGGCGAGGGAGCTTGCTCCCGTGGGGCTGCGCAGCAGCCCCCAACCATTCGCAGCACAGATGAACCACAGAGCCTGGCCACCCTGTTCCACTGCCTGTGCTTTCTCAGAATCCGTCGAATTATCCAGACAACGTGCACATTCGCCCCTAAGCGGGTGCTCCAATTACGGCATGGAAATCCTGTATTCGGCGAGCTTGGCCTTGTTCTCCTGCTCCAGGTACTTCTTGTCGACGATCTGCGAGAACTTCATGAAGTCGGCCTTGGCGTCTTCCCTGTTGCCCAAATGGTCGTACGCGATCCCGCGCGCATAATAGGCCCAGGCGTAGTCCGGCTGGCGCTGAAGGCCGGTACTGAATGCTTCGGCGGCCTCCCGGTACTGACCCAGGTCTGTCAGTGCGAGGCCCAGATGATAGTAGGTCGGCATATTGAAGCCGGCCCCCTTTCCTGCTTCTCCCATTCCGTTGTCAAGGTTGAACTGCACTAGCTCAAGGGCTTTTTTCGGGTTACCAGCGGCGCGATACATGGCGCTCAAGTCCAGGTAGGCGCGCGGCTCAGGCTTGACCACCAGTTGCATGGATTTCTCCTTGGCGGCCAAGGCTTCGGGAAAGCGCTTGAGGTTGAGGTAGGCGTCGGCCTGCACCGCATAAATCAAACTATGCAGCGAGGCAGGCAGCGTAGCTTTCTGCAGGCATAGATCACCTTCCTGCAGCACCAAGGGGTAGTTTTCGGCTTTGGACGCCTTTAACTGATTAGCGCAGTGGGCAAGGTTGGCTTTTTGCGGGTTCTGCATCCCTGCACAACCGGTGAGGAGGGCGGAGCAGGCAATCAGTGCGAGCCAGCGAGTATTCATGATCAGCATCCTTGTCAGTCGAGCAGATGAGCGTTGAGGTCAGGGCGATAGACCTGCAGGAGCGGCGCGGTCACGGTGCCTTGCAGCGAGCAGAACACGGTGGTGTGTCCCACGAGCGACGGTGACGTGTCGCCCGCGTCGACCATCAGCACGCGGTCTACGAAACCAAACGGCGTGGCGACACCAGGACCGGTCAGCCCTTCGGTGCGCCATTGGCCGATCGGGTCACCGACACGGCGGATTTCGGCGCGGGTAATGGCTTTGCCCTGACTGACAAAACGTGCGTTATCAACGATCAGCGGCTTGAGCTTTGCGGCCACCTCTTGCGGCGAGCCATCGGTTACAAACCCCCAGAACAGAAAATTGCCGACGTCCTTGATGGTTTGGGCCTGGTTGTAATAGCCGACCATACGCACGCCGTTAACGATCAGGGGCGTTTCGAAGTGTTGGTAAGTGCCACCTTCCTGCAGCGGACTCATGATGGTCGGTGCCTTGACCGAACCGTAGTCACTCAGGCGCAAGGTACCTGCTGGCAAGCGCGCATCGCGCAGGCTCTCGAAGAAATGTGCATCGCAACGAGAGAACTCGGTCAGCAGTTGTTCGGGCGTGGTGACGGTACGGGCTTGGGCAGTGCAGGCGACGGCGAGCAATGCAACGCCGGAAAAAAGAGAGCGGAACATTAAAATCATCCGTGAAGTGGGAACAAAAGCTGTCGGCGGGTGAGTGGGAAACTTTAGCAATACGGGCGTGCGTTGAAAATATCCGTGTGCCGCTGGTCCCGCCCCCCCTGACTACTGCCACCCGCTTGCGCACACTGCTAACCTGCGGCCTTTATGCCTGCAAAAGGAAGGTTTACATCGCCATGGAGATTCAGGAAATCAAGCACCACCTGGCCCGCCCTGCCGTGAAGTTTGTGGCTGGCGGCTCCAGTTGCTCTTCAGCGCCGGTAAGCTTCGTGCCAAAGGCGGGTGCGGATTCCGGATTTTGTACAAATTGGGGCGACAAGCTCCAAGGCAGCCTTGCCTTCAACTATGCACCGGCAAGGCCAACCCAAACAGTACAAAAAAACCACCGCAGACTTTATTGAATCGGCGCCCGGTGCGGGCCAGCCAGGGCCGGATGCGGTTGGCTGCGCTGGCCACCAGGTACTCAACGACGAATTCCACCACGGCGTAGGTCAGCGCGATGGCAGCCGTCTGCGCGATGATGCTTCTATGCGGGTCCAGAAACGGTGGGATAAACGCGGTGAACAGCAGTAGTGCCTTGGGGTTTGAAATCGCCGAGACCAGCCCTTGGCGGAACAGCGACCAGCGCCGCAAGCTGATTGTGCCGCTGGCCTCAAGGCTGACGGGGGGCGCGCGCCACAGGCCGAAACCGAGCCAGATCAGGTAGAGCCCGCCGGCCACCTTCAAGGCGGTGAACCCACTGGCCGATGCCTGGATCAGTGCCCCCAGACCCAGCGCGCACAGCGTCAGCACCAGGGCAAAACCGAGCACGCCGCCGCTGATGGTGAACAGCGTCCGGCGACTGCCGTGCAGGGCCCCATGGGTCAGCACCAGTAATGCATTGGGCCCTGGTACCACGGCGATGCCGAAGCACGTCATCAGGTAGAGCAACCAGGTATCAAAGGGCATGATCCACTCCAGCAGGTGGGTATTGAGGCCAGTATCTTGCGAGTGAAGAAAAGTCCTGAAAAGCGCATTATTCACGTTGCAGCCATTCGATTAACGAATAAAGGAAACCGCCATGCCCTCCAGCGATTTGCAGATCGATTGGCTCAAGTGCTTCGTGGCGGTGGTAGATGCCGGTTCGCTGTCGGCTGCGGCCCATGAGGTCAATCGCTCGCAGTCCGCCGTCAGCATGCAGATGAAGAAGCTCGAAGCCGCCCTTGGACGCCCGCTGTTGAGCCGTGGCCCAAGGCATCTGCAACTCACCGATGACGGCCAGGCGCTGCTCGGCTACGCCCGCCGCATGCTCGCACTGCACGCGGAAACCCAGGCGGCCTTTAATGGGGAAGCGATCACCGGGCGAATCCGCCTGGGCGTCGCGGAGGACTATGCGGCGAAATACCTCACGCCGCTGCTGAAGCGTTTTTCACCGCGCTACGCCGGTGTGGAAATCGAGCTGACCTGCGAGCAGTCGACCACGCTGATCCCGCGTGTGCGCAGCGGCGATCTTGATCTTGCGCTGGTGTCCAGGGACTCGCCCCACAGCGGCACCTTTCTGTTCAAGGAACCCATGGTCTGGGTGGGCTCGCCCCAGTTCGAACTGTGGCGGCGCGACCCGCTGCCTATCGCCGTCTACGAAAGTGAAAGCCTGGCGCGGCGTTATGCGGTGCATTCACTGGCCCAGCAAGGGCGACAATTCAAGGTGGTCTACAACAGTTCCAGCCTCGCCGGCCAGGTGGCCGCGGTGGAAGGTGGGCTGGCGATTGCCGCGATCACGCATTGCACCGTGCAGCCATCACTGCAGGTGTTGAGCAGCGAGCATGGCTTGGGAAGCATTGCGCCCATGGAGGTTTCGATTCTGCGTAGCCGAGCTTCTCGGGGGGCCAAGGCGGTTAATAGCCTGCATGCGTTTATCATCAACGCGCTAAGAGTTCAGGTGTAGCTGGTTTAATACACACGCTGAACACCCACCTGGAGCCCTTTATGCCAACCACCCCACGCGACAACGCCCGGCTTGAACGTCGCCTCATCGCCGCCCTCAACGACGCCTGCGAAACCGCCAAAGCCGAAATCCCCGGCTTCGACTGGCTGACCCACACCGTCGACTACAGCGTCTTCCCCCAAAGCCTGCGGGTGATCTGGGTGTTCGACAGCCGCGCCAACAAGGAGCACGCCCTCTCGACAGGGGCAGACACACGCATGCGTGAGCTGACCGCCGCCGCGCTCAACGACGCCGATGTACACGTCGCGCCCATGGAGCGCTGCGTACACTTCGACTCCGACGAAGAATGCCGCCTGCGCCATGACGGCGATTGGCGCGTACGCCTGGCCAAGGTGCATACGGCCAAGGTGTAAGTGCGCATCGTCACTCGTTGGGTTCATGGATAAAACTGTGGTATCGATGCACGTAGTCCAACACACCCAGGCCCCACCATGACCCTCTCCGCCCAGTTCACCCCCTGGACCGCCCTGCTCGGCGGCGCCCTGATCGGTTTGTCCGCAGGCCTGTTCATCCTGCTCAACGGCCGCATCGCCGGGATCAGCGGCCTGCTCGGCAGCCTGCTCTCCAGGCGCGGCGAAGGACGTGGGGAGAAACTGCTGTTTGTGCTCGGGCTGCTGGTCTCGCCCTGGATCTGGTCGTTGTTTGCCAAGCTGCCTGAGTCATCGTTCCAGGCCGGTGGCTACGCGCTGGTGCTGGCCGGGTTATTGGTCGGCATCGGCACGCGCTATGGCGCCGGTTGTACCAGTGGGCATGGCATCTGCGGGCTTTCGCGGTGGTCGCTGCGCTCGCTGGTAGCGGTCGGTTGTTTCATGGGCAGCGGGTTTGCCGGTGTCTACTTCATCCGCCACGGGCTGGGAGCCTGAGCATGCGCAAATTCATGGCATTGATGGCCGGTCTGATCTTCGGCCTGGGACTGCACCTCAGCGGCATGACCAACCCGGAGAAGGTGCTCGCGTTCCTCGATCTCGCCGGCGATTGGGACCCTTCATTGGCCCTGGTCATGCTCGGCGCCCTGGTGGTGAGCAGCGTGCCCTTTTACGTCGTAAGGCATCGTCAGGTTTCGCTGCTGGGCGCACCGATCCAGATGCCGACGCAACGCACCCTCGACCGCCGCCTCGTGCTGGGCAGCCTGGTGTTCGGCATGGGGTGGGCGATTGCGGGGTTGTGCCCCGGACCGGCAGTGGCATTGCTGTTGACGGGGCAATGGCAGGTGCTGGTGTTCACGCTGGCGATGGTGACGGGCATGCTGGTTTTTGCGGGGATTGAATCGCGCAGGCGGGGTTGAACCGCCTGCACGGCTTCATTTTTACCCCACACAGTAGGTCAGGCCTGCGTACTGAACCGCTGCACTCCACGCCGCTCAAACATCGCCGCTTCCGTCTGTTGCGTCGCCAGTTCGCCTTTGGAGGCCAGTTGATTAATAAAAATCCGATCCCTGGACCCTTTGAAGTCAGACGGGTCGAAGTCTCTTAAGAGCGGCGCCAGATCAATGGTCTTGGCGAAGTTTTCGTTAGTCAGGCTGTAAAACCCCAGGCCAGACCAGACGGAATCGGCGTCCACCGTGTCGATGGCGGCATTGCGGTAGGCAATGGCTGCGGTTTTCAGGCCCAGGGATCGGTTGAGCAAATCCGTCAGCCGCTGGGTATCCGAGCTGCTGAGCTGGCCGGCCGAATCCAGCACTTTCAGGCGGCCATCGGCTTCGACGGTGAAGCCGTATTTTTTGCCGGCCAAGTCGGGAGCGGTGGTCGACAGCGCTGACTCGAATGCCTTGAAGGATGCCTTCAGCGTATTGAGCGCGCCGGTGGAAATTTCGACGAGCCGAGGGTAGTCTGGCGACTGAGTCCGACCGACCCAGACGTCGACCACCTCCGGCGGTTCCACCGTGGTGCTTGCTGATCCACTGGGATGGTAGACGGCCGCCGGGGCGGCGTTTGCCAACACTTCCTTCGCGGCATCTGTCAGAGGCTGGGCCACGAGCTTCTGGTCGGAAGGTGTAAGGCTGGTGTTGGCCGGCGGGAGATAGGCAGCGCTGACGGAAAGAGCCATTTAATCGGTCCATGATTGGCGGGTTCATACAGGTTATCGACGGAAATCGGCCGAGCTTTAGACGACCAACCTGCAGGATCGTACAAGCCAGGCGCTCCGCGGTCTCGATAGTCTGGCCGTCTTACCTACCAGAGGATGGATCATGGCTACGTCACAGCACTCGGCACAACCGGTAAACCTCGCGCAAAAGGCATCGCTCATCGACGCGCAGTGGAGCCCCAGGGTCGTCGCCGAAATGAACGACTACCAGTTCAAGGTGGTGCGCATCGAAGGGGAGTTCATCTGGCACTCGCACCCGGAAACCGACGAAGCGTTCCTGGTGCTCGAAGGGACGCTGCGTATCGATCTACCGGAAGGCCCGGTGTATGTGGCGGCGGGCGAGCTGTATGTGGTCCCGCGTGGCGTTGAACATCGGACCGCCGCCGAAGGTGAGGCGAAGCTGATGATGATTGAGCCTCGGGGCATTTTGAATACCGGCCATGAAGGCGGTGAACGTACGGCCATGAATGATCTGTGGATCTGAAAAGTGGCGCGGGTGAACCCATAGCCTTACAGCGTGAGGCTTTTGTAGTGAGCGGTGGCAGCCGTCAAAGGTGTGTAGATACTCTCCGTCATTGAACCGAGCCTTTAGCGGGTAATTTCTGGATAATGCCCAGCTCCCGCTCCCGATACGGACATCCCCTCGATGAAGTTGCCCACCGCCGCCCTCCTCCTCGCCTCTGCGCTGCTGCCTTCCATCGCCCACGCCGACGACGCCGCGCTGACCGACACGCTCAAGGCCTTCACCCGCTGCGACGCGACGTTCTTCAGCCGCCTGAACAGCCACCGCGACGCCTGGCAGCCCTACGCACCGGTCAAGCAGGACAAAGACTTCGCGTGGATCGCGGTAGTCAACCGCGCGGACCGCAAGGCCAACGCGGTGCCGGTCAGCACGCCGCCCATCGCCGGCTTGAAGCTGTTGTCGTACGCCGACGAGGCCACCGACCTCGGCAACCTGGGGCTCTACTATTACTGGGGCTTTGTTGTGCAAGGCACTATCGACGAGGTTGCCCAACGCCTTGCCCCGCTGCTCGACCAACCTGCTCGCCTGCAAAAGGGCGACGGCGCCTACATCCGCAGCGAGCTCAAGGTCGGCGACCGCTGGCAGGCCATCAAGCCACGGCCCGGCGTCGCGCCGGGCACACGCGAAGTCGAGCGCGTGCTGCTGGTAGAACCGGAGGGCAGCGACGGCACGCAATCGCGCATCAGTTGTTCGTTGCAGGGCGGTGTCGATGCGGCGCTGCTGGCCTGGTCGCGTCCGGACATCCAACCGGTTGACTACCCGCGCACCATCGTAGAACCAAGCATCAACGACGTCGCCGTCCCCGCCAGCGTGCTCCAGCGCCTCGACTCGGCCCTGCTGCAGCCGAAGTTCAAGACGTTGAGCTACACGTACCTGTCGAAAAAAAGCGATGGCAGCAACGACAGCCCCACCTCGGTGACCTTCACGGCGGTGGGTGGCTTGCTGAACAAGAACGAGATCTACAGCGACACCTTCCATGTCGAGCGCCTGGTGCAGGCGGACCTGATCCAGTTGAAGTCGAAGATGAACGGCGTGGGCGACGGCCAGGTGCTGCTGACCCGCGAAGCCGAGCTGAGTATTCCGAGCAGTTGGACGCCTGGCCAGACGCTGAGCGCCAACCTGCACATGGCGAACGTGCCCGGCAAACCGACCGATACCCCGCTCGAGACCTCCGTGAGCTGCAAGGTCGGCCAGCGCTTCCCGGCCCGACAGGTGTTTGCCTCGTTGACCGGCGACGCCATCAAGCTGGAGTGCGAGCAAGGCGACTACAAGACCTCGCGCGCGTTTATCGAAGACCTGGGCATTGCCGTGACGCTGGCAACGACCTCGAGCAAAATGCGCTCGGCGTATGAATACACGGCGTTCGAGGTGGTGCGTTGATCGAAGGGGCGTTTGCCAAGCAAACATCCCGCTGATTCAGGGCACTCTACGTTGTCGCAGCAGTCTGTTCCTACACACCCCATGCCCCGCGGAGTTCCCATGATCATTGTCCATCACCTCAACAACTCACGTTCGCAGCGCATTCTGTGGCTGCTGGAAGAGCTTGGCCTGCCGTACGAGATCAAGCGCTACCAGCGCGACCCGAAAACCAACCTTGCGCCGCCGGAGCTCAAGGCGATCAATGCGCTGGGCAAATCCCCGGTGATCGAAGACGGCGCCAACGTGGTGATCGAGTCCGGCGCCATCGTCGATTACCTTATCCGCCGCCATGGCGACGGTCGCCTGCAACCGGACCCGGCCACGGCCGCCTACGACCAGTATGTGCAATGGCTGCACTTCGCCGAAGGCTCGGCCATGCTGCCGCTGATGCTTAACCTGTACGTCGGGCGCCTGGGCGATGCCGGTGCACCGCTGCATCCGCGTATCGAATCGGAAGTGGCCAATTACCTCGGTTACCTCAACGAGGCGCTGGCACATACGCCGTATCTGCTGGGGGATGACGTGAGCGGCGCGGACATCCAGATGAGCTTTATCGGCGAAATCGCCAAGGCCCAGGGCAAGCTGGCGGCGTACCCGCACCTGGCGGCGTGGGTACAGCGGTTCCAGGCTCGCCCGGCTTACCGCCAGGCGCTGGAACAGGGTGGGGAGTATGCGTTTGCCAAGTGAGTAGCTTGCCCTCGACCGCGTGACAGAGGCTAAGGCGCCGCCATCTGCCACAGCGAAGCGCCCACGCCGGTGATGCTCTCCCCCGCAATCAACCCCGCCGCTGCGGTAATCGCAAACCGCTCGGTGAGGCTCGGCCAGCGGCAGCTCACCAGCCAGGTGAGCACCGCACCCAGGGCCATCATCAGCGACACCGAAGCTGGCAGCACAAACGCCAGCCCCAACGCAGCGGCACTGGGCAAGTAGCGGGCGCGATGGGCGGGCAACAGGCTGTCGAGCACGCCCAGCAACACCCCGACCAGCCCTGCGATACCGATCGCCCAGCGAATGCTCGCCGACAATGAATCCAGCCCATGGGTAAGGGTTTGCGCCACGGCTTTCCAGGTTGCGACCGCCGGCGCCGGCCACTCCTCGGTGAGCAGCATCGATTGCGGATCAGGAATCAGCGCCAGGTACGCAAACACCCCGACGATGCTGCCAATGAAAATCCCCAGGATCTGGGCGATGACTTGCTTGTACGGCGTGGCACCAATGGCCTTGCCGACCTTGAAGTCGTTCATCAGGTCGGTGCACTGCCCCGCCGAGCCGCCGGCGGTGTTGGCGCTCATCAGGTTGATCGGCACCTGCCCCGGCGCGACGATGCCGAAGCTCAGCTGGGACAACTGCCCGATGGCGCCAATCGGCGGAATACCGGTGGCGCCCACCACGCGGGCGGCGACGGCCGCCAGGCAGATCGCCAGGGGAATGGTCAGCAACGCCATCCACAGGTTGATGCCGAACAACAGCGCCTGCAGGCTCACCACCAATACGATCGACAGCACAAAACCAGCGGCCGGCCCGGGTTTGGGTACGCTCCAGGCTTGCCCGCCGGCGGACTTGGTCGAGGTGTATAACGCCCACAGACGAATCGTCAGCGACGCCAAGGTTGAGCACACCATCAGGCTCACTCCCGGCCACAGCAACCACTCCACCAACGCCGCAAATTGCGGGCCGCTGCTGCCGGCCGGCAAGGTCACCAGGCCTTGCGCCAGCAACCACGGGCCCAGGCCGCCCCAGGCGAGCAAGGCGCCGAGCAGCAGGGTCAGGCCGACGCGAATGCCGATAATGCCGCCAAAACCCAGCAGCAACAGCGAGGGGTCGGCGGTGAAGGTCAGGCGCTCCAGCTGGGCGGATGGCGACCAACGCGGGAAGGCCCACACAAAGGTGTCCACCCACTTCACCAGCCCGGACAGCAACGCCGCGCTGAGCAGCACCTTCAAACGCGTCGCCGCTTCGCGCCCATGGTTGTAGATATGCAGCAGGGTTTCCAGGGTGGCCATGCCTTCGGGAAATTTCAGCGCCTTGTCATTGAGCAACGAAGGCCGCAGGTACCAGGCGATCCAGATGCCCAGGAAACTCACCGAGAACACCCAGGCGATCATCGGCAGCGCGTCCAACTGGTTGCCGGTCAGCAGGGTATAGGCCGGGATCGGCGCCACCAGCCCACCGGAAATGATCGAAGCAGCGGCCGAGGCGACGGTCTGGTTGATATTGCTTTCATGCAGCGTCCACGGCAGCTGCTCCGACGACCGCTTCGCCAGGCCCTGCCAGATCGCATACCCCACCAGCAGGGCAATGATCGACATGTTGAACGACCAACCGATCTTCAACCCGGCGTACACGTTCGAAGGGGTCAGCAGGATACCGAGCAACGTGCCGGTGATGACCGCGCGCAGGCTCAGTTCGCGTTCGACGGGGGGATGAAGGGGGACCGTTGATGAGGTGGCATGCATGCGGATTCCTTTCGGCTGGGGAACAGGGCGACATAACAAGTGAGCCCCTCAAGGCCTGAAGGTTCCTGTGCGGCAAGCGGGCGCCTTTTTGTGATGAGCGGGCTTCAACCACTACACCATCAATTACTCAATCAGAGCCATGCAGCATCCCATAACGAATAATCCCCTACCTGCGCCACCAACCCGGCCCGCAAGGGGTTGGCAATGATGTAGCGAGCCATCTTGCGAACATCATCCTCCGCACGGACAGCCCTATCGTGATAACCGGGTTGCCAGACACGCTCCTTGCTTTGACGACGCCGGTTGATGGTCCGCGTGCTACGCGACTTCATACGCCGCACCACGTCGGGCAACGTCTTCTGCTTCAGCTCAAACAACCAGTGAATGTGGTCAGGCATGATGACCCAGGCCAGAGAGTCGACCAATCCCAGCTCATGAACCTGCCGGAATTCGGCCACCAACAGACGCCCCAGATAAAGGTCGGTGAATAGGCGCTGACGGTGATGCACTACAACGGTAATGAGGTAACTGCGTCCGTATTCAGAGTAACGACCGTGACGCAGGCGATGGGATTGGGGTGTGGGGCGCATTCCGATGCTCCTGGGGACCGTCCTGAAGAGCATTAACACTAGCGCGCCGTAGCTGGCGAGCCAGTGTCATCGGGTGACTGAATGTATCCAGCCCGGAGTGACCTGGCTTTTGTGGTGAGCGGGCTTGCCCCATCACAAAAGATCATCCCATTGCAGAAAACCCGTCATCGGGTGCCTGAATGTATCCAGCCTGGAGTGACCTGGCTTTTGTGGTGAGCGGGCTTGCCCCGCGCCGGGCGGCGAAGCGGCCCCAAAAGCTGTTATCAGGATTTACCTGGAAAAACGCGGTGTTCTTGATGGGGCCGCTTCGCGGCCCAGCGCGGGGCAAGCCCGCTCACCACAAAGAGCTCGTTCACCACTACGCGGGTGCACCATCACAAAAGATCATCCCATTACAGAAAACCTGTCATCGGGTGACTGAATGAATCCAGCCTGGAGTGACCTGGCTTTTGTGGTGAGCGGGCTTGCCCCGCGCCGGGCGGCGAAGCGGCCCCAAAATCTATCATCCGGGTTCACCTGGAAAAACGCGGTGTTCTTGATGGGGCCGCTTCGCGGCCCGGCGCGGGGCAAGCCCGCTCACCACAAAGAGCTCGTTCACCACTACGCGGGCGCCCCATCACAAAAGATCATCACAGTGCAGAAAACCCGTCATCGGGTGCCTGAATGTATCCAGCCTGGAGTGACCTGGCTTTTTTGTGGTGAGCGGGCTTGCCCCGCGCTGGGCTGCAAAGCGGCCCCAAAAGCTGTTATCAGGATTTACCTGGAAAAACGCGGTGTTCTTGATGGGGCCGCTTCGCGGCCCAGCGCGGGGCAAGCCCGCTCACCACAGAAGCCCGCTCACCACAAAAAGTCCGTTCACCACTACGCGGGTGCACCATCACAAAAGATCATCCCATTACAGAAAACCTGTCATCGGGTGACTGAATGTATCCAGCCTGGAGTGACCTGGCTTTTGTGGTGAGCGGGCTTGCCCCGCGCCGGGCGGCGAAGCGGCCCCAAAATCTATCATCCGGGTTCACCTGGAAAAACGCGGTGTTCTTGATGAGGGCCGCTTCGCGGCCCAGCGCGGGGCAAGCCCGCTCACCACAGAAGCCCGCTCACCACAAGAAGTCCGCTCACTACTAAGCGTGCGTAAAACCCGTTCCCCCGGCCACCTCGCCATCGGCTTGCGCCTTGTCCAACAGTTGCTGCACCCACGGCGCGTTCCGGGCATTGACCACGCCATAGCGGTCCGGCGGGAAAAACGCCCAGTGATGGGCGATTGCAGTAAGGCGCTTGAGCTCATCGGCCGCCAGCCAATACCCGGTGTCCAGCAAGGGCAGCGGTTCGCCGTCGAAACGTCGGCCCAGCATCAGGTTGGTGCCGGGGGCAAAGGTAAAGGCCAGGTCCTGGCAGGGTTGCAGTTGTTTGTCCGGGGCCGGCATGCTCCCGACGCGGTTGTAGGTGAAGTCGCCGGGGTATTCGTCCTTGAATACCAGCCAGTGGCCCGCCGTGGTCTTGGCGACGATCCATTGCGATACCCCGCTGCTCTGGGTGCGTTCGAGCTGGCCGTTTTTCCATTGCATCAGGGCGTTGCAGTCGGGATCGTAGTCCGAGGCCCACAGGCTGGTGCCCGACACCAGCGTGTGGCGCTCCAGCTCGACCACCCCCTGGTCCGGCATGGCCTGCCAGTAGCGCTTGATGGGGTCACGGGTATCACGCAGGTAGTTGCGCAGCCCCCAGGCCGCCGTAAAGACCACCGCCGCCAACACCTGCCAGGCAAAGGTGTTGCCGATAACTCGGTCCACGTCCAGGCCAGGCGCGAACGCGGCCCCGTACAGCCACACGCCCAGCATGAACACCAGGCTGGGCAGGAACACACCAAAGCACAGCGGCGGCAGCAGCACTTCGATCCAACTGAAGTGATGCCCGGCTGCATGCTCCCGTGCCCAGGCCTGCTCCTCGGCGAGCATCGGCGCCTGTTCGCGCGGGCCGATGCCGGGATCGGGGGCCTTGAAGCGCCAGTAAAGTGCCACGGGGTCGTTATTCATGCCGCGCATCATGCCCTTGGCGCGGGCAGAGATACAGCGCCCCGACCACCGATAAAACAATCATTGCCGAGACCCGCCTACAGTCATACGATGACTGATCACACCAATAACAATAAAGGATCACCCGTGAACAAACCTTTGCTCCTGGCCGCCGCCGTTGTCTGCGGCCTCAGTGCCCACGCCCACGCCACCACGTTTGCGTATATCTCCAGCCCCGGTGACGGGCTGATTTCCCAGTACCGCCTCGACGAAAGTAACGGCGCCCTGAGCCTGGTCGAGCAAGTGACGGCCGGCGATCAGGTCAACCCCATGGCCCTCAGCCCCGACGGCAAGACCTTGTTCGCGGCGTTACGGGTCAAGCCGTTTCAGGTCCAGGGCTTCAGCATCGACCCGACTACCGGCCGCCTGACGCCGCAGTCCAAGGCGCCACTGGCCGAAAGCATGGCGTACCTGGCCACTGACCGCGCCGGGCGCTATTTGCTCGCGGCGTCCTACGGTGCCGACACCCTCAGCGTCCAGCCCATCGACAAGCCTGAACCTATCCACACCTACAAGACCGGCCTGCATGCCCACTCGCTGCGCACCGACCCAAGCAATCGCTTTGCCTACGCCGGCAACCTGGGCACGGACCATGTGCTGCAATACCGCTTCGACGCCGCCACCGGCGCACTCACCCCGATCGGCAGCGGCTACGTGAGCGTGCCAGCCAACACCGGGCCTCGGCACCTGGCGTTTTCGGCCGACGGCAAGTACCTGTATGTGGTCGGTGAAATGAGCGGCACCGTCACCGCGTTTGCCATCGATGACGGCACCGGCGCGCTGACCCAGATTGGCGTGGCCAATGGCATTCCCGAGCGTTTGAAACTGGCCCATGGTGAAGTGCGTGACGCGCGCAACAATGACCTGAAAGACGACCCGACACCGCGCATCTGGGCGGCCGACCTGCGCCTGTCGCCGGACGGCAAGCTGTTGCTGATGAGCGAGCGCACCAGCAGTTCGGTGTCGGCGTTTGCGGTGGATACCGCCACCGGCGGCCTGCGCTTTGTCGACAACTACCCGGTCGAGGAGAAGCAGCCGCGCAATATCGCATTCTCCCCCAACGGGCATTGGCTGCTGGTGACCGGTGAGAAAAGCGACAAGGTCGGCACCTATGCAGTCAGCGCCAACGGTGCGTTGAAGCGGGTGGGGGAAGCGGCGTCGGGCAAGGGGGCGCTGTGGATTGAGGTGCTGCATACCTCGGCCAACTGACCTGAACCTGTGGGAGGGGGCTTGCCCCCACAGGGTTGGATCTTGAGGGTGTACAGGCCTCAGCTCAGGCGAAACCGTGCGGTGTTATCACTCAACGCCTGGCTGCCCTTGCTCAAGGTGTCTGCCGCACGGTTTACCGCGCGGGCGCCGTCCAGCAGGCGCCCGGCGGCCTGGTCGACTTGCTGGATATTGCCGCTCACTTCATCCGCCGTCGCTGCCTGCTCCTCCACTGCCGTGGCGATTTGCGCCAGGGTGTCGGTGACGTTCTGCACCGCGCCGGCAATCTCGCCCAGGCGCGTGCCCAGGCCGGTGACGGACTCGGCATCGGTCAAGGCCTGCTCGCACGCGGCGCCCATCAGCGTCACCGCCTGGCTCACGGTGGCGCGCAGACTGTCGACGGTGCCGGCGATCTGCGCCGTCGAGGCCTGGGTGCGTTGCGACAGGCTGCGCACTTCATCGGCGACCACCGCAAAGCCCCGGCCTTGCTCGCCTGCGCGTGCGGCTTCAATGGCGGCATTAAGGGCCAGCAGGTTGGTCTGCTCGGCAATGCCGCGAATGGTGTCGACCACCGATTGAATCTGCTGGCCTTGCTGGCTGACCTGCTGCAAGGCGTCCGAGGTGTCGGTCAGGCGCTGGTTGAGCTGTTGGATGCTGGCGGTGGTGCGCTGGCTGTCGCGGCTGCTGTCTTCGGCGATGCGCCGGGTTTGCTGGGCACTGCCGGAGGCCTGTTCGCAGCTGCGCGCGACGCCCATGGACGTGGCGGCCAACTGCGTGGCGGCGGCGGCGATCTGGCTGATCTGGTGCTGCTGGTCTTCGACTTCGCTGAGGGTGCTGCCCGATTGCGAATTCAGGGTAAGCACCGCCGAGCCAAGCTGCTGGGTTTCGTGATTGACGCCGAGCAGGCTGGTGCGCAATTGCACCACCGCGACGTTCAACGCGGTGCTGATCGCCGCGAGTTCGTCGCGCCCTTCTACCGTCACGGCCACGCACAGGTTGCCGTCGCGCAGAGACTCGGCCAGCGTAGTGATGCCGCTGGCGCTGCGACGGATGGACGCTTGCAGGCACATGAACAGGTACAGCGCCGCCAACGCCAACAGGCTGAACGTTGCCGCCATCGGTATGAATTGCGTGTTCGCGTGCTCGTGGTAGTAGTCCAGGCGCGCATCCATCGACGTCAGCGACTGAACACGCAACGCGCCAAGCGAGGTGAGCATGGCGTCGATACTGCGCTCGAAACCGGCTGTATCCAGCTTGATGCTGCCGCCGAACACGCCGTCGTCGAGCACTTTGAGTTCGTTATCCAACAACTGCAGGCTGGTGTCGTATTGCGCTGTCCACGGTTCCATCCCGGCGTATTGCTTGGCCTTGAGCGAAGCCGCAGCCTTGACCAGTTGATCCCGCGCATCGCCGATGCGGCTGCGCAAGTCGCGCATCTGCAAACGGCTCTGCAAGGTGAACTGCCCCGAGGAAATCGAGGACTGCCCCACACTGGCCATCCGCCCGATACGCTCGATCAGGTCGGGCGTTTGCTGGGTGCCCATCTGCATGAGCATGTAGGTTTCCAACCAGGGATCGAGGATCAGGCCGGCGTCGAGGGTGATCTGTTCGCGCAGGGCCTGCATCGCCGTCAGCGCGGAGGTGAAGCGGTCGTAGCCATCCGGCCACCAACCCACGGTGCGCAGGGACGCCGAGTCCATGCCCTTGACCGTGGCCTGCAAAGCCTCGAAGCGGGCCAGGACGTCAGCGCCGGCGTTCTGGGTTTTCAGGGCATCACCGAGGGCCTGCAGGCTTTGCAGGATCAGTGGGAAATTGGCATCCACCTTATCCATCGCCGCCTTCGCCGCTGGCGTCGGGGCATGCAGGATGTCCGCCGCCTTCCAGCGCGCAGCCAGGTTACGTTGGGCGGTCAATTGGCCATCCAGCGCGTCCAGGGCCAACAGTTGACGAAGGCCGGACTGCTCAGCGGAAATCACGCTTAATTTGTCGCGATAGTCCTGGCCGATCATCCACAGGCTGCCCGCCAGGGGCAGCATGAACAGGAAGAACAGGATCTGGAACTTACGCGCGAAGCCGAAACGTCCGAGCAGGCGGATACCGGGTGATAAAAGGCTGTGCATGTCCACTCCCAAAAACAACCCACGCGTTAGACGGCAGGCGAAGCCTTGAAATGACTAACGGCAAAATGCCATGTCATTGATTAGGTTGGCACTAGCAAGATACGGGCCGCTGCTGCACAGCCCTGAAACAGGGCACGCGACGCGCCAAAGCGGCCCGAGGCGTGCGCGAAAATGGGGCAAAAGCACTCAGTCGCGACACAGGCATTGTCACCCGCAGAGACGACTGCCCGAGGCGCGCGCTGAAACGCCCTCAATCACCACAGCCTATCGGCCGCCCATGGGGAGAACTTGAAGGGAGTCCGGCGGCCTATTTACGCCAGCAGTCGGGTAATCCACTGGACCTGCTGGGCGATGGCTTGCGCCTTCGCCTGCGGCACCCGCTGCCGAGCCTGCTCAAAGCCCGCCAGGGTGCGTTTTTTCAGGCGCAACGCACGCTGCCACTTGGCGAGGAACGCCGGGCTGCGGGCCTGCAGGTGCAAGGGGCCGAAGTACAGCTCCTCAGCGCTGTACACCACGGGCTCGGCGCGCTCGGCCATGATGATTTCATAGTAGAAGCGGTTTTCGTGCAGCAACTCCTCACTGAGGATGCGGTAGCCATTGCTCATCAACCAATAGCGCAACGGCTGTTCGCCGCCGTTGGGTTGCAGGATCAGACGTTCGCGGCCGCTGAGGTGGGCCTTGCCGCTGTCGAGGATGTCGCGGATCGTCTCGCCGCCCATGCCGCACACGCTGATCGCGGTGATCGCGTCCGCTGGCTCTATCGCCGCCAACCCATCGGCCAGGCGCACCGTGACGTGCTGCTCCAGGCCATTGTCGCGCACGGTGCGCTGCGCCGCGTGGAACGGCGTGCTCGCCACCTCGCCCGCCACCGCCGCCTCAATCACGCCACGGCGCATCAAGGCCACCGGCAGGTAGGCGTGGTCCGAGCCGATATCGGCCAGCCGCGCGCCCCTCGGCACCTGCGCGGCCACGCGCTCCAGGCGCATGGACAAGGTGTGTTCGTTCAACCTGTGTTCCTTTTTATTCGCCGGAAAATCGATCCCGGCTGTTGGTCAGATGCAACACCATCGCCGCCCTTGCGGCATCCGGGTCCTGGCGCTTGATCGCGTTGAAGATCGCCTCATGCTCCAGGTTCGCCAGTTGCCCGAGCTTGGCAAAGTCCGCCCCGCCGCGCTCGTCACCCTTCACCTGGGTACGCGGAATCATCGCATTGCCCAGGTGCTGCATGATCTCGGTGAAGAACGTGTTGCCGGTGGCTTCGGCGATCAACTGGTGAAAACGCTTGTCCTCTTCCACGCAGCTGTCGTTGTTGGCCAGCGAGGCCTGATAGTCGTCGAGAGCGGCGCGCATGTGGGCCAGCTGCGTGTCGGACCTACGCACGGCGGCCAGCGCCACCGCCTGCACTTCCAGGCCCAGGCGCAGCTCGAGCATGTTGCGCACGCTGGCGACGGTGTCCACATGCAGGCGCAAGCCTTGCTGGGCCCGTTGCGCCAGCACAAAGGTGCCGATGCCATGGCGCGTCTCCACCAGCCCCGAGGCTTGCAGCTTGGACAGCGCCTCGCGCACCACGGTACGGCTCACCCCATGCTCGAGCACGATGGTGGATTCGGACGGCAGTTTTTCACCGGGCTTCAACTGCCCAAGCAGGATGCGCTGGGTCAGGGCGTCGAGCACGCCTTGGGCCAGGTTGTTGGAGCGTCTACGGACGGGAGGTCCGCTTTCAATGGGCATAGTTACGAATCCACGGGGTTGGGCAGGAACGAGCTTAACATCCCGCCCCACGGCGTAACCCCACTGTAGGAGCGAGCTTGCTCGCGAAAAACCTGAGGGCGCCGCGTTTATCCAGGATGCCCGCATTATCGTTGACGTTTTTCGCGAGCAAGCTCGCTCCTACAGGTTAGGGCGCGAGTGAAAAAAGCGCCAAACTTGTATGACAACTAATATTTATGGCCGCCAGCCCCACCCTTTCCAGAAGCCTCCTCAACCTTCTTAAAAACCCACACAGACCCGCAAAATAACCAGATCATCACTAAAACCTGGCCCTTACAAACACAAAAACATCATCACCGCATTGCGAATCCAAGAAACTCACTTGTATGATGTCTATCAACAAAACACGCAAACCCGCATAAAAACAATCAGGGGGAGTTTTGAATTGTGAACAATTCAAGCCATGCATCTGCCGCACCAGAAAGTGATCCGGTCCTCGCGCGCGCCGTGAGCAAAGTGAAGGGCCATGTGCTCCCACTGTTCGTGATCATGTTCATCCTCAACTACATCGACCGGGTCAATATCGGCTTTGTGCGCACGCACATGGAACATGACCTGGGCATCGGCGCCGCGGCCTATGGCTTCGGTGCCGGGCTGTTCTTCATCGGCTACGCGCTCTTTGAAGTGCCCTCCAACATGCTGCTGCAAAAGGTCGGCGCGCGCATCTGGCTGACCCGCATCATGTTCACCTGGGGCATCGTCGCCACGCTGATGGCGTTCATCCAGAACGAAACCCACTTCTACATCCTGCGCTTCCTGCTGGGCGTGGCCGAAGCCGGCTTCTTCCCCGGGGTGATCTACTACTTCACGCGCTGGTTGCCGGGGGTTGAGCGCGGTAAGGCCATTGCGATTTTCCTCAGCGGCTCGGCGGTGGCCTCGCTGATCTCCGGCCCGCTGTCAGGCGCGCTGCTGCAGATCGAAGGGTTCGGCTTCCACGGCTGGCAATGGATGTTCGCCATCGAAGGCCTGGCCTCGGTAGTGATCGGTTTCTTTGTGTGGTTCTGGCTCGATTCCAAGCCCCACGACGCCAAATGGATGACCCGCGAAGAACAGGATGCGCTGGTCAACGCCATCGACCAGGAACAGCGCGAGCGTGAAGCCCTGACCAGCGTCAAGCCGACCCTCGGCAAGCTGCTCAGGGACCGTCAGATCCTGCTGTTCTGCGCCCTGTACTTCTGCATTCAACTGACGATCTACGCGGCGACGTTCTGGCTGCCCAGCATCATCAAGAAGATGGGTGACCTGAGCGATGTGCAGGTGGGTTTCTTCAACTCGATCCCATGGCTGATCTCGATCATCGCCATGTACGCCTTCGCGACGCTGTCGGGCAAATTCAAGTTCCAGCAGGCCTGGGTTGCGGCTGCGCTGTTGATTGCCGCAGCAGGCATGTTCATGTCCACCACCGGCGGGCCGATCTTCGCGTTCGTGGCGACCTGCTTTGCGGCCATTGGGTTCAAGTCGGCGTCTTCGCTGTTCTGGCCCATCCCACAGGGCTACCTGGACGTGCGCATCGCCGCAGCCGTGATTGCCTTGATCAACTCCATCGGCAACCTGGGTGGCTTCGTTGCACCGACCACCTTCGGCTTTCTGGAGCAGACCACCGGCTCGATCCAGGGCGGCCTCTACGGCTTGGCCGGCACCTCGGTGCTCGCCGCTATCCTGGTGTTCTTCGCCAAGACCTCGCCCGCTGCCGTATTGGCCTCGCCGGGCGCCGTGCCCACCGGCGCTGCCATCAGCAAATCTCTCTGAGCCTCTTTAGGAATTAGCCATGAATACTCCCGTCATCACCCACTTCCAGGTCATCCCGGTGGCCGGTCACGACAGCATGCTGCTCAACCTCAGCGGCGCCCACGGCCCTTACTTCACGCGCAATATCGTGATTCTCAAGGACAGCAGCGGCAACACCGGCGTCGGTGAAGTGCCCGGCGGCGAACGCATCCGCGAAACCCTGGAAGACGCGCGCAGCCTGGTGATCGGCCAACCCATCGGCCAGTACCAGCGCGTCCTCAACCAGATGCGCAGCGCCTTTGCCTCACGGGATTCGGCGGGCCGTGGCCTGCAAACCTTTGACCTGCGCATCACCATCCATGCCGTCACCGCCATGGAAGCCGCCCTGCTCGACCTGCTGGGCCAGTTCCTCGAAGTGCCGGTGGCCGCCCTGCTCGGCGAAGGCCAACAGCGTGATGCAGTGAAAATGCTCGGCTACCTGTTCTATGTCGGCGACCGCAGCGCCACCGACCTGGCTTACCGCAACGAAGCCGACAGCGACGACGCGTGGTTCCGGCTGCGCCATGAACCCGCCCTGACCAGCGAGGCCGTGGTGCGCCTGGCCGAAGCCGCCAACGCCAAATACGGCTTCAACGACTTCAAGCTCAAGGGCGGCGTATTGAGCGGCGACGCAGAGATCGAAGCCGTCACCGCCCTGGCTGAACGCTTCCCCGATGCGCGCATCACCCTCGACCCGAACGGGGCCTGGTCATTGAAAGAAGCCATCCGCCTGTGCCGCGACCAGCACCACGTGCTCGCCTACGCCGAAGACCCATGCGGCGCCGAAAACGGTTACTCGGGGCGCGAAGTCATGGCCGAATTCCGCCGCGCCACGGGCCTGAAAACCGCCACCAACATGATCGCCACCGACTGGCGCGAAATGGGCCACGCGATCCAACTGCAATCGGTGGACATCCCCCTGGCCGACCCGCACTTCTGGACCCTGCAAGGCTCGGTGCGCGTGGCGCAGATGTGCCATGAGTGGGGGCTGACCTGGGGCTCGCACTCCAACAACCACTTCGATATTTCCCTGGCCATGTTCACCCAAGTGGCCGCCGCCGCCCCGGGCGACATCACCGCCATCGACACCCACTGGATCTGGCAGGACGGCCAACGCCTGACCCGCGAACCGCTGAAAATCGAAGGCGGCTATGTGAAAGTGCCGGCCAAGCCCGGCCTGGGCGTGGACATCGACATGGACGCCGTGGCCAAGGCCCACGAACTGTACAAAGGCATGGGCCTCGGCGCACGGGATGACAGCGTGGCGATGCAGTTCCTGATTCCGGGGTGGCGTTATAACAACAAGCAGCCTTGCCTGGTGCGCTGAAGCGCTGGGTTCTGGGGGCGGCTCGGTCTCCAGAACACCATCAATCCCATGTGGGAGGGGGCTTGCTCCCGATTGCGGTGTGTCAGCCAGCCATGTATCGACTGACACTCCGCCATCGGGGCAAGCGCCCTCCCACATGGGTCCTCGGTGTTTTACAAGGGTTGTGGTCGCTCGCTAAACCGCGCGTCAGGCTTTACCGGCCAAAGCCCGCTTTGCTCTTGCAGTTTTCTTGACTGCCACCGCCGCAATCGGCTGCACAGTCAGTTCCACGCCTAACGCCAGCATCAACTTCTGAATCGTCTCATAGCGCGTTTTAGAACCGCCTTTCAGCGTTTTATATAGGCTCTCGCGATTAACCCCCGCAGACTCCGCCACCTTGTTCACGCCCTGGGCCTTGGCGACCTCGGCAAGCGCTTTCATGAGCACCTGCGGGTCTTGAGATTTCATGCTCTGCGCCAGATAAGCGCTGATGGTTTCCGGGCTATCGAGGAAGCGCGACGCTTCATAGACGCTGGTACCGGAGGTATCAAGATCGAGGATCGGCATGTCCTCTGGTTTGAATTTCGATTCGCTCATTTCATCTACCTCTCAGGGCATCAAGGATCTCTTTTGCCCGTTTGATTCCTCTGTTCTGGTCGGTTTTATCACTGCCCCAGAGCATCAGGTAAGCAGTGATGCCCGTACGCACAAAGTAAATTCTGTAGCCGGGCCCGACAAACACACGCATTTCACTCACCCCATCGCCTACGGGTGCACAATCGCCGAAATTGTTTTCCTCGGCTCGGTCTAACCGTGTGAGGACAGCGGTTTTTCCACAAATATCGCTCATGCCGTCGAGCCATGTATCGAACTCCGGCGTCCTGCCGATCAGATTGGTCACAGAATTTTTTGTAGCCTACTGGCTACTTCTTGTCGATGCCAGTGAATTTTGAGTCCGGAATACTCCGGAAGAAAAATCCTAGTCCAGCGCTCGCATGAGCAGCCGATCGATACTATTAGCGCCTGTGTCTAACCTTCACCACACCTCAGCACCTGCGCATTCGCCCGCTATCACGGTGGCTGACACTCCGCCATCGGCGGCAAACTGAGGCGGCAAATGATAGAGATGAAGCCCAAAGAAAACGTCCTGCACAGCCGCTTCACTTTGCGTAAAATGCGAGCCGTTCTCGATCAGGAAAACTCAACCCAGGAGGGGTACCGCTTGAAACCGCTTGACACCCACGCGCCACAACACGCCGACACGGCCGTCACACGACTTAAGCTCAAAGACCAATTGGCCGTAGACCCTTACAAGGCATTGGCACTGCTGGAAAGCACCCTCCTCTGTTTTGTAACGACGGCTCTTATGCTGTTCGTTGCACACAGCGTCGGCATAACCGACACATTCAAGAGCAACGTCCTCTATGGCGGCACCCTGGGTGCATGCATAGGGGCGACCTACAGGATGTACCACGATGCCGCCCTTTCCGAGTGGTGCATGGCCAGCCCTGTCAGCCCTGCGGCGCTGCAAAACGCGATGCTTGCCTTGAAGTATTCCGAGACGCAGGAAGGCGTTTACTGCCCCAAGAAACGTATGTTCACCCCATTCCATCGGTGCGATTCAGAGCGGATCACGCTCACCACACTGGATGGAGGCACACGCTTCACAGGCCCCTATTTCAAGCTGAAAGCGCTGTCGGCCACGCAACTTGCTGATGCGCCCGAAGCGCAAGAAACCGACCTCACGCCACCAACGGCGCACGTCTGATCAATTTCGCAGGTTCATGCCCCGCACCACTGACTCTGTGAGGCCGTCGCGCCGCCACTGCGGACCTCAAACGCAAGGAAACCAGGACATGGCAACAGCAAAAACCAAAAAGGCGTTTGTGTATTCGGCATGGGGGCTACTGTTTTTGAGCCTGGTCGGGGTTTTAGTCATACAGGCCTTCCAGGAAACACCCCAGCCCAGTAAAACCACCTTCCTCAGCGACCTCATCATCGTGACCGCGCGAACGACGCCCGGGAATCGAAAGATCGACGAGCATCTAACCTTCGTTCGCGCGGAAGCGGCCAACAGTCACGCCCTCAAGTTCTATTACACGTTGGTCGATTACGATACCCATCCCGAGGACGTTGACTTGGGCGTGATGAAATCAAGCATCACCAAGGCTGTCTGCGCCGCGCAAATGCCAAGGGACCAGTCCATCATTTCATTGGGTGGCACCTTCATTTACATATTCGGCAGCAAAAACGTAAAAGAGGTTGGACGGTTCGAAATCAACAAGCAGAGCTGTAATGGCTAATGAGCTGGCCCCCTTCAACCGACTCGCTCGAACCGCCGCCGCTTCAGGAACAACCCCACCCCCAGCGCCACCGCAAAGAACGACAGCAACCCCAAGTCAGCCCCCCATGGACGGACCTGGCTCGCCGCCACGCAGCCGACCGCCCCCGCCACCACCAGCAGCCCACCCAGCCACGTGCGAAGCAGGTACGGTTTGACAAACCGATCGAGCAGAAAAAACAGCACCAGGGCCAGGACCAACTGGGTAATGTCAGACATGTGCTTCTCCCGTCAGGTCTTGATGATCAGTGTCGAGGCGCTGCGTTGCGGGCCGATGCCGCCGTTGACCTGCGCTTCGATGCTGACCAGTACGTCGCCGGCATGATAGGTGGGCAGGATTTCATTGGCATACATGCGCACACCCGCGCCAACAGGAACACCCACGTAAGGGGAAGCCACAGCAGAAGTGGCGCCAGCGAAGGCACTGGCGGCCAGGTTAGCGATCCTGGTGCGCTGGGCATTGAGGGCGTCGCCCTGTTGCCGCGTCAGTGGCTTGGAGATGCCGATCATCATCACGCACGGCAGGCTCTTGGCCAACATCTTGTCGTACACCTCGACGACCTTGCTGTTGACCTCGTAGTGGGCACTTTTCGCCTCGCCAAAATGCAGCTCGCGCAGGCGTCCGCGTTCACTATCGGTAAGGGTGATCTGCGAAACGTTGAACACGATCCCGTGATTGCCCATGTATTGGAACGTCCCTTCGAACTTCATCGCACGCATCCTTTCGAGCCAAAGGCGGGGATTCTCTAGAAGGCGGGCAGTGGATTCAAGGCAAAAGAAACGAAATGAGGAAACGGAGGGCAGGCCGACCTCCCCTGTCGCGACCTTTGCCCCCGCCGCTACTCACGCTCACGCCCGCGTGGGCAACTTCCAGTTCGGCCGGATGAAGTGGCAGGTATAGCCGTTGGGTATCCGCTCCAGATAATCCTGATGCTCCGGCTCCGCCTGCCAAAACTCCCTGGCGGGTTCAATTTCCGTAACCACAGGCCCCGGCCACAGCTTGGAGGCATCCACGTCAGCCGCGGTATCTTCGGCAATCTCCCGTTGCTGCTCGCTCAGGTAGTAAATCGCCGAACGATAGCTTGGTCCCAGATCATTGCCCTGCCGATTCGGCGTGCTCGGGTCATGGATCTGGAAAAAGAACTCAAGGATCTGCCGGTAGGAAATCACCGCCGGGTCAAACACGATCTCAATCGCTTCAGCATGGTTGCCATGGTTGCGGTAGGTGGCATTCGGCACATCGCCACCGGTATAGCCGACACGCGTGTGCAGCACGCCGGGGTAGCGTCGCAACAGGTCCTGCATGCCCCAGAAGCAGCCGCCGGCGAGGATGGCGGTTTCGGTTGGGTTGGTCATGGTCTGTCCTTGCGGTTAATGGAGACAGGAGTAGTTATGGGGCAATGCTGGGCAATACCAAGTTCAATCAAAGAAAACTGCCCCCCTATCGACTCAAGGTTTATTCCTGGAACGAAACGCCGCGACCTTCATCCGGTTGCCGCACGTCGCCATGCTGCACCAGCGGCGGCGGTGTGATTTGCTCAGGTCATGGAACAGCAGCACGCAGTCGTGGGCCTCGCACTGCCGGACGAATTCAAACTTATCGTTCGTGACCAAGCCCACCAGCGACTCGGCCACCGGCCCAAGCAGGCTGGCCGGGCTGCTGTCCCGAGGACGCGTGGCAAGCCGAAATGCCTTGTTCTCCTGCGCCCATTCCAGCCTGCTCACCGGGCGACCCGCTTCAAGCACCTGGTTGATCACCGCGAGATCGACGGGAACGCCTGTCATTGCCGCATTCACCACCGCCCTTGAACTCGCACGAAGCGTACGAGCGAGGGCCAGCAGCCCACTCGGCGCCTTCGGGTCAAGCTGCTCGGGCAACAGGCCCGCCTGGGTCAGCCAGCTCATCACGCTGTGATCATCGGTGAAGCAGTCATGGCGCTGATCCCCCACCCCGTACTCGGAGTTGATGAAATCAAGGGCCAGGTTGTCGGCTAGAAAAAGTGCGCCTGCGGCAGTGCTGTTCGGATTCATGGGCGGCCAGTAACCAATAAAATATGTTTGACAGGTTACCAAACCCAGGCATAACCTTCAAACACCAACTTTAACGGTTACACAGGAAGCCACATCATGACCACGTCCAACGCCACGGCCGCTGCCGGACTCACCGCCGCCTTGCTGATCAGCGGCGCGGCCCATGCAGACAACACAGTGCATTACCGCTACGAGCAGGTCGGCGACGTAAAGGTGTTCTATCGCGAGGCGGGCGACCCCAGCGCGCCGACCGTGTTGCTGCTGCACGGCTTCGCCGCCTCATCCTTTATGTTCCGCGAACTCATGCCCGAGCTTGCCGACCGCTACCACGTCATCGCGCCGGACCTGCCGGCATTTGGCTTCACCGAAGCCCCACCACGCGGCGAATACGCCTACACCTTCAGCCAACTGGCGAAGACCATCGGGCAGTTCACCGAACAGCTCAAACTCGATAAATACGCGCTGATGGTCCACGACTACGGCGCCCCCGTAGGCTGGCGCATGGCCGTCGCCCATCCGGAGCGAGTGACCGCGATCATTTCCCAAAACGGCAACGCCTACGAAGAAGGCCTGGGCGCCGGCTGGGCCCCTATCCAACGCTACTGGCACGCCCCGACCCAACAAAACCGCGACGCCCTGCGCGACTTCCCAACCCCCGCCTCGATCAAGTGGCAGTACCTGGAAGGCGTGGCCGACAAAAGCTCGGTTTCACCCGATGGCTACACGCTGGAAGGGCTGCAAATATCCCGTCCAGGCAATGCCGACATCCAGCTCGACCTGGTGCTGGACTACGCCTCCAACGTCGCGATGTACCCGGCCTTCCAGTCCTACTTCCGCCAGTACCAGCCACCGCTGCTCGCAGTGTGGGGAAAGAACGACCCGTTCTTCCTGCCGGCCGGCGCCGAGGCGTGGAAGCGCGATATTCCCAAGGCGGATATTCGTTTTTATGACACCGGGCACTTTGCGCTGGAAACCCATGGGAAGGCGATCATTCCGGTTATACGGGCGTTCCTGGACAAGAACCTCCAGTAATCAACGCAACCCTATGTAGGAGCGAGCTCGCTCGCGAAAAACGTCAACGATAACGCCGCGACTCCGGTTTCACGCGGCGCTCCAGGATTCTTCACGCATCAGCTCGCGCCTACCTTGTGGACATGTCCTACAGCAAGCTGCAGCGCCTTGCTCCGTTACCTACAGTTGCGTCAGAATCCGCCGGCTTGTGCGCTTGAGTGGGCGTCTCTAAGGTGGCCCGGTCGCTGACAACTCAGTGATCGGGTTTAGTAGCCCGAGTGACAACATAAAGTGCATGAGCCTCATCGATCAGATGTTCTTGTCTGTACTTGATGGTAGCTGTGCGCAGGGCGCCCTCGGGCGCGCCGGCTTTGTGTGTTTCCCCGGTCTACTAACCTGCGTACAGCCGCCACCCTCTCGTTTAGTAGCGAAAAGGTGTTGGCCCTAAAACAGGTACAACACACATGTACAAAGTCACGCCTAACCCTCCGAACGGTCCCGACCTGAAACTGAATCAGGCGGCGCATCGTGCGATTGATCACTACCTCAACGCGGGCGCCGAACCGCCCGGGCCGCCTCCTCCACCTTCGACTACGCTGTTCAGCGTTGCGGACGATGTCAGCAGTGAAGTGCTGATTGCCAATAGCTATGAGACTTTTTCTTCGGTGACTGCGTTGTTGCTGGACCTGTCGGATGAGCTGACGGGGAAGCAGCGGGATGTGGCGTTGGCGATTCACCAGTTGAGTGAGTTGGGGGTTTTGTTGGTGGATAAGTTGATGGAGCGGGAGGGGGCTGTGGCCGGCGGCTAAGTACTCGCTATTATCACACGGCAGATCATCGAGTCGTTGTAAGTCCCATGCATCGACTCGGTGATTTTTTTCCAACAATCTAACTAAGGAGTCGAAGACGCTCTTGGAGATGCGAGAAAACTCCAATTTCAAATACTCACCCAAAGAGGAATGGAAACTCTGCCTGGCAGCCATTTCTTAACTTCTTGAAAAGGGCATTGGCTTTCTCTCCTACGCCTTCCTCGTGAGTGGCTAAGTCCAAATAGTAATTTCTATTTTCGTATTTGGCATATATGAGCCAATCGCCAGTAAGACCTCTTGCAGCACGCTCTTCGAATCCGCCAATGATCAATTGGTTCACGAGATAGCTCGGCCAGGCGTCAGGATCGTCGCCATGCTGCTTGGCCACCTCATCGAACAGTTTATCTAAATCTCGATTGCCGCCATTGGCCATACCCCATCGAATGCTAAGATTTTTTACTAAATGTCGCGCGGAGAAAAAATGTTTATGCCAAAAAGGAAAAAGTGGTAACTTTTTAAATTGCTCCTCACACTTAGTTTTCGAGGACGGCTTTATGCCCTCTAAATAGTCAATTTCATCAAGCACGTGGAATGGACTAAATTTGGGATTTGATGAATCTAAAAGCCGACAGGTCAGAGCCAAACTGATTCGATCCGAACAATCCCTACCGCAAACTGCCTCAGCCTTTATTTTAACTAACTGATCTTTATCAAAGCTTACTTTCACGAAATTTTCTCTGTCATATGACAAAACCCAAATATTGAAAAACAGTCTAATACCAACCTTATGCGCATTCAGGCGTCATCGCTCACTCCATTTTCTCTGTGCAGTTAGTCGCGTTAACGCACAGTGTAAATCGTATGACGTAAATTAGGTCACACCACGTTTTAAGTAATTATCCAAACGTGGCCTGACCCTGATTACGTGCTGATTACCCTTTTCCTGCTCACTCTTTTTCTGAAATTCAACTTACCTATTCTAAGTTCAATCTAAGCATTAGTTTTAAACTCAGTCAGAAAACGGGGTCAGACCACCAGAAAACGGGGTCACAGAAAACGGGGTCAGACCACAATTGATTAATGGTGGTCTGACCCCAATTATTCTCCAATTATTCTACCTCAATGCGGGTGCCGAACCGCCAGAGCCGCCCCCACCAACTTCGACGACACTGTTCAGCGTTGCGGACGATGTCAGCGGTGAAGTGCTGATTGCCAATAGCTATGAGACCTTTTCTTCGGTTAGTGCGTTGTTGCTGGACCTGTCGGATGAGCTGACGGAGAAGCAGCTGGATGGGGCGTTGGCGATTCACCAGTTGAGTGAGTTGGGGGTTTTGTTGGTGGATAAGTTGATGGAGCGCGAGGCCGATTTAACTGAAAGCTAGCCTTTAAAATTTCGTCCGACAGATAGCCGAGTAGTCGTACCCTGTACGACTACTCATCGGGAATTTTTATAGCATCCGTTCCAGCGATACCCGATCAACAAAGCATTCAGTCCCATAGGCTTGAGTTATTTTAGCTTTGAGCCCCTTTAATAACTGCCTAGCGCCCATAGCAACTTCCGGCTCAACCGACTCATCAATAAGTTAAGGCATGAGCTCAAAATTTCAACCTAACAAGCATTGCGACTCCAACACCAAAAACACCGATGGTTACCCAAGGCAAGTCGAATGAAGAAAATGCTATCAATGTAACCACAAGGCATATCGCCAAAGCGAGCACCACGATTTTTATCACCAATATAGATAATTGCCCGGCCTTGGCCGTCAATGATCTTCGAAAAATTTTAGCTAAATTGAGTATATGAGAGACCCCAGGAAGAGTTTGAGCCTCTTGTGCACTGCGAACTAATATATTATTTCGACCATGCTTATTGAAATCCAAAACCAGAGGCACTGAAAGAATCCCAAACGTGAAGAAGAGTATAAAAAGCATCTTATTATCCTTTAGCCACTAAAATTAGAACGTAGGCACCCAAAAAAACCGCACCTATCACGCTATTTAAAAACGAAAGAAAATTAGGACGAACGGCTTTATCCAACTTGATTGCTGCTGCAATTCGCCCGGTAAGGAGCATTGCACCTAAAGTAGCAACAAACATTAGCAATAGCTGATTACTTCTATTTACAAGCGGATCTGAATTAAGCACAAAGGGAAATAGAGCTTGCAACCCGGGAAATAGGTCGACCGATGAAAGATGCTGAACAGCCAACGCCGTCAGCAAGGCACCGAAGGCAACAACACAGTTATCATAACCAAACTTATAGAACAGAAATTCACCAGCAACCATATCACCAACTATCGTTTTAACTACCAGTCCGCCGGCAGTACATAGGAGAATGAACACAGCCTTCTCTGCCAAAGGAGATAAATACCCGAATCTTGCAGCTATCACAGGCGCCACAACCACAAGTACGATAGTTAGCGCAACCCCTGCAATAACTTTATAGATATTGGAATTTCGATTACTTACCGAGGGAACTGAAGGAACTGCCACTGTAGTATTTTCGGCCATTACAATCACCATAAAAAGTAACTCGGGACAGGCCACGTTATAAAAGATCGCCTAACCAGTCCAATCCCGATCACACATCAAACAGATGGGCCATCATCCATACAGCCCAAACTTAAAAACAAATCACACCAACCACTATAAACGATGGATACTATTTGTCTTATAGTCAGCGCCCATAATCAACCTTCCTATCCTCTTCGAAAACTCATTCATTTCCTCTTTTGACTTTAGCTCCCCTCTAAATACGTACTTATCAGCACCAACAACTATAGCGAGTTTAAAGCCATCAAAACCACTCACCGAAGTATTAATAACTGCATTACTACTAACAACATAAGCTCTTTCGGATTGAACATCTACGACAACAACATAAAATGAGCCGTTTTCTTCACGCTCTTCCACGCAATCGAAATACATAAACTTCCTTTTTTATTAACTTCCAACTGTAAACCCAAATCAAACTTTTACTCTTTGACTCTTCCCATCACCTAGCCCTGAACTCAAAGTTAAAGCACGACAAGCTCAACACCGGACGGCCCAAGCACGATAGCACAATAGCATCACTTTCAGCATTGCATTTTGAGACTATGGCTACTTGGTTAGAATATGGA
>NZ_JAVAJK010000014.1:0-190908 GCF_052112325.1 Pseudomonas sp. Yb2C2 | reverse complement strand
TGTCATGCTCGTAGGACGTCGGCTCATCATCCCCGGGAAACAACGCCACCAAGTGTCCGGCGTCGTCGTACTGATACGCCGTCACCGCCCCCAGCGGATCCTGCTCAACCGTCAGCCGGCCTTTGGCATCGTAGGATTTGAAATGCTGGGCACCGTCCGGATCAATCCGCTGCACCAGCCGCGCCCGGTCGTCATGGACATACACTTCCTGACTGCCATCGGCGTTGTGCAGCGTGACACGGCCGTCGTCCCCCCAGGCATACCGCGTATCCATCTGGGAAAAACTGGCCCAATGCCGAACACATCGCGCAGCCTTGCCCGCCCGTTCCCATTCCCAAAAGAAACTCGCCCCACAGGCCAGTCCACGCTCAAGAATCACGTGCTGATCGTCGTAGCGATAAACCTCGCTTTCACCTACCGCATTGGTCGCCGAAACCAGCCGGCCAGCGTCGTCGTACGCGTAGGAAACAACGTTCTGCTCGGTAATCCAGACATACGGACCACGGCCTTCGGCCCGCTGCACCTGGTAGTCCACCGCGACGATGCGGCCCGACGCATAGCGCAGGAACAGCGCACACCCCGCACCGTTATCCAGCCGCTCAATCCGCCCCAGAAAATCCCGAGCAATCCGCAACCGGTTGTCGTAGGCATCACTGATCGAGACCAGCACACCGTCGCGAAAGTGATAAAACCGCGACGCCTGGGACAGCACCAGTTCGTCCGGCGATGCGCCTAAATAGATCGCTGCTTCGGCCAGGCTATTGGTGATGGCGGGTCGAGCAACGGTCGGCATTGGAAATGAAGTAGTGCGATTCTCATGGTCCGTCCACACCACCGAATCGCCCGACACCGCAAGCCGATGCGCCAGCGAATGACTCCAGCCAAACCCCAACCCGACATCCACTTCCACCGCACTGGTGCGATATAACCGTGTCCACTCGAACGGCAAGATTCCATCCAACGTGCCGTCGGTGAGAGTGAGCAATTCCTCCCCGGTAACCATCGACACCGGGCAGCCGTTGGTGACGGTCTTATCCGAAGGGGCCGCCGCATCCCCGTTCGGGTTCTTCCCTGAAACGGGCACATCATCGACAGGCTCCTGGCGGACCAACACCGTCTGCTGAGTCTTCCTGCGAACCGCCGGCACCGGGTTCGAAACCACATGCTCCCCAACCTTCAACGGCGCAACCGGTACAGTCTTGATCGCTGTCGCGGGGCCACCGAGCAGCAAAGGCTTCAGCGCTTCGGCATGCGGCTCCAACCCCGGCTTTACAAGCTGCTTGGCCAGCAACTCCAACAACTCCCGCGCGCGCTTGGATTTGATAGCGCTCAGCACTTGAGCCCCCAGCCGCGCCACCACCCCCATCGCACCCAATACACGAATCAACAGCAGATTGATCAGGACCTCGCCAGTGATCTCACCCCACAGTTCAGTCATCTGCGGCGGTGGCAGCAGGCGCATCCAACTGACCATCGCCGACAGGTAGATAAACAACAGCGGCTCATCGCTGAGCATCAGCAAACCATTGGCAATCGTGTCGTTGCCGAGCTTCAGCAGCTCATCGAGTTCGGCCTGGGATAGGTAGGCCAACAGCTTTTCGCCGTTGGGCTTGAGGTCCGCCAGCAGGTCATACAGCTGCGTAACGTTGTCCCACAAATTGAAGAGGGCTTTTCCAAGGCCGCTGAAAAACGCTGCTTCCAGCATTCGGCGCCGATCGAGGGGCTTGGCTTCGGCATAGTCTTTCCACTGATCCTGGAAAGTGCGGGTCCATTCGTCACGCAGGCGAGCCTCCAACCCCGCGATCACCGACTGATAAGACCCATACAGCGCCTTGACGTGGTCCTTGGAAACGTTGGGATAGAAGGTGATCCGGTACGGCTGGTTGCGATCACACTCGGTGATTTCGAGGAGGCCGCTGGGGCCGATGGTCTTGTGGATCGGCTCGCCCAAGGGGCCGCCATTGGGATCGACGCGCTGCAGCATCACCGGCGTGTCGCCGATGGGCACGAAGCGCGTGCTTTGGAACATATGCACCAGCGTCAGGGTGCCATTGGCCGGGCACGTGGCGACGGTGCTGCTGGGGATGATTGAGCGATTGATCGGTGCGACCAGCGCCACCTTATCGCCGACCTTGAAGACCTGCTCGACCTCCAGCGCCGAGAAGCGCCAGAAGCTTTGCGCCCAGTCATCGAATGTATTCAGGCATTCGCGAAAGTCACGAAAGACGCTTTCAACGTCGACCGTCTTCACATCCATCGGGGCCAGGGCCAGCCTGCCAATGGCCGGGTTCAAGAAGCAGCCCCTTCAATCAGGGCTTTAACGAAAACCACCATCTGCAATCCCTCGCACTGTGTATTCAGGCGAGGGACTTTGCAGCGGTTTTCAGGCTGGGGCTGTAGAGCTTATCTTGCCGTTACGTGGGAGCTTTCAGCGGCTATCGTCCCTTTTGGGCGACGTATCAAAAAGCCTTCAGCGCTGCGCGAACGCCAGGTTCAACCCCAGCCCTGCAAACGCCGCCGCAAAACTGCGGCGCAGCCAGTTCTGCACCCGTGGCGACTCGATTACCGCGCGGCGAAACCCGTTGGCCAGCAGGCCGTAGATCACAAACACCGCAAATGTCATTGCCATGAAGACCGCGCTCAGCACCAGCATTTGCACGGCGGCTGCCGTGCTGCCGGGCGTGATGAACTGTGGCAGGAAGGCCAGGAAGAAAATGGTCAGTTTGGGGTTGAGAATATTCAGCAGGAAACCGCGCAGCATCAAACTGCACGCGGTGGCGACTGCCGGTGCGTCATTCATGGCGAAGGCCGAGCGATCACGCCAGGTGGCGTACGCCAGATACAGCAGATAGGCGACGCCAGCGTATTTCAGGACTTCGAAGGCCAGCGCGCTGGTATGCAGCAGTGCGGAAAGGCCGAGCACGGATGCCAGCAAGTGCGGGAGGATACCGGCCGTACAACCCAGCGCGGCGAACACACTGGCGCGCTTGCCAGCGGTGAGGCCTGTGGACACGGTAAAGATCACGCCGGTGCCGGGGATCAGTACGACAATCAAGCAGGTGATGAGGAAGTTCAGGCTGAGCATGGCATTCAAACTCCGTGTACGAATGAGGAATGACAGATCCTGTCACGTTCGGCCCCGGCTGGCGAGAAGGTGAGTTGGCGAACCCGCGTTAGACTTACTGGTCCATATCCGCAACGCCTGGCCCATCGTCCTCAAGGAAGCCCCATGTCCCCACGCTGCCTGATCCTCTGCCTCACCTCATTGGTGGTGCTGGCCGGCTGTTCCACGTCACGCGGCCCGCAGCAACCAGCGCGCAGCGAGGCCGAGGTGAAGGCCGAGATCGTGCGTTTGCTCCCGGCGAAGGTTCCAGACCGCAACGGCTGGGCCCAGGACATCTACACTGCCTTTGACACTCAAAAGATCTACCCCAGTACCGAGAATATCTGTGCCGTATTGGCGGTGACCGAGCAGGAGTCCACCTATCAGGTCGACCCGCCCGTACCCAATATGGGCAAGATCGCCCAGGATGAAATCCTGCGCCGTGCCGCCAAGGTGCATGTGCCCGCTTTTGTGGTGCGCAGCGCCCTGCAGCTGCGCTCGCCCACCGGCCAGTCCTATGCCGACCGCTTGAATGCCGCCCGCACGGAGAAGGACCTGAGTGGCATCTTCGATGACTTCATCAGCGTGGTGCCCCTGGGCAACACCCTGTTTGGCGGTTTCAATCCGGTGCACACCGCCGGTCCCATGCAGGTCAGTATCGACTTCGCCCAGAAGCAGGCGCGGGGTTATCCCTACACGGTGGATGGCACGATTCGTCGGGAAGTCTTCACCCGGCGCGGCGGCATATACTTCGGTATCGCCCATCTGCTCGGTTACCCGGTGAGCTATGACCAGCCGCTGTACCGCTTTGCCGACTTCAATGCGGGTTGGTACGCCAGCCGTAATGCGGCGTTCCAGGCGGCGGTCAGCCGCGCGTCGGGCACTGAGTTGGCGCTGGACGGGGATTTGATTCGCTACGGCTCATTGCTGCCCGGCACCACCGAACTGGCGGTGCGCTCATTGGGCGCGAAGCTGGACATGCGCAATCCCAGCATTCGCAGCCAGCTGGAACAGGGCGAGCAGTTGGATTTTGAAGACACCACCCTCTACAAACGCGTGTTTGCCCTGGCCGACCAGGCTGCCGGCAAGCCGATGCCCCGTGCGATCCTGCCGGGCATCGTGCTCAAAAGCCCGAAGATCACCCGCAACCTGACCACGGCGTGGTTTGCCAAGCGCGTGGATGAGCGGTACCAGCGCTGCATGAAGCGCTGATCAGCTGCGGCGCCGGACAAATTTGCGCCACAGCCACACCCACAACCACACCACCGGAAACGCCAGGATCACGAACGGCAGCACATAGCTGGCGCGTTCCAGGGCGTCTGCGGTGCCGTCCACCAGGTTAGTGCCCAGGTTGCTGAACATCCGGCTGAAGCGTGACGGTTGGTTGGCGCCGTCGGAAGAGCGGAAGTTGAGGGTGACGCGGTTGGTATCCAGGCGACGCTGCTGGCCGGCGGCAACCTGGGCGAGTTCCTGCAGTTCGTTTTCAATGCCCGCCTGCTCCTTGCTCAGGGCGATCAGGTCGCTGACGCTGATGTCCTTGCGCTTGGCCAGTTCATCGAGGCGCTGTTGCTGGGCGTGCAGGCGATCCTGGCGGCGACGTATATCGGCGACCGCGTCGGCCAGGTCTTCGGCGGTGGTGATGCGCTGGCCGAGTTTGCCGCCCTCAGCGGCCAGGGTGACCATCGGTTCGACGCCGCTAGGTGCGATCCGCAGGATGATCTCGCCGCCGTTGCTGTCTTCGGTGATGCCAAGGATATTGCACGCGCCAAACCGCGCCGATTCACAGGCCTCACGGGTGGCCTGCATGCGCGGCGCGAGCAGGGCGCCGGGCAGGGCCAGGGTCAGTTCGTGCTCATAGGCCAGTTGCGCACCGGCCCGGCCTTGTTCGCCATTGATCACCGTGGCGCGGGAGTGGTCCTTGGGTGAACAGCCGACCAGGGCCAGGCCGGCCAGCAGGATCAACAGGGGCGCGCGAAGCGATTGAAGGGGGCCGTCCGGATGGCGCATTGCAGTTCCTTGAGATGTGGGGGGGACATTGGCGGCGATTAAAGCGGGTCCGGCGAATTAACGCAAAGTATCGTGCAGGATTTGCAAGGCTGATGGTGATGGCTGCCGTTGGGCGTGTGGCGTACACCTCAAATTCGACCCCAAGGAAGACTCGTCATGATTGCCCACGCCGTGCCCGAAGGTTTTGTCCCGCTGCCGCGCAGCAGCCCGTTGCTGGATTTGCTTGGCCCGGCGTACTGCCGAGGTGACGGCCTGCAACTGGAAATCGGCCTGCGCGCCGACAATCGCCATGCCAATGGGCGTGGAACGGTGCACGGCGGGGTGCTGGCGACCCTGGCGGATGTCGGTATGGGCTATGCCATGGCGTTTTCCAGTGAGCCGCCGTTGCCGTTGATTACGGCGAGCATGACCGTGGATTACCTGGGGGCGGTGCAGGTGGGGGAGTGGATTACCGTGCGTTTGGAACATCACAAGCGAGGGCGGCAAATGGCGTTTGCCACGGTGAGCCTGCAGGTGGGAGAGAAGGTGGTGGCGCGGGCGAATGCGGTGTTTGCCGTGCCTCACGCTGACAGGCAATAAAGATCTTATAGGGGAGGGACTGTGTTTGTTCAGGGAAACCGCATAAAGAAAAGGCCTGGCTTTTCGTGGAGCCGGGCCTTTTCCGTGTTGCTCGTTTATCAGCTGCGTTCGAGGGCCAGGGCTACGCCCTGGCCGCCACCGATGCACAGGGTCGCCAGACCTTTCCTGGCATCGCGCCTGATCATTTCGTGCAGCAGGGTGACCAGCACGCGGCAGCCTGAAGCGCCGATGGGGTGGCCGATGGCGATGGCGCCGCCGTTGACGTTGACCTTGTCCGCATCCCACTCCAGCTCTTTGCCTACCGCCAGGGATTGCGCGGCAAAGGCTTCGTTGGCTTCGATCAGGTCCAGGTCGCCCAGGCTCCAACCGGCTTTGTCCAGGCAGCGGCGGGTGGCCGAGACCGGGCCGATGCCCATGATCGCCGGGTCGACGCCCGCGTTGGCGTAACTGGCGATACGGGCCAATACCGGCAAGCCGAGGGCCTTGGCCTTGTCGGCACTCATCAGCAGCACCGCAGCGGCGCCGTCATTCAGGCTGGAAGCATTACCGGCGGTGACGCTGCCGTCTTTCTTGAACGCCGGCTTGAGCTTGGCCAGGGATTCGGCGGTGGTGCCGGCGCGAGGTTGCTCATCGACGGCGAAGGCAATCGGGTCGCCCTTGCGCTGGGGAATCAGGATCGGCGTGATCTCATCGACAAAACGCCCGGCCTCGATGGCGGCGGTGGCTTTCTGCTGGGAGGCGGCGGCGAAAGCATCCTGGGCTTCACGGCTGATGCCGTATTTGTCCACGAGGTTCTCGGCGGTGATGCCCATGTGATAGTCGTTGAACGCATCCCAGAGGCCGTCGGTGATCATGCTGTCGATCATCTTGGCGTGGCCCATGCGCAAGCCCGTGCGCGCAGCAGGCAGTACATAGGGTGCCAGGCTCATGTTCTCCATGCCGCCGGCGATGATGACCTCGGCGTCACCGCAACGGATGGCCTGGGCGCCCAGGTGCAGGGCTTTCAGGCCCGAGCCGCAGACCTTGTTCAGGGTCAGGCTCGGCACGGCGTGGGGCAGGCCGGCGAGGATCGAGGCCTGGCGCGCGGGGTTCTGGCCGGAACCTGCGGTGAGTACCTGGCCGAGGATGACTTCATCCACTTCGGCCGGGTCCAGGCCGGTCTGCTCCAGCAGGCGACGGATCACGGCGGCGCCCAGCTCCGGTGCCGGAATGGTGGCCAGCGAACCTTGAAAGCTGCCCACGGCGGTGCGGGTGGCAGCAACAATCACGACGTCTTGCATGGAATCTGTCCTCACTGGAAGTGCATTTCTGGAACGTGGTCCGGGACGATCAGTTTACCGGCGGTCTTGCTCACAATCTCTTCAACGCTGACGCCAGGTGCGCGTTCCTTGAGGACAAAAGCGCCATTTTCGATTTCCAGGTACGCCAGGTCCGTCAGTACGCGCTTGATGCAGTTGGCGCCGGTCAGCGGCAGGCTGCATTGGCTGAGCAACTTGGACTCACCGTCCTTGGAGGCGTGGGTCATGATCACGATGATGTTTTCCGCACCGGCCACCAGGTCCATGGCGCCGCCCATGCCCTTGACCAGTTTGCCGGGGATCATCCACGAGGCGATGTTGCCGTGTACGTCCACTTCAAAGGCGCCGAGCACGGTGAGGTCGACGTGGCCGCCGCGAATCATCGCGAAGGATTCGGCGGAGGAGAAGATCGAGGCGCCGATGCGCGCCGTCACGGTCTGTTTGCCGGCGTTGATCATGTCGGCATCGATGGTGTCTTCGGTAGGAAACGGACCCATGCCGAGCAGGCCGTTTTCCGACTGCAGCATGACTTCCATGCCTTCGGGGATGTAGTTGGCCACCAGGGTCGGAATGCCGATGCCCAGGTTGACGTAGAAACCGTCCTGCATTTCGCGGGCGACGCGTTGAGCCATTTGTTCGCGGGTAAGAGCCATTTTTATGAGTCCTTATTGTTCGGGCTGGAGGCGGATTATTTGCGCACGGTGCGCTGTTCGATGCGCTTCTCGAACGTGCCGCAGATGATCCGGTCGACGTAGATGCCAGGGGTGTGGATCTGCGCCGGGTCCAGCTCGCCCGGTTCGACGATTTCCTCGACTTCGACCACGGTGATCTTGCCAGCGGTGGCGGCCAGCGGGTTGAAGTTCTGGGCGGTGTGGCGATAGATGACGTTGCCGAAGTGGTCGGCTTTCCAGCCTTTGACGATGGCGAAGTCGCCGGTGATGGATTCTTCCATCAGGTACGGGCGACCGTTGAATTCGCGGGTTTCCTTGCCTTCGGCCACCGGAGTACCGACGCCGGTGGCGGTGAAGAAGGCGGGGATACCGGCGCCGCCTGCGCGCATTTTTTCCGCCAGGGTGCCTTGGGGGGTGAGGACCACTTCGATTTCGCCGCTGAGCAACTGCTTCTCGAACAGGGCGTTCTCACCGACGTAGGAAGCGATCACCTTGCTGATCTGCTTTTCTTCCAGCAGCACGCCCAGGCCAAAGCCGTCGACGCCGCAGTTATTGGAAACCACGGTGAGGTCACGGGTGCCTTTGCGCTTGATCTCATTGATGAGGTTTTCCGGAATGCCGCACAGGCCGAAACCACCGGAGAGCACGGTCATGCCGTCTTCCAGGCCTGCCAGTGCTTCCTCGTAGGACGCCACGCGTTTATCGAAACCTGCCATATGCACCTCTTTTATTGTTTGTGGGCCAGCCAATGAATCGAGTGTTGCGCTGACAGATTGATTTGTTAAGTTGTTTTTTAAGGTTGATTGATTTAGAAAACAGCATAGTCAACCCGCCGCCCGGAGTAGCGTCATGACCGTTAAACAGATGCGTGCCTTTCTGGCCGTGGCCCAAAGCCTGAGTTTTGCCGCCGCCTGCGAGCGCCTGCACCTTTCTCAATCGGCGTTGAGCCTGACCATCAAGGGCTTGGAGGAAGGGCTGGGCGGGCGCTTGTTCAGCCGCAATACGCGCAACGTGGCCCTCACGCCCGAGGGCGAATCCCTGCTGCCCCTGGCCCGTCGGCTGATGGCCGATTGGGACAATGCCGAAGACGAACTACGTCAGCTGTTCACCCTGCAACGCGGGCGGGTGACCGTGGCGGCGATGCCGTCGTTTGCCGGCAACCTGCTGCCGCCGATCCTGAAGATATTCCGCGCCCGTTACCCTCAGGTGAACGTGACGGTGCATGACTTGATCAACGAGCAAGTGCTGGAGATGGTTCGCGACCGCCATGTGGAACTGGGCGTCGCGTTTGAACCCTCGGAAGGCTCGTCGCTGGCCTTTACGCCGTTGTACCTGGACCGCTTCATTGCGGTGGTGCCCGGTGATTCACTGCTGGCACAGTGTGCCGAGGTCGACTGGAAAACCTTGCTGGAGCACCCGTTCATCACGTTGCAGCGGCCTTCCACGGTGCGGGTGATGCTGGAGGAGCACCTGGGGGCCTTGAAGATGAAGCTGCCGGTGGCCTTGGAAAGCCATCAATTGGCAACCGTGGGCAAGATGGTCGCCAGCGGCCTGGGTGTCAGCGCCGTACCGGCCTTGTGTGCGCAGCAGATGCAGGAGGCGGGGGCGCATTGCATCACCTTGACCGGTCCGGTGATCGAGCGGCCGATTGGCGTGCTGACCAAGCCTGGGCATGAACTGTCGGCGGCGGCGCAGGTGTTGTTTGATATTTTTCGCGATGAGGCGGGGAAGGGCAGGTTTCCGGCGGTGTTATAAAACAGCTATTAAAAAGCCCGCTCGAATAAACCAGCGGGCTTAAATTTAAAGTGGCACTGTTATCAGCAGTATCTATCAATCACTTTAACGTGCGATTGGCCTTTGAGGTTCTGCCATTCGGTATTAAGTGTGTGGAATACTTGCTCGATAAAGTTGCGATCGGCCGCGGCCTTCTTGCCGACATAACCCTGGCCACGGCGGTACATCTTCAGGCGCGCCGCCAGTTCACGGTTATTGCGGTCGAACTCGGCTTCTTCGGTGTGGGGCGCCAGGCAGTCGATTTGCACTTCGCCCGATTTGCCAATCCACAGGATATGGTCGTCGAGTGTGTCTTTCTGCGCTGCGAACATCTCAGCCAATTCATCGATAGTTGGTTGGTTGTTCAGATTCATGTGTAAGCCCCTTGACCAGTTGGCGATCTATCAGTTGATTCCGTTAAAACTGCTTAGTTGTCTCCGGCTTGGAAAACCGGGCGTCAGTGACGGTCTGCCGAATACGGGCAGGGTCTTGAACCTGATGCATGTAGTCTTGCTGATGAACTGCTACGCAATGGTTTCATAACGAAGACAAGCCGCATTTGAGCGCCTTGTACCGATCCTTTCGGGTCGGTCAGCTTCATCAATCTGCCTTGTGGGCAGTGCACATCCGGAAAAAACAGCTCGGCGGTCAGACGAGCTTGTTCAAAACGCTTGCTACCAACGCTCCCGATCCGGGAGACGTCTAGATCATGCAAGGACAAAAAGGTTACGTCAACGGTATGTAGTGATTATTTTTGATCACTACATAATTCGTCGTGGCTATGGGGAGATACGGCAAATGCGTGACTCGAGCGTCATTTTTTGCGCTGGACGGTCGCTATGGCTGAGGAGGGGTTGACTGCAGGCGGTCTGCCAACAAGGGCAGAAGCTGTTCGCACGAGGTTTCGATCTTTACCTGCAACAACTCATCACCCCGGGTCTTGCCCAGGTTGATGGCGATCACCGGTTTGCCCTGTTCGACCATTGCCTTGCACAGGCGAAATGCGGAGTAAGCCATCAGCGATGAACCTACCACCAGCAGCCCCTCGGCATGGGCTACCGCCGCCATCGCCCTGGCTGCCGTCGCCGGTGCGACGTTCTCGCCAAAAAACACCACGTCCGGTTTCAGTCGCTCACCCTGGCAATGGGGGCAGCGGGGGACCTGGAAGCGCTCTTCAAACGCGGGATCAAGCAGGGTGTCACCATCAGGCGCCTGTACCGCATGGACTTGCGCCAGGTACGGGTTATCGATTTCCATCTGGCGCTGGATCAGGTCGCGCGTGCTGTGCAACTGGCAATCCAGGCACAGCACCCGGTGCAGGCTGCCGTGCAATTCAATCACGTCATGGCTACCGGCCTGGTCATGCAAAGTGTCGACGTTTTGCGTGATCAGGCCGCTGATGTGCTGGCGTTGTTGCAAGGTCGCCAGTGCCCGGTGAGCGTTGTTCGGCTGGGCGATACGTACCCTCGGCCACCCCAGCATCGCCCGTGCCCAATAGCGCCGCCGCGCCTGGGCAGTGGCGAGGAACTCCTGGTACATCATCGGCGCCTTGCCCCGGCGCACGCCTTCGCTGTCGCGGTAGTCGGGGATTCCCGACGACGTGCTGATGCCCGCACCGGTCAATACCAGGAAGCGCCGTTCGGCCATGGCGCGGTGCAGGGTGTCGAGGTGGTCCTGTTGATGTTCCAGGGTATCGAGCATGGGGTCCCCTATTCGCCGCGGATGTACTGCTCCAACTGCTTGATCAGGTCTGCCTGTTCGGCGATGGCTTCCTTGACCAGGTCACCGATGGAGAGCAGGCCCAGCAGTTTGCCGTCTTCGACCACCGGCAGGTGGCGCAGGTGACTGTCGGTCATGATGTTCATGCACGCTTCGACACTTTTATGGGTATCGACGGTTATCACCGGCGAGCTCATGACCTCATGGACCTTTGTAGTGACTGACGATAGGCCCTTGAGCATTATTTTGCGTGCGTAATCGCGTTCGCTGATGATCCCCACCACCGTGCCTTCCTTGACCACCGGCAAGGCGCCGACGTTTTTCTCCGACATCCGCACCAGCGCCTCAAACACAGTGTGGTCCCATTGGATGGTGTGGACGTCCTGGTTTTTCTGGTCCTTGGCTTTGAGCAATTGTGCGACGGTTTTCATGGCGGCCACTCCGGTGTTGTTGTTATCCCCTACAGAATCCTAGACGGCACTCGCCGGGGCAAGGTCCAATGCGGCGTTAAACCCGTCGAAAAACGTCATTCGCCGGTTTTTTTCGCCTTTCACCCGGTTTTTTTCGGTTTCCTGGCGCGCTCTGGGCCAGTGGCGGTCTTGCGAGGGGCCGCCTTGCGCTTCTTTTTCCACGGCGCAGCACCTCGGCCCTGCGGGCTGGCCGGCCCGCTGATGGTCATGCGCATGCCGTTGCAACGCGCCACTTGCTTGCTCATCCACGCCGCCTGCTTGGCGACGAATTCTTCCAGGCTCATCTCACCGCTTTGCACCATGTCCAGCGCCTGCTCCCAGATCGCGGTGGTGCCGGGGTCGGCAATGGCGCGGGGTACCGCGTCGATCAGGCTGAAGGCTGCCGGGGTGGCCGACAGCGTCTTGCCGTTCTTCACCAGGTAACCCCGGTCGAGCAACCCCTGGATAATCCCCGCGCGAGTGGCTTCGGTGCCGATGCCGGTGGTGTCCTTGAGCTTTTGCTTGAGCAGCGGGTCTTCCACCAGCTTGGCGACGTTTTTCATCGCCTTGATCAGGTCACCTTCGGTAAAGGGCTTGGGTGGTTGGGTCCACAGGTCCTTGAGGTTGACCTTGGCTACCGCGTAATCCTGACCCTGCACCAGTGTCGGCAAGGCCTGGGGGGCCGGTGCTTCACGGCCCTTTGCCGGTGCCAGGGCTTCGGGCAAGGCACGTTTCCAGCCCGGTTCGATCACCACTTTGCCCACCGCACGCAACGCCTGGCCCGCACAGTCGAAATCCGCCTGGGTGCGATCGTATTCATGGTTGGGCAGGAACTGCGCCAGGTAACGCGCGCGAATCAAGGTGTAGACCGCACGGTGCTTGCCGGTGAGTTGGCCGACGTCCTTGCCGGCGCCGGTGGGAATGATGCCGTGGTGCGCACTGACCTTGGCATCGTTCCACGCCCGTGAGCGGCGCTGGGGATCGATATGCGGCATCAGCTCATTGACTGCTGCATCCGCACGGCCCAATGCGGCGAGAATCTTCGGCGCCTCGCTGTGCTGGCTCAATGGTAGGTAACCACAGTCACTGCGGGGGTAGGTGATGACCTTGTGGGTTTCGTAGAGGGATTGGGCGATATCCAGGGTTTCCTGGGCACCGAGGCCGAGCTTCTTCGAGCAGATTTCCTGCAGGGTGCCGAGGTCGAAGGGCAGGGGGGCCACCTCGCGCATGCGTTCGGTGCGCAGCTTGATCAGGCGTGCGCTGGCGGCGTTGCTCATGGCGTCGGCAGCGTCCCGGGCCAACTGCGGGTCAAGGCAGCGGCCCTGGTCGTCACAGGCATCCTCGGTCGCGCGCCATTGTGCGGTAAACGTGATGGATTGGTGGCGCAGGTCCACATCAATGGCCCAGTACGCCACGGGCACGAAGTCGGCGATGCTGCGGTCGCGGTCCACCACCAGGCGCAAGGTCGGTGTTTGCACCCGGCCCACCGGCAGCACGCCCTGATAGCCGGACTGACGCCCCAGCAGGGTAAACAGGCGACTCATGTTCATGCCGATCAGCCAGTCGGCGCGGGAGCGGCCCAGGGCCGAGTGGTACAGGCTGAAGGTTTCGGCGCCGGGCTTGAGCGCCGCCAGGGCCTTGCGGATGGAGGCATCGTCCAGTGCCGACAGCCATAACCGCTGGATCGGCCCGCGATAGCGGCAATGCTCGACCAGTTCGCGGGCGATCATCTCGCCTTCACGGTCGGCGTCGGTGGCGATCACCAGTTCCTGGGCTTCCCCCAGCAGGCGCTTGACGGCCTTGAACTGGCTGGCGGTCTTGGGCTTGACCAGCATCTTCCATTTTTCCGGGACGATCGGCAGGTCGGCCAGCACCCAGCGTTTGTATTTGGCGTCGTAGGCGTCGGGCGGGGCGGTTTCCAGCAGGTGGCCGATGCACCAGGTGACGGTGACCCCATTGCCCAACCAGCAACCGTCGCCGCGGCGACCGGCGCCGAGCACGGCCGCGATGTCCTTGGCCTGGGAGGGTTTTTCACAGAGGTACAGCCGCATGGTCATCACATCAGATCGGGTTGATGCTTTGCAGGATGCTCAGTCAGAGGAATTTGAGCAACTATTATCTGTATGGATGTACAGCAATTCGTGTAAGCGTTGCGGAAATAAATGTGGGAGGGGGCTTGCTCCGATAGCGCCATATCAGTCAACGCAACTGTGACTGAACCACCGCTATCGGGAGCAAGCCCCCTCCCACAAGGGATCTCCTGTGTTCAGGCGATCGGTTTAATTGTTGTCGAGATCCACATGCCGCGTTTCTTTAAGGCAAAACAATCCGACAATCAGGCTCACCCCCGTCACCACCACCGGGTACCACAAGCCATAGAAGATATCCCCGGTGTACACCACCAGCGCAAACGACACGGTCGGCAGGAAGCCGCCAAACCAGCCGTTACCGATGTGGTAGGGCAGGGACATCGAGGTGTAGCGGATACGTGTCGGAAACAGCTCCACCATCAGCGCCGCCAGCGGGCCGTAGCACATGGCGGCGATCAGGATCAGCACCACGATCAGCACCACCACCATCACCTTGTTGACCTGCGCCACATCCGCAGAAGTCGGGTAGCCGGCCAGGGCCACTGCACCGCGCAGCGCTGCCTCGTCGAAGCCGTCGATGCGCACTTCACCCACGCTGACCTGCACCGGGCTGCCGGCCGGGGCGGCGGCACTGCTGTACGGCAGGCCTTGTTTGACCAGGAAGGTCTTGACCTTGTCGCACGGGCTGTCAAATTTCGCCTTGCCTACCGGATCGAACTGGAAGGTACAGGTGGCCGGGTCGGCCAGCACGGTGATCGGTGCCTGGCGGCTGGCCTGGTCCATCGCCGGGTTGGTGTAGTGCGCCAGGCCCTTGAAGATCGGGAAGTACAGCGCGGTGGCCAGCAGCAGGCCGAGCATCAGCACCGGCTTGCGCCCGACCTTGTCCGACAGCCAGCCAAAGAAGACGAAGAACGGCGCGCCAATCACCACGCTGATGATCAGCAGCATATTGGCCAGGGCCGGGTCCATCTTCAGGAACTGCGTGAGGAAAAACAGCACATAGAACTGCGACGCGTAGAACGTTACCGCTTGCCCACCGTTGATGCTGAACAGCGCGATCAGCACCACCTTGAGGTTTTCCCATTTACCGAAGGACTCACGGATCGGCGCCTTGCTGGCCTTGCCTTCCTCTTTCATTTTCAGGAATGCCGGCGACTCGTGCAGGCTCATGCGGATCCAGGTGGAAATACCCAGCAGCACAATGGAAAACAGGAACGGGATACGCCAGCCCCACACTTCGAACTGATCGCCGGTGAAGTACCGGCATGCCAGCACCACCAGCAACGACAGCAGCAAACCGAGGGTCGCGGTGGATTGAATCCAGCTGGTGTTGAGGCCGCGTTTGCCGGCTGGCGCATGCTCGGCCACATAGGTGGCCGCACCGCCGTACTCGCCGCCCAATGCCAGGCCTTGCAACATGCGCAGCACGATCAGGATGATCGGCGCCGCGATGCCGATGCTGGCGTAGGTTGGCAGCAGGCCTACGCAGAAGGTCGCCACGCCCATCAGGATGATGGTCACCAGGAACGTGTATTTGCGCCCGATCATGTCGCCCAGGCGGCCGAACACCAGCGCGCCGAACGGGCGCACCACAAAGCCGGCCGCAAAGGCCATCAAGGCAAAGATAAACGCCGTGGTGTCGTTGACCCCGGCAAAGAACTGCTTGCTGATCACCGCCGCCAGGGCGCCGTAGAGGAAAAAGTCATACCACTCGAACACTGTCCCCAGGGACGAGGCGAAGATGACTTTTCTTGATTCGTTACCGGTGCTCGCGTTGGTCGCCGAGCCCAGGGTTTGAGCATGTTCTGACATCGGGAAGCCCTCACAGTGATTATTTATTGTTGTTCCACTGTCGGCGCCAGGCTCAGCGCCGCTATTTCTCAGTTCCTTGCAGGAGCGAGCTTGCTCGCGAACGTTGTCAACAATTACGCGGGAAACCCGGAGGGCAGCGGCGCTTTTGCGTTTTTCGCGAGCAAGCTCGCTCCTACAGTGTTCGGCGAAAGGATCAGCTGCGCGGCTTTTTCCGCGATCATCAGCGTCGGTGAACAGGTATTGCCGGAGGTAATGCGCGGCATGACCGAGGCATCGGCGATACGCAGGCCGGGCACACCATGTACGCGCAACTGGGCGTCGACCACCGCGTCTTTATCGCTGCCCATGCGACAGGTGCCGACTGGATGGAAGATCGTCGTGCCGATACGTGCGGCGGCTTCATGCAGTTGCTCTTCGGTTTGCAGTGCGTCGCCGGGCAGGTATTCCACCGGTTTGAATTGGCTCAGGGCCGGTGCGGCGACGATGCGTCGGGTCAGGCGAATGGCGTCGGCGGCCACCCGCAGGTCCTCCGGGTGGCTGAGGTAGTTGGGCCGGATCAGCGGCGCATCCGCCGGGTTGGCCGAGCGGATATCGATGCGGCCACGGCTTTGCGGGCGCAGGTCGCAGACCGAGGCGGTAAACGCCGGGAACCCATGCAGCGGTTCACCAAAGCGCTCCAGGGACAGCGGCTGTACGTGGTATTCAAGGTTGGCCGAGGTCTGTTCCGGGCCCGAGCGGGCAAATGCGCCGAGCTGGCTGGGCGCCATCGACAGCGGGCCGCTGCGGTCATACAGGTAGCGCAGGCCCATGCCCATCTTGCCCCATACGGTACCGGCGATCTGGTTCAGGGTGCGGGCGTTTTCCAGCTTGTAGATCAGCCGCAGCTGCAGGTGATCCTGCAGGTTGCCGCCGACGCCCGGCAGTTCATGCCGCACATCGATGCCCAGCGGCTTGAGCACGCTGGACGGGCCGATCCCCGAGCGTTGCAGGATGCCCGGCGAGCCCACGGAGCCGGCGCACAGCACGATTTCCTTGCGCGCCTTCCAGCTCACTGGCTGGCCGTTTTGACGCCCGATCACCGCCGAGGCACGGCCGTTTTCCAGGACCACGCGGTCTACCTCGACCTCGGTCAGCACGGTGAGATTGGGCCGCTGGCGGATCGGCTTGAGAAACGCCTTGGCCGCGTTCCAGCGTACCCCGGCCTTCTGGTTGACCTGGAAGTAGCCGCAGCCTTCGTTATCGCCCTGGTTGAAGTCGCTGATCGTGGCAATGCCGCTTTGCGCCGCGGCGTCCCGAAAGGCGTCCAGGATCGGCCAATGCAGCCGCTGCTGCTCGACTCGCCATTCGCCGCCGTCACTGTGGAATTCCGAGCTGCCGGCAAAGTGGTTTTCGCTCTGCTTGAACAGCGGCAGCACGTCTTTCCAGGCCCAGCCATCGTTACCTGCCGCCGCCCAGCCGTCGTAGTCCTGGGCCTGGCCGCGCATGTAGATCATGCCGTTGATGGACGAGCAGCCGCCGAGCACCTTGCCCCGTGGGTAGCTCAGCGCACGGCCTTGCAGGCCTTCCTGGGCTTCGGTCTTGAAGCACCAGTCGGTGCGCGGGTTACCGATGCAGAACAGGTAGCCGACGGGGATATGGATCCAGGGGTAGTTGTCGCGGCCACCGGCTTCAAGCAGCAGCACGCGGTGGGCGGGGTTGGCGGACAGTCGATTGGCGAGCAGGCAGCCTGCGGGGCCGGCACCTACTACCACATAATCGTATTGCGCAGCTGCAATGGGCATCTGAGGTCTCGCTTGTTTTTCTTATTGGCTCCATCCTAGTTGTTAGTTTTCGTCTTAAAAATGTTAGTTTTTACCCAGCTGCTGTGCGTTTTTAAACAGCGCTATCCAGGCCATGCAATGGAGGCGACATGTTCGACTGGAATGACCTGCGGTATTTTCTGGAGTTGCAGCGCAGCGGCCGCCTGCTCACCGCCGCGCAGCGCCTGAAAACCACGCACGCCACGGTGGCCCGGCATATCGAGGCCATCGAGAAGAGCCTCGGCACCGCGCTGTTCGTGCAGCACGCCCAGGGCTACGAACTGACCCCCGCCGGCGAAGCCCTGCTCAAACACGCCGAAGCCATGGAAAACGTCGCGCTGTTGGCCGAGGACGAATTGACCCACTCCGCTGCGCCCCTGGGCAAGATCCGCCTCGGGGTGGCCGAAGGGTTGGGGGTGATGTTCCTCGCCGGCCGCATGGGCGGGCTGTTCGAACGTTATCCCGGCCTGGAAGTGGAACTGCTCGCCGTGCCGCGTTTCGTCAGCATCCTCAACCGCGAGGCGGAAATCAGCATCCACCTCGAACGCCCCAGCGTCGATCAATTGGTCACACGCAAACTCACCGATTACCGCCTGGCGCTCTATGCCAGCCGCGCTTACCTGGACCGCAATCCCCCGATCGAAAAACGCGAAGACCTCGCCGCCCACGCCTGGATCGACTACGTCGATGACCTGCTGTTCAGTCAGGAGCTGAAGTTCCTCAGCAGCTTCTGCCGTAACCCCAAGGTGGTGTTCCACAGCACCAGCGTCATCGCCCAGCACCAGGCCGCACGCTCCGGATTGGGGATTGCGGTGTTGCCGTGCTTCATGGCGTCGGGTGACCCGCAGTTGGTGCCGTTGCTGCCGGGGGAGGGGATCCAGCGCAGCTACTGGATCAGCTCGCGCCGGGAGTTGCACAAGTCGGTGCGGTTGCGGGTGTTGTGGGACTACGTGGTGGAATTGTGCGCGCGGGAGCAGCCACTGTTGCTCGGCGAATCCAGCTGAAGAAACCCTCCCGCATTGATCTGTGGTGTTGGTTGAATCGGATTAATCCCTCAATTCGAATTCGGCACTGCCCAATCGCTCTCCATTCACCAGCACATGCACCGCATGCCTGCCGGGATAGTGCTTGCGCGTGGTCAACGCGCGAATATGCTGCTCGCGGCGGATGCTCTGCCGTTCACCCGCGCCCAGCGTAAACGCCTTGAGCTTGAACACCTTGGCCGCGCTGTGCCCCGCGCTTTTGACGTAGTCGATGGCGTAGTCCACCACCAGTTTCTGCGCAGTGGCGGCGGTGGATTCCAGGCTGAACGACAGGGTGATCCGCTCACCCAGCTTGATCACCGCCGGCGTCACGCTCAGGTGATGGAGCTTCACCTCGGCCTTGGCGCCTGCGCCCATGATCGTCAGCGCGCGGGTGTTGCCCTGCTTGATCAGGCTGCGCAGCGCATGGCGGGCGATCCAGGCGGTGTGCGGGTTATCCAGGTTCCAGCCTTCGACCAGGCTGAGCACCCAATCCGGGTGGTCCTTGGTGATGTCGTTGAGGTGGTTGGCCACGGATTTGCGTACGTAGAGGCTGTTGTCGGCCTTGAGGTTATCGAGGATCGGCGCGCACAGCTCGGGGTTGGCCTGCACCTTGGCCAGGCGAAACGACCACGGCAGGCGCGGGCGCGAGCCTTCGCTGGCGAGGCGGCGCACGTGATCGTTGTCATCCCGCGACCAGGTTTGCATGACCGCCAAGGTGCGTTCGAAGTCGTGGAGCAAGAAGGGTCTTATGGCGAACTCAGCCGAGCCAAAGGGGGTGAAGTATTTGAGCGCGGCCATGGAGCGTTTGAAGTCATCCAGGCCGTAGCTCGCCACGTAGTGCGGCAGGCACAGGCTGACAAACCCGCTGTTCAGGCGCGGGGCCAGGGCGTAGAGCAGCTTGAGGGTCTGGGCATAGTCCAGCGGGATCACCGCGTGCAGGCTTTCGCTGACCCGCGCCATACGCTGCATCACCGATAACTCGGCGAGCCCGGCCTTGGCATGCTTGAGAAACCCCTTGGCGTCGAACGCCGGGTACACCGCGGTCATCTCGCTGGCGATGTGTTGCAGGCGTTCGAGGTTGAAGATTTCCTTGAGGGCCGGGGCGCTTTGGTCGGTCATCGGTTATTCCGTCGTTAGAGAAACCAGCGGTATTCCCGCGCATGGATTTCTTGTTGAAAGGCCAGGTGATCCTGGCGTTTGTTCTCGCAGTACACGTCGACAAATTCGGCGCCCAGCTTATCGCGCACTACCGGCTGATGCTGCATGGCGCGCACGGCATCGAGCATTTCCACGGGGAAGTCGGTGCCGCTGCTGCGGTCCTCGTTCAGTGGCGCGATAGGTTCTCGCCCGGCTTCAAGGCCATGTTCAAGGCCGACCAGGATCGCCGCCAGCACTAGATACGGGTTGGCGTCGGCACTGGCCAGGCGATGTTCGATCCTCAGGTTGCGCGGGTCGGAGTCGGGGATGCGCACGCACGCGTCGCGGTCTTCAAACCCCCAGCAGGCGCGGGTGGCCGCGTTGACCGTACCGCCCAGGCGGCGGAAGGCATTGTGGTTGGGCGAGAAGATCGGCATGCAGTGGGGCAGCAACTCCAGGCAACCGGCCACGGCATGGCGCAGGGGTTGCTGCTGGTGCGCCGCGAGCATATTGTTGCCCGCACCGTCGTACAGGCTGACATGCACATGCATGCCGCTGCCGGGAAATTGCAGGTAAGGCTTGGCCATGAAACTGGCGCGGTAGCCGTGTTTCAGCGCCACGCCACGGGTGCTGCGGCAGAACAGGGCCGCCCAGTCGGCGGCGCGCAGGCCGTCGTCGAGGTGGCCGAAATTGATCTCGAACTGGCCGGGGCCGAGTTCGGCGGTGATCACCGTGATGTCGATGCCCTGGTCCTTGGCGGTCTGCGCCATGTCGTCCAGCACTTCGCTGAAGCGCGACAGCCGTTCGATATGCAGGTTGGGCTGGTCGTCGGTGTCATCGCTGAGCGGGTCACGGGCGAATTGCGGCAGGCCGTTGTCGAGTTTTTTGTCGAACAGGTAGAACTCCAGTTCGAAGGCCACCACCGGGTGAATGCCTTTGTGGTGCAGGCGCTCCAGCACCTTGGCCAGGACTTCGCGAGGTTCGAATTCGATCGGCGCCTCGGTGCCGTCCGAGGTGATCAACATCTGCCCCAAAGGCTGCGACTCCCAGCTCACCGGCTTGAGCGTGCCGGGCACCAGGCGGCGGTTGGCATCCGGGTCGCCGTCGTGGAAGCAGTAGTCGCCGATCTTGAACAGCCCGCCCTGAACCCCCAGCAGCACGGCGTTCTGCGGCAGCTTCAAGGGGCTGCCGGCGGCGACCTTTTCCAGTATCTCGATGGGGTAGCGCTTGCCGTAGAAATGCCCGGGGATGTCCAGGGCAATCAGGTCGACATAACGCACGTCGGGATGGTTCTGGCGAAAGGTCCGTACTTCGGCCAGTAACGTGGAGGCTTGGCTTTTCACGGGTGTTGCTCCTAGTTGTAAACCCACAGCACACGGGCGGGCAGGTCGGTGAGGTTGGCGTAGCGGCAGTGGGCGAAACTGGCCAGGTGGAAGCTGTCACCGGGGCCGAGGGTGACCGAATCGGCCTCGCCCTCTACCCACAGGGTCAGTTCGCCTTCCAGTACAAATCCGGCCTGCTCGGCGCGGTCGCTCATGGTCTGTTCACCGCTGTTGGCACCGGGTGCCAGGAGGCTGTCGAGCATCGAGAAGGCGCCATTCATGCTGGGGGACACCAGGATGTCGGTGATGCCGTTGGCGTAATACACCGTACGACGTTCGTTGGGGCGGGTGACCCAGCTCACGGCCTTGGGTTTGGGCAGGCTGTAGAAATAGGTGGTGGGCACATCGAGGGCATGGCTGATGGCGGTGAGATCCGCCACGGTCGGACGCGACAAGCCCCGTTCCACTTGGGACAGGAAGCCCACCGAACGCTCGATTTTCTGTGCGAGTTGGGCGAGGGTGAGCTTCTTGTACTTGCGCAGGTCGTGGATCAGGATCGCCAGGGCGTCGAGTTCTTCTTGCTGGTTCATGAAATTTATATCTAATAATTTCATGAAAAATTACAGGATTTATTTCATGGCGGCAATGGGCAGGGAGATTTGTCAGGGTCTGAAAAGTTGTGTAGATACCTATGCTCATCACAGGGGATCAAGGTTCAACAGGCTGAATGATTTCATGCGCCTGCGGTCGGAACCTGGGTACGCATCATTCATTGAAGGAGCACCCATGAAGTCCAAAACCCTCGCTGCCTGTGTCCTGGTCGCCGCCAGCCTGTCCACCGCCAGCTTTGTCGTGCAGGCCGGCGACACTCCCCAGGAAACCGTGCAGCCTTCGAACATCAATACCCGTGATTTGAAAGAAGGCGACCGTGCCCCGGACATCCTGATGCGCAAGGAGTCGGCGGTCAGCGACTGGAAGAAACGCGGTCTCAAGCAGCCTGAAGCCGACAGCCAGTGGGCCCGTGTGGGCGACAGGTTCGTGCTGCTCAAAACCACCAACGGCACCATCCTGGAGATCACGCCCGTCAAGAAATGACCCGCGTTTTTTCCTCGCTCTTGCGTTAAGGTAACCGGCCATCAAGACCGCGTTACCTTAGACGAAAGAGAGCAGGATGCTTGCCACAATAAGAAACTACCCCCGCGCCGTGAACCTGTTGTTGTCCGCCACGTTGCTGCTGACGCTGGCCAAGGCGATTACCTTTCCCTACCTGGTGATCTACCTCACCCGCCAATTTGCCCTCGATATCACCCAGGTTGGGCTGGTGATCGGCAGCTCGTTGATCCTTGGCTCGCTGCTCAGCGTATATGGCGGTTTTCTGGTCGACCGCATCAACAGTTATCGACTGTTGCTGGGGTTGAGCGTGCTGTTTGGGCTGGGTTTTATCGGTACGGTGCTGGCGCAGAACATCTGGGCGTTCTACAGCTGCCTGATCCTGATCAACCTGGCCTACGCGGTCATCGATATTGCGGTAAAGGCCGGTTTTGCCAGCTTGCTGCCGGAAGATGCGCGCAGCGAAGTGTTTTCCATCAAGTACACGCTGACCAATATCGGCTATGCCGCGGGGCCGTTCTTTGGGGCGATGGTGGCCAAGCTGGACATCAGCCTGCCGTTCATCCTGTCGGCGTTGTTGGGGGCGGGTTTTTTCCTGCTGTACTGGCGCTGGGGCGATCGCACCCTGGCGACCATCGATGTGACGCAAAAGCCGGTGCCGTTCCTGGCCGTCGGCCGCGTGCTGCTGCGTGACCATCGCCTGGTGTGCTTCACCCTTGGGGGTGTGCTCAGCGCCGTGGTGTTCGGCCAGTTCACCGCCTACCTCTCGCAGTACCTGGTTACCACCACCAGTGCTGAATACACCTACACCGTCATCAGTGCCGTGCTCACCACCAACGCCGTGCTGGTGATCGCCTTGCAATACGTGATTGGTCGACGTATTTCCCACCGTTACCTCAGCCAATGGCTGATTGCCGGCCTGGGCATGTTCATGCTGGGCTTGATTGGTTTTGCGCTGTCCACCAGCGTGCTGTGGTGGGTGCTGGCGATGGCAGTATTTACCGTGGGGGAAATCATCGTGTTCCCGGCCGAATACATGTTTATCGACCGGATCGCCCCGGACCACCTGCGCGGCATGTACTACGGCGCACAGAACCTGTCCAACCTGGGGGCTGCACTGGGGCCGGTGTTGTGCGGGCTGGTGCTGGCCAGCCTGCCGGCCCACTACATGTTCTACATGCTGGGGGCGTTCATCGTCGCGGGCGGGGTGTTCTATTTCATTGGTTCGTCGTTGAAGGCGCGTCTTCCAGCGTGACCTTGCCCATGTTGTTGCTTTGCAGTTCGTAGCGCAGTTCTTCCACCATCTTTTCCACGTCTTGCGTGGTCTGCAGCCGGTTGGTGCTGATCCCCGTCACCACCAGGTCCACCCGGCCGGTGTCGGCGTCGTAGACCTTGAGGGTCAGCGACGCATCCCGGCACAGGGTGAACTCGCATGTCAGCGGCGCGAGGCCTTCTTCGATGCAATTTCGCAGTTGAGAGAGCGTAAACATGTGGGTTCCTTCAGGGTGTCGTTTTACGACGGCACAGGTTGAAAGCCCTGTACTCACACCCTGAAGGTTAGGGATTGGGACTGCGCGGGATAAGGCGAATTCGCACTAGCCGCACTAGTGCATTTGCACTTTTATCGGGTTTTCTTGACCCGCAGTTCACCGGCAAACAGCCCGCGTTCACGGGCCCAGACAATCGCTGCACTACGGCTATGCACCCCCAGTTTCGAGTACACCGTGGCCACATGGTTACGCACCGTGTTGGGCGCCAATTTCAGGCGTGAGGCGATCTCCTTGTCGGCCAGGCCCTCGCAGATCAGGCCGAGTACGTCGCGCTCGCGGGCGGTCAGGTCGGTGAAGGCCACGTTCGGCAGGTTGGGACTGTTGACGCTCTTGGCATTGGCCAGTTTCTCGATCAGGGTCTGGCTGAACCAGGACGCGTCCTGCATCACTTCCTCGATGGCCGCCACCAACTCCAGTTCCGAGCGCTTGCGTTCGGTGATGTTCATCATCACCAGCAGGTAGCAGGGGACATCCTGAATGGTCACCGTGTCCGCCGAGACCACGCAGTCGATGACCTCGTTGCCTTTCTTGCGCACCTTGAGGTCCTGGCCATCGAGGTTGCCGGCTTTCTCCAGGGTGGCGAACAACTGCGCGGCCGCCTGCTGGCTGTCGATAAAGTTGATGTCTTCGACGGATTTACCGATCAGCTCTTCACTGGTGTACCCGGTAATGGTCATGAATGCTTCGTTGATATCCACCACCTGCCGGTTGGCGGCGTTGCACACCAAGGTGGGCACCGGGGTCAGGCGAAACGACTTCGCGAAGCGCTCTTCACTCTGGCGCAGGGCGATCTCGGCCTTGCGGCGTGGCTCCAGGTCGGTGAAGGAAAACAGCATGCAGTCTTCCTCGTTCATGTCCAGCGGCTGGCCGGCGACGATCACCAGTTTGCTGCCGCCTCCGGGCAGTTTCAGCTCGGCCTGCATCTGCGGGATGGTCGCGCCTTCCCCCAGGCGCTGAACGGCCAGCTCCCTGCGCTCGGCATGCTCCAGCACGTCCAGCTCATACACGGAGCGGCCGATCACCTGGTCGCGGGTGTAGCCGGTCATCTCCAGGAAGCCCTGGTTCACTTTGATATAGCGCAGGTCGCTGAGGCGGCAGATCACCGCCGGCGCCGGGTTGGCGTTGAAGGTTTTTTCGAAGCGCTGTTCGGCGCTGGCCCATTCGGTGGCGTCGCTGAGGATCAGCACCAGCAATTCAGGCGTGCCATGGGAATCGCTGATGACCAGGCTGCGCAGGCGGTGCACCCAGGTTTTTTCTTCGTCGGCGGTGGGCATGACCTCCACTACCACGTCACTGAATTCATCGCCTGCCGCCGCGCGGGCGAGGGGGTAGTTCTCCAGGGGCAAGGGATGATTATTGCGATAGCGCAGGGCGAAGCGTTCGGCGTATTCCCGGGCATTGCTGCCCAGTGCCGCCACGTCATCCACCCCGTGCATGGTCAGCGCGGCTTCATTGGCCCAGAGGATCGTTTGGTCCACCTCTACAAGGATGATCCCATCGGACAGCCCGGAGATGATCTGCTGCAGCTGGCGGCGGTTGGTTTCTTTGGCAAGGACATCCTGGGTCATGGTTTCTCCGGGTTTTAGACGCATGAAAGTACGACAGCCCGGTGTCAGGATAGTGCAGGGCAATTACGCGGCGTGGGGTGCGAATGCACCAGGTGGTCTGGTGTCTTTGCGCGAGGATGAGAGAGTGTTGGGCTCGCCAGACTGAGACGGTCAATCACTGTAAAAGGATCGCGGTGGCCTGCACGGTGTACTGCTCAAGCGGGCGACGCGCTGAAACAATGGTTCGAGCGTGTGAAAGCCTTTGGTGAACCTGCGTTGAAGGCGGAGGATAGAGACGCAGTGGTCAACATCGTTGCCGCCCGTACCGGCAATAGCAAAGAGGAAGCGACCCACATCGTCGACAATTACGCCCAGGCTTATAAGCAGGCCATCCAAAAGGTCGATGAGCTGAAGCAACAGTCCACCAGGTGCATGACCGAAAGCACGGTCGACAAAAGATCGGGGCACAAAAACTCACACTAGTGCGCTGGCATAAGGGTTTTGGACACCGTCATCATTACGTCACACAAGCCCGCTTGACGGTTGAGCGGGTTTTTTTATTGGTGTGTCTCGTGTGTACAAAAAACGCATTGCCATTTGGTGGTGTGTAATATACACACCCAAGGGTGAGGCGATGAGAAGTCGAGCAGGTGATTGACCTGCTGGTTGCGGATGGTTGGTTTGAGGTGGCAGTGAAGGGCAGTCATCATCAGTTCAAGCACCCCATGAAGCGGGGAAGAGTCACCGTCCCTCATCCCAAGTCAGAGATTGCCAAGGGCACTCTGCACAGTATTTTCAAATCAGCCGGTCTCAAATAATTGCCTGCTGGATGAATTGGGCGAGCTCCCACGGGCTCGGTCAGAGGAGGAACAATGAAATTCCCAGTGGTAGTACACAAAGATGCTGATTCGGATTACAGCGTGACCGTCCCTGATGTGCCGGGGTGTTTCTCGGCGGGCGGGTCTTTTTCCGAAGCGCTGGACAATGTACGTGAGGCATTGGCTCTGCACCTCGAAGGCCTGGTTGCCGATCAGGAACAGCTTCCTCAGGCGCTGGAGGTTGATGCCCATTTGGGTAATCCGGATTTTGCCGGTGGTGTCTGGGCGATAGTCGACTTTGACCTCACGCCTTATCTGGGGAAATCAGTGCGGTTCAATGCCTCTCTGCCGGAACACCTCTTGCAGCGGATTGACGAGCGTGTGCAAAAGGATCATCGCTATGCATCGCGGTCAGGTTTTTTGGCGACGGCAGCGCTGCGTGAGCTCTCTGCGTAAGTAAGCACAAGCGAGCACTCTGTATCGGCTTATGGCGTGTTCAAGTCGGGCCGACGCTATATCTACGGGATTTTTGTGGGGGGCAGTACTAAAGCAACGGGGTCGCTGCGCAGCCCAACGGAAGCAAGCTCCCTCGCTTGAGCGGCGCAAGCGCTTGGGATTCTCTCGGAAACGTCCTGCAAGTTAAAGTGTAATGTCACAGCTGCGACTGTTCCTACACTTGCCAAACCCCACCGATTCTGGGAAAACCCCAGCCTTTACGCCTTCAACGAGAACCCCATGAGCCCCGACGAACTCCAGATCACCGACACCCGACCAGGCACCGGCAAAGCCGTGGTCAAGGGCGCACTGATCACCACTCAATACACCGGCACCCTGGAAGACGGTACGGTCTTCGATTCGTCCTGGGAGCGGGGCAAGCCGTTCCAGTGTGTGATCGGCACCGGGCGGGTGATCAAGGGCTGGGACCAGGGTTTGATGGGCATGCAGGTCGGCGGGGTGCGCAGGTTGTTTGTGCCGGCGCACCTTGCCTATGGCGAACGGTCGATGGGCGCGCATATCAAGCCCAACAGCAATCTGCGCTTTGAGATTGAGTTGTTGGAAGTGCTGACGCGGGACGATTAATTTCGCAAAAACCTGGCCCACCACCTCGTACGTAGCAGCTGCCGAGCGCAAGCGAGGCTGCGTTCGCGGTGTGTCAGACGAACCGCTGACGCAGCCTCGCTTGCGCTCGGCAGCTGCTACGGGATTTGGCGAACCTGCCACCTCACATTCAAGCATCGGCGGCTTCAGGATGGGGGTTCCTGAACCCTCCCTGAAGAATCCTCTTATTCACCATATGGAAACTTTCCTACGGTTTACTCTCCTTAAATCGGGGCGTAAGCTTCGCGCGTTTTCATCAATAGCGGAGACCCTCAGTGGGTACTTGTTCGAGTGACAGTTGTCGGCCGGTCTCGGTAACCGGCACATACTTGGCAAGATAACGCGCATTTTTTCGATGCCGTTGTCTCGCCACCTAGCGAGAAGCGGCATCCCGACAGCGGCCAGTCCTGGCCCCTGTGCGATCCCTCTCATCGACGCTGACCAGCACCCGGTTAACCTCGGGATGCTACGGACGCGCCTGCCTTTTACGGCAGGCGGGCCGGGCTGACTGTGCCTATGAAGCGGGCGCGGTGGGACAGGCAGTACCTGCACGAAGGTTTTTTCCTCGCGCAGGAGTAACACACCATGAACCTCACTCTGTTGAAAGAGTTCTTCGCCGGCTTCCTGCGGACCCGGCATATCGCCCGGCATTTCCGCCGCCTGGCGATGCTCGAAACCGTCACCGATGCCAGCGTCAGCCGCGAAGTGCCGCCCACCCTGGCGCAAACCCTGGTGGTCGCGGCCAACAGCAGTGCCGTGCAATTGCTCGGTACGTTGGGCAGCCATGCCGAGGGCTTGAGCAGCCTGGAAGCCGACGCCCTGCGCGTGCAATACGGCCTCAATGAAGTCGAGCACGAGCAGCCGCTGCCGTGGTGGGTGCACCTGTGGCATTGCTACAAGAACCCGTTCAACCTGCTGCTGACCTTGCTGGCGGTGATCTCCTGGCTGACCGAAGACATGAAGGCCGCCACGGTGATTTTCTCCATGGTGGTGCTCTCGACGCTGCTGCGGTTCTGGCAGGAGGCCAAGTCCAACAAGGCAGCCGATGCGTTGAAAGCCATGGTGAGCAACACCGCCACGGTGCTGCGCCGGGATGATGCCAAGCGCATTGAATTGCCCATCAAGCAGTTGGTACCAGGCGACCTGATCGTGCTCTCGGCCGGTGACATGATCCCCGCCGACTGCCGCGTGCTCAGCGCCAAGGACCTGTTCGTCAGCCAGGCGGCGATGACCGGGGAATCGATGCCGGTGGAGAAGTTCGCCCAGCAGCACGACACCAACACCCGCAACCCGCTGGACCTGGAGAACATCCTGTTCATGGGCACCAACGTGGTGTCCGGCGCCGCGACGGCGGTGATTCTGACCACCGGCAATAGCACCTATTTCGGTGCGCTGGCCCAACGCGTGACCGCCACCGACCGTGCGACCACCTCGTTCCAGCACGGCGTCAACAAGGTCAGCTGGCTGTTGATCCGCTTTATGTTCGTGATGGCGCCGCTGGTGTTGTTCATCAACGGTTTCACCAAGGGTGACTGGACCGAAGCGCTGCTGTTCGCGCTGTCGATTGCCGTGGGCCTGACCCCGGAAATGCTGCCGATGATCGTCACGTCCACCCTGGCCAAGGGCGCGGTGTTCCTGTCGCGCAAGAAGGTCATCGTCAAGCGCCTGGATGCGATCCAGAACTTTGGCGCGATGGATGTGCTGTGCACCGACAAGACCGGCACCCTGACCCAGGACCGGATTTTCCTGGCGCGTCATGTGGACGTGTGGGGCGAGGAGTCCGACGACGTGCTGGAGATGGCTTACCTCAACAGCTACTACCAGACCGGCCTGAAAAACCTGCTGGACGTGGCGGTGCTCGAGCACGTGGAGGTGCATCGCGAACTGAAGGTCGGCACCGCGTTCCAGAAGGTGGATGAAATCCCGTTCGACTTCAACCGCCGCCGCATGTCGGTGGTGGTGGCCGAACAGGGCCGGCCGCATCTGCTGATCTGCAAAGGTGCGGTGGAGGAGATCCTCTCGGTGTGCAACAGCGTGCGCCATGGCGAGGTCAACGAAGCGCTGACCGACGACCTGCTGGCGCGCATTCGCCAGGTCACTGCCGCGTTCAACGAAGAAGGCCTGCGGGTGGTGGCCGTGGCTGCGCAACCGATGGCCCCGGGGCGCGACACTTACAGCCTGGCGGATGAAAACAACCTCACGCTGATCGGCTACGTCGCATTTCTCGACCCGCCCAAGGAAAGCACTGCGCCCGCTCTCAAGGCGCTGAAAGCCCATGGTGTGGCGGTCAAAGTGCTGACCGGCGATAACGAGCTGGTCACCGCCAAGATCTGCCGTGAAGTGGGCCTGGAGCAACAAGGCCTGTTGATGGGCAACGACATCGAGGACATGACCGACGCCCAGTTGGCCAAGGCCGTGGAAACCACCAATGTGTTCGCCCGCCTGACGCCCAGCCACAAGGAACGCATCGTGCGCCTGCTCAAGGCCAACGGGCATGTGGTGGGCTTTATGGGCGACGGCATCAACGATGCACCGGCGCTGCGTACAGCAGACATTGGTATCTCTGTGGACAGCGCGGTGGATATCGCCAAGGAAGCCGCCGACATCATCCTGCTGGAAAAGAGCCTGATGATCCTGGAGGAGGGCGTGCTGGAGGGTCGGCGCACCTTCGCCAATATGCTCAAGTACATCAAGATGACCGCCAGCTCCAACTTCGGCAACGTGTTCTCGGTGCTGGTGGCCAGTGCGTTTATCCCGTTCCTGCCGATGCTGCCGATGCACCTGCTGGTGCAAAACCTGCTGTATGACATCTCGCAGATCGCGATCCCGTTCGATAACGTCGACGAGGACATGCTCGCCAAACCACAACGCTGGCAGCCGGGGGACGTGGGGCGGTTCATGCTGTTTTTCGGGCCGATCAGTTCGATTTTCGACATCACCACGTTCGCACTCATGTGGTATGTGTTCGATGCCAACACCCCTGACCACCAGACGCTGTTCCAGTCCGGCTGGTTCGTGGTGGGGCTGCTGACCCAGACGCTGATCGTGCACATGATCCGCACCCCGAAAATCCCGTTCCTGCAAAGCCGCGCGGCGATGCCGTTGATGGTGATGACCGCGGTGATCATGGCCGTGGGGATCTTCCTGCCGATGGGGCCGCTGGCGCATTACTTCAAATTGCAGGCGCTGCCGTCGCTGTACTTTGTGTTCCTGCCGGTGATCCTGCTGGCGTATATGGCGCTGACCCAGGCGGTGAAGGGCTACTACATCCGTAAGTTTGGCTGGCAGTGAACAGGGACGGTTTCCCATGCAAGCAATCGACAACATCAACCTCAACTCCCTGGTCGATACCCTGGTCAGCCTCACCGCCGCGTTTATCCTCGGTGGCCTGATCGGCTTCGAGCGCCAGTACCGCCAACGCACGGCGGGCCTGCGCACCAACGTACTGGTGGCGGTGGGTGCGGCGATTTTCGTCGACATGGCCAACCGCCTCGGCGGTGCGGAAGGCGCCGTGCGGGTGGTGGCGTATGTGGTGTCGGGCATCGGCTTTCTGGGGGCCGGCGTGATCATGCGCGAAGAAGGCAATGTGCGCGGTCTCAACACCGCCGCCACGCTCTGGGCGTCGGCAGCGGTGGGGGCGTGCGCCGGTGCCGACCTGGTCCTCGAAGCGTTGTTAGGCACGCTGTTTGTGCTGGCGGCCAATACGCTGCTGCGGCCCATCGTCAATAACATCAACCGCCAACCGCTGGATGTGGTGTCGGCGGAGGTCACCAACATCCTCTATGTGATTGCCCGGCGCACCCAGCAAACCGCGGTATTGGCGTTGCTGGAAGCCGAACTGGCGCGCTGTAACTACCCGGCCAGCGATGTCGATGTGCGGCCGTTCGGCACTGAGGAAGTTGAAATCGAAGCCACACTGGCGGTGACCTCGGTAGACGGTGACGAGTTGGACGCCCTGGTGGCGCGAATTTCCAGGTCGACCCTGGTGGTGCAGGCCTTCTGGAGCCCCAGCACCACCGAGTAGCTTTGGAGAGTTCTGAGGAAAAGTCCTACATTTAGTCGAGATTATCCCTTCATTGGCAAAAACACGCGGTTGCTAAGGTTGCGCGCTTGCGCCTGTTCAGGAATCAAGGCGTGGCTTCACATGTTTACTGTGTTTTTCAAAAGGAGGGGCCTGTACTGCCTGAGGTGTTTGACTGAGTAATCAGTGCCGCTTGTCGGAACTGTTACTTTTCACAGGTAGTGGGGTCTCGCGTGATATGTAAGCGTACTGATCTTCCCAGGGGAGTCTTATGAGCAACAAAGCTTTAATCGTGGATGATCACCCTTTTATACGCGCTACCGTGAAGTATCTGTTGAGGCAGGAAGGTTTCGATACTATCTACGAAGCGGGTAATGGCGCTGATGCCATGCAGATTGCTCGCGAAGAACGTCCGGACCTGGTCATTCTCGACCTGGCGATGCCCAAGCTCGGTGGGTTGGAGGTGATCAGCCGGATCAAGGCGCTGGAGTTGCCCTGCCGGATCCTGGTGCTGACCTCGTATCTGGCGGTGTTTTTTTCCACTCGCTGCATGCGCGCCGGAGCGATGGGTTTTGTTGCCAAGACCGGTGAACTGGATGAGCTGCAAAAGGCGATCAGGGCGATCAGGTCCGGCTACAGTTGCTTCCCCAGCCTGCCCACCAGTTCGGTGCGTCGCGACGACCTGCAATCGACCGAGCAGGAGTTGGTGGAGGCGTTATCCGATCGCGAATTGACCGTGCTGCAGAAGCTGGCCCTGGGCCTGGGCAACAAGGATATTGCCGAGGATATGCTGTTGAGCCACAAGACTATCAGTACGTACAAGACGCGGCTCAAGGAGAAGTTGCGTATGTCGTCGGTGGTGCATCTGTCCAAGTTCGCCCAGCGCAATCATCTGATCTGAAATGCTCACCTCCCGGCGGGTGAAACGCGCGGCCATCCTGCTGATGGGGCTGTTGCCCTGGGCGGTGATGGCCTTGGAGGAATCCCACGATCTGAAACTGCTGGGTCACTCCACTCTTGAAAATCCCTCGGTGGTGTTGGACGAAGCCGACTGGCGCTGGCTACGCGAGCGCCGCACGCTCCTGATGGGGGTGTCGGCCCCCGACTACGCGCCCTTTGACTTGAGCAACAATGAGGAGCTCGAGGGCATCACGGCCGATTTTGCGGCACTGGTTGCCCAGGCGCTGAATATCACCATCGACGTGAAGCGCTACGACACCCGTGATGAGGTGATCGAAGCCCTGAAGACCGGGGCCGTGGATTTTGTGGGATCGGCCAACGGGTTCGAGGCGGCCGACCCGGAGCTGGTGCTGTCCCGATCCTACGCCAATGACCAACCCGCGCTGGTGACGCGTGCGGGAGAAAACCAGGCGCTGAAGGCTGACCTTGCCGGCAAGCGCATGGCGATGCTCTACCACTACATGCAGCCCGAGGCCGTCCAGGCCTTTTACCCCGATGCGCAATTGCTCTTGTTTGCCTCGACCTTCGAAGCCATTGGCGCCGTTGCGTTCGGCCAGGCGGATGTGTACCTGGGTGACGCCATCAGCACCCGCTACCTGATCAACAAGAACCACCTTAATAACGTGCGCATGGCGGATTTCTCCGCATTGGAGGTCAACCCTTTCGGGTTCGCATTCGCCAAGGACAATACCCGCCTGTTGGGCATCATCAATAGCGCACTGGCCGCCGTTCCGGCCAACCAGCAGATGGAAATCCTGCGCCGTTGGAGTGCCGGCGGCAGCGGGTTCCTGGAGGCGGAGCAACTGCGCTTGAGCGCAAGTGAACAGCGCTGGCTGGAGAAGCACCCGCGGGTGAAAGTGGCGGTGCTCGATAAATTCGTGCCGTTGTCTTTTTTCAACGAACAAGAGCAATTCGAGGGATTGAGCTCCGAGGTCCTCTCGCGTATCAGTCTGCGTACAGGCTTGAGGTTTGATGTGGAACGGGGCAGTTCGCTGCCGCGGCAAATTGAACAGGCCAGTGCCGGTCGCGTGGACATGCTGGCGGTCGTCACCCCCAGTGTCGAGCGGTCCGAAAAGATCCGCTTTACTCGCCCTTATCTGTCCAGTCCCTATGTATTGGTGGTGCGCACCCACGACGAGCATCTGGTGACCCTGGAAGATATGCCTGGCAAACGCATGGCGCTTATTCGCGGCAACAGCCTGGCCGGGCAAATCAGCCGGGACTACCCAGGCATCGGGTTTGTCGACGTGGAGAACCCGGAGCAGGCCATGGAATTGGTGGTCAACGGCAGTGTCGATGCGACTGCGGTTTCACTGATGAGCGCGCGCTACATGATCGCCCGCAATTACCGCAAGCGGCTGCGCATCACCAGCACTGTCGGGAGTGAGCCTGCACGCATTGCCTTTGGGGTCAACCGCAGCCAACTGGAGCTGTACTCGATCCTCGACAAGGCGTTATTGAGCATTACTCCAGAAGAAATGGACGAGCTGACCAACCATTGGCGCAGCGAGATCATCATCGAAGACAACTACTGGATACGCCACCGCAACATCATCCTCCAGGGGTTTGGCTTGGCCGCGCTGCTGCTGCTGGTCACCCTGGGATGGGTGTTCTACCTGCGCAGCCTGATTCGCAAGCGCACCCAGGCCGAGCGTGCGTTGAGCGACCAGATGCGGTTCATGAGTGTGTTGATCGACGGCACGCCGCACCCGATCTATGTGCGCGATCGCCTGGGGCGCCTGATGGCCTGCAACAATGCCTACCTCGATGTGTTCGGCTTCAAGTTGGAAGACGTCATCGGTAAGACCGTGGTGGAAACCGACACGGGGAACCCGCCCCAGGCCCAGTCGTTCCATGCCGACTATTTGCGTTTGATGGCGTTGGGCGAGCCGCAGGTTCATGACCGCGTGCTCAAGGTGCCCGGCGGCGAGGTGTTGACCATCTACCAATGGATGCTCCCGTACCGTGACAGCAATGGCAGCGTGGTGGGCATGATCGCCGGTTGGGTGGATGTCAGCGAGCGCCAGCGCTTGCTGGGGCAGTTGCAGGAAGCCAAGGAGGAGGCCGACGCCGCAAACCGTGCCAAGACCACCTTCCTGGCGACCATGAGCCATGAGATCCGTACCCCTATGAATGCCGTGATCGGCATGATCGAACTGGCCCTGAAAAACGCCGAGCAGGGGGTGGCTGACCGCGATGCGCTGGAGGTTGCGTCGGTGGCGTCCCGGAGCATGCTGGAGTTGATCGGCGATATTCTCGACATTGCGCGAATCGAATCCGGCCACCTGTCCCTGAGCCTGGAACCGGACAATCTGCACGAACTGCTGGCCTCAGTGGCGCGGGTGTTCGAGGGGCTGGCGCGGGACAAGGGCCTGGTGCTGCAGGTGGAACTCGACCCGTTGATCGACCGGCCGGTGCTGGTTGACCCGTTGCGCTTCAAGCAGGTGGTGTCCAATGTGTTGGGTAACGCGATCAAGTTCACCGCCTCCGGCCAGGTGCGCCTGGGCGCCCAGGGTGCACCGGTATTGACCGACGACCAGTTGCACCTGCGGTTGTGGGTGGAGGACACGGGTATTGGCATCAGTGCCGAAGATCAGCAGCGCTTGTTCAACCCCTTTATCCAGGGCAGCAACAACGAACAGCCGGCGCGAAGCGGATCGGGCCTGGGGTTGGTGATCAGTCGCAACCTGTGCGAGATGATGGGCGGTCAATTGCACTTGAGCAGTGTGCTGGGCAAGGGCACGCGGGTGGATGTGACGTTGACGCTGGCGCTGACCTCGGCCGTGCCTGCCAATGTACCGGTCCCCCACGTTCCGCCAGCGCGCGGGTTGAATATCCTGGTGGTGGATGACTACCCGGCCAACCGCTTGTTGCTGGCTCGACAGCTGAGTTTCCTGGGGCATCGTATCACCTTGGCCGAGGACGGCGCCCAAGGATTTTCACTGTGGCAGGCCGGGCATTTTGACGGTGTGATCACCGATTGCAATATGCCCTTCAAGGACGGTTACGCGTTGGCGCGTGATATTCGTGCACAGGAACGCCAGCGTGGGCTGGCGCCGTGCCTGATCCTCGGGTTCACCGCCAATGCCTTGCCGCAGGAAGCCGAACGCTGCCGGCAAGCAGGCATGGACGGTTGCCTGTTCAAGCCGACCGGGCTTGAGGACTTGCGCCTGGCCTTGGCATCACGGACCGCTGGCGCGCTAACGGATGAAGTGGAAGTGGAGTTTGATTTAAGTTCACTGATCATGCTGACGCAGGGTGATAAGGATGCTCTCAACGAGCTGCTGACGCCGTTGCTCAATAGCCTCGAGGAGGACCGTGCGCTGTTGCCGTCCCTGAAATCGCCGGCTGATTTCGCCAAGCTCCATGACTTGGCTCACCGCGTTAAAGGGGGCGCGCGCATGGTCAAGGCTCAGGTGTTGATCACGTGCTGCGAGACATTGGAGAGCGTGTGTGAGCGGCATGACAACGATGCATCGGACGCTGCGGTAGAGGCGGTAGCTTCGGCCATCGAACAGTTGCATCACAGCTTGAGCCGGTATGGCAATCAGGCTTGACTGCGGGAGCTGGCCATTCGGTTGATTTGGGAGAACTCCTACAAGAAGGGGGAACATGCCTGATTTTGTCTTCGGGATATGTCTGGAAAATGGGCCTCGCTCACTGACGAGCGCTGCCTGCCCAGGGGTTTGCCATGCCGAACAAAGCACTGACCATCCTGATTGCCGATGAACAACACCTGCAACGGTTGTATATCGAAAAAATGCTCAATCAGTTGGGGTACCACCGGATCGTGCCGGTACAAACCTTCGAGGAAGTCCAGATACTCACGGCCATCCCGGCCGAACCCTTCGACGTGCTGATCATCAATGCGGGGCTGACGGCCCAGGCCTGTGGGCCCCAGCCCCAGGTGCGCCATGTATTGGTCTACGATCACCTGGATGTGGGGGCACACCCTGGCGTAACGCCGGCGGTGCTGGTGCGGCTGCCCGGCGTGCCGGACAACGTCAATCTCGAACACTTCATGGACATCATCGACCCACCCGAGGCCACTGCCGGCCTGCGGGTGTTGCCATGGCTGCGCGAGTTATCCCGCACACCGGTGGCCGGGGTTTAGTCCCACTTCGGCGCGATGCCCTTGGGGCTGGTCAAGCGCTGGCCCCGTTCCAGCCCGTCAATGTGCGCCATGTCAGCAGCGCTCAAGGTCAGTTGCAGGGCCTTGAGGTTGCTTTGCAGGTTGGCACGCTTGGTTGAGGACGGGATGACCGCATAACCTGATTGCATGGCCCAGGCCAGGGTCACCTGCGCCGCTGTGGCCTGATGGCGCTCGGCAATCTGCTGGATCACCGGATCCTTGAGTACTTCACCGTAGGCCAGGGTCATGTACGAGGTGATCTGGATACCGTTGGCGGTTGCGAAATCCACAACCTGCCGGTTTTGCAGATAAGGGTGCAATTCGATCTGGTTGGTGGCGATGTGCTCGGCACCCACGGCTGCGATGGCCTGCTTCATCAGGGCGATGGTGAAGTTGGAAATGCCGATCTGGCGCGTCAGGCCCAGGCGTTTGGCTTCCAGCAACTGCCCCATGAATTCGGTGACGGGCACCTGGTTCTCTGGCGATGGCCAGTGGATCAGGGTCAGGTCCAGGTAATCGGTCTTGAGCTTGCGCAGGCTTTCCTTGAGGCTTGGGATCAATTGGCCTTCAGCGAAGTTGGCGATCCAGATCTTGCTGGTGATAAACAGCTCGTCCCGCGGGATGCCGCTGTCGGCGATGGCTCGGCCAACGTCCGCTTCATTCTCGTAGATCTGCGCGGTGTCGATGACACGGTAGCCCAGTTCCAGGCCGGTGCTGACGGAATCGATCACCACCTGGCCTTGCAGGCGAAAGGTGCCGAGGCCGAAGGCAGGGACTTTTGGCGTGAGGGTAGACATCGGTAACTCCAATAGGGCCGTAGGCAATGGCGTTGAGTATCCCCTCGTCGTTGCGTCGGAAACACCGTCGACGCCGAAAAGGACTCTTGCCTGCACGTCACGAATGGCCTGTGTGCCGCAGGTTCTCATGAGGCGCTGTACCTGCGGCAGCAGCGCCTCGATCCATCAGCCTTAAGCGCGCAGGCGCTCGGCAGCCGCACGCAGCAACTGCTCGGTGGCGGTCCAGCCCAGGCAGCCATCGGTCACCGACACCCCGTATTTCATCGGCGGGCTCAATGGTTGGCAGCCTTCGAACAAATGGCTTTCGAGCATCATGCCGATCAGCGAGGTATCACCCTGCAAGCGCTGCTCCAACACATCGTTGAACACGGCCGGTTGGCGCAGCGGGTCCTTGTTGCTGTTGGCATGGCTGCAATCGACCATGATCCGCGGGGTGACCTTGGACTTGGCCAGGTCGTGTCTTACCCGCGCCACGCTCTGCACATCGTAGTTCGGCCCGTGATGCCCGCCGCGCAGCACCAGGTGGGTGTCGGGGTTGCCCGGGGTCTGGATGATCGCCGGATGGCCTTGGCTGTCGACGCCGAAGTGGCGGTGCGGGTGAGACGCCGAGCGCATGGCGTCACAGGCAATCGCGACGCCGCCATCGGTGCCGTTCTTGAAGCCCACGGGCATGCCCAGGCCGCTGGCCATCTCGCGGTGGATCTGCGACTCGGTGGTACGCGCGCCAATCGCCACCCAACTGAGCAGGTCATCGAAGTAGCCGGCGGCCATGGGTTGCAGCAACTCGGTGGCGACCGGCAGGCCCAGGCGCAGCATTTCGCGCATCAGCTCGCGGGACAGGGTCAGGCCGGCGGCCATGTCATCGCTGCCATCCAGGCGAGGGTCGTAGGCCAGGCCTTTCCAGCCGATCGTCGTGCGGGGTTTTTCGACGTAGGCGCGGATCACCAGCAGCATCTGGTCGCCGACGTCGAGGGCCAGCTTCTTCAGGTTGCGGGCGTATTCCATGGCCGATTCCGGGTCATGGATCGAGCACGGACCGACAATGACCAGCAAGCGTGAATCTTCGCCATTGAGGATGGCGCGCACGGCTTGGCGGTGGGCGTGGATCTGTTCGTTGAGGAACGGGCTGAGGGGCAGCTGGTGCTTGAGCTCAAGCGAGCTGGGCAGGCGCTGGGTCAGGGCTTCATTGGCACTGTTCAAGGCAGAGAGGGGCAGAGCGGCGACGGAGGAGTTCATATTCAAGGTTTCCTGGGCAAGCGGCGGGCTATTCCCGCGCGCTCGGCCTACTGGGTTGTTCGACAATTCGCCGTATCGGCGACGTGTGTTGGTTTGCCACCGATAGGTGACCGATCGGAGGCGGCAGGCTGTCCCGAGCGGAGCTGGCTAAATCGCCATGCAGTGCACATGTCGTAGCGGTAATAGGTGGCGTAGTTCATGTCGTGATTCCTCTAAGTGTTCTTGATCAAGTTGAAAAGTTTATGGAGACCTGAAAAAACAAAACCCCCGGTCGGGGAGCCGACCGGGGGTTAGATTTCTCTGGTAGGCGACCCCTTGGTAAGTGGGCGCCGATTTCAGGTATCAGGCGCGCCAGTGGCTAAACCAATACCCAAAATAAAAGCTGACCAGTGCGCTCGAACCGTTCACACGGGTAGCCGACACCGAGCGCTGGGCGCTGGCAGCAGGGCAAACCTGAGTGTGGGTGAGTTGCAACATGGTGTGTCTCCAAATGTATGGGGGAGCTTACTCGAGGCACGCAGGCAGATTCAATCAGTAATTTCTATTGCAGTGGGGGACTTACGGCTATGGGGGGAGTGCCGATATGCTGTTTGCACTTTGATACTGATTGCTTGGACGCGACCATGACTGCCTTCACTCTTGCTGCTGCTCAATCCATTTCCATCGCGGGCGATGTCCCGGCCAATATTGAACGGCACCTCGCATTTATGCGCGCGGCGGCGGAACAGGGTGTGCAATTACTGGTGTTCCCCGAGTTGTCGTTGACGGGGTATGAGCCGTCGCTGGCCGCTGAATTGGCGATTGCGCCGGGGGATAAGGTGCTGGCGCCCCTGCGCGAGATGGCGCGTGAGCTGCGACTGACGGCGGTGGTGGGGATGCCGATCCGACTGACGCCAGAGGCGGGCGTGCTGATCGGTGCGTTGGTGCTGGGAGCGGATGGCTCCCTGGCGGTCTACACCAAGCAGCATCTGCATGCCGGCGAAGAGGCTGTGTTTGTCCCAGGGCAGGGCGGTGCGGTCCTTGAACGTGGGGATGAGCGGATTGCGCTGGCGGTGTGCGCAGACTTTTCCCACGCCAGCCATCCCCGTGCCGCGGCGCGAGCGGGCGCCACGGTGTATGCCGCCGGGGTGTTGATCAGTGAGGGCGGCTACGCCACGGACAGTGCACTGCTCCAAGGCTATGCCGTTGAACATGGCCTGCTGGTGTTGATGGCCAATCATGGCGGCCCGTCGGGTGGCTGGGCCTGCGCCGGTCGCAGTGCGATCTGGGCCGCCAATGGCCGTTTGCTTGCTGCTGTACCTGGCGTGGGGGATGCGTTGCTGATTGCCCGTCGCGATGGCGGGGGATGGGTCAGCCACGTGATGGCTCTCTAATGGCTTTTCACATGCGCGCTGCAACGGACCAGGACCTTCCCTTTGCGCGGAAGTTGACCCACGAGGCCATGGCCCGCTACTACGTGCAGTACGGATTGTGGTGGTCCAACGACGGCTTTGATACTGCCTGGGCCGGTCGGGAAAACTGGCTGATTTGCCGGGACGACAGGGTCTTGGGTTTTATCAGCCTGAGCCGCGACAGCCGGGCCCTCTATATTCGCGAGTTGCATCTGCTCGAGGCGTATCGCGGGTTGGGCGCGGGTGGCTGGGTGTTGGAGCAGATGGCGCTCAAGGCGCAAACGTTGGGACTGTTGCGTTTGACCGTATTCAAGACCAACCCGGCCAGGAGGCTCTATCAGCGCATGGGGCTCAGCATCGTAGGTGAAGAAGACTGCTTCTGGCGTATGGAGCGTGTTTGTCGCTCAAGCTAAAACGTGCACCCACTCCTTATAAGCGCATACTGGCCTCAGGCGCCGACTTCCTGATCGTTGTTCAGGTCTCCCGTCTCAGCAAGGATGATCCCTTCTTTCATGCCCAAAAGGACCGCTACCTTATGGGCTTCCCCACGCCGTCCCTTTTTGCGCCCAGCGAGCACTTGATAGGTGGTTGCCGGATCTACGCCATGTTCACGGGCGAACGCTTGAACTGACTTTCCTTGATGTTCCAGCCAGGCCTTGGCTTGTGCAGCGGTACGGATTCCGGGCATAGTTCAAAACCGTTCAAGTTTGTTTAATAAGATATGAATGTGTCACCTCTTGGGGTGTGCCAAATAGGATCATACATCCAAATGAGTGGAATCGGTTCGCGTTTACGGCAAGAAAGGGAGCGGCTTGGCCTGTCGCAAAAAGTGTTTGGTGAAATCGGCGGCGTTGAAGCCAACGCACAAGGTAAATATGAAAGTGGAGGGCGTGCGCCTAAAGCGGATTACCTGTCTCGTGTCGCCCAAAGAGGCGTGGATGTACTTTACGTGTTGACCGGTGCAGCCACGCCGATTCAATTGGAGAATCTGAGCCAGATTGAAGAGAAAGTCCTCGGGGACTATCGCGCAATGTTCAAGGAAGACCAGGCTGCGATCCGTCGCCTGACCTCGACGTTGGCCGAGCATTCGATTGCGATGAATGGAAAACCCAAGCCCCAGCCCCAGGATTCCTGACCCTTCGCCCAGCAAATTGAGCCATCCGCCGCCCGGCGGATGGCTGTCGCCCAATCAATCTCTCTCTATATGACGCGTGCTATTAGGTCTGTGCCTTGGTTTTTTGCTAAGGTGTTCAGCAACCTATAAGACCATTTCGCGAGGTGTCTGCTTGATTAGGGTGCTAGTAGTCGATGACCATGATCTCGTTCGTACAGGCATTACACGAATGCTGGCTGACATCGATGGCCTGCAAGTAGTCGGTCAGGCCGAGTCAGGCGAGGAATCCCTGATCAAGGCCCGGGAGTTGAAACCCGATGTGGTGTTGATGGACGTCAAGATGCCTGGCATCGGCGGTCTTGGCGCGACGACCAAATTGCTGCGCAGCCATCCGGACATCAAGGTCGTGGTGGTGACTGTGTGCGAGGAAGACCCGTTTCCGACACGCCTGCTGCAGGCTGGCGCTGCCGGCTACCTCACCAAAGGTGCGGGCCTGGCGGAAATGGTCCAGGCCATTCGCCTGGTGTTTGCCGGCCAGCGCTATATCAGCCCGCAGATCGCCCAGCAATTGGCTATCAAGTCCTTCCAGCCCACCAGCGACTCGCCGTTTGATGCGCTGTCGGAGCGGGAAATCCAGATTGCCCTTATGATCGTCGGTTGCCAGAAGGTACAGACGATCTCCGACAAGCTGTGCCTGTCGCCCAAGACCGTCAACACCTACCGCTATCGCATCTTCGAGAAGCTCGCCATCAGCAGTGATGTTGAATTGACCCTGCTCGCGGTGCGCCACGGCATGGTGGACGCCAGCGCCTGACATGACCACACCGTTTGATCCGAGTGCCTTTCTCTCAACCTGCAGTGGCCGCCCTGGCGTGTACCGCATGTTCGACAGCGAGGCGCGCCTGCTGTATGTCGGCAAAGCCAAAAACCTCAAGAATCGTCTGGCGAGCTACTTTCGCAAGACCGGTCTCGCGCCGAAAACCGCGGCCCTCGTGGCGCGTATCGCCCAGGTCGAAACCACCATCACCGCCAACGAAACCGAAGCGCTGCTGCTTGAGCAGACGCTGATCAAGGAATGGCGGCCGCCCTACAACATTCTGCTGCGTGACGATAAATCCTATCCCTATGTGTTTTTATCCGATGGCAACTTCCCACGCCTGAGCATTCACCGTGGGGCGAAGAAGGCGAAGGGCAAGTACTTCGGGCCTTATCCCAGCGCCGGGGCCATTCGGGAAAGCCTGAGCCTGCTGCAAAAAACCTTTTTTGTACGCCAGTGCGAAGACAGCTTCTATAAGAACCGCACCCGGCCCTGTCTCCAGTACCAGATCAAGCGCTGCAAGGCGCCCTGTGTGGGGTTGGTTGAGCCGGCCGAATACGCCGAGGATGTGCGCCATTCGGTGATGTTCCTCGAAGGGCGCAGCAATGCCCTCACCGATGAGCTTTCCACCGCCATGGAGCAGGCGGCCAGCACCCTGGATTTCGAACGGGCCGCCGAGCTGCGCGACCAGATTTCGCTGCTGCGCCGTGTCCAGGACCAGCAAAGCATGGAAGGTGGCACCGGCGACGTCGACGTGATCGCGGCCTTCGTCAATCCGGGCGGTGCCTGTGTGCACCTGATCAGCGTGCGCGGTGGGCGAGTGCTGGGCAGCAAGAACTTCTTTCCGCAGACCGGTATTGATGAGGAGGTCGCCGAAGTCATGGCCGCTTTCCTGGGCCAATACTACGTGAGCAGCCCCGAGCGCGACCTGCCGTCGGAGTTGATCGTCAATGTGGTGCACGAAGACTTCCCCGCGTTGATCGAAGCCATCCACGAACTGCGCGGCCGCGAGCTGGACATCAGCCACCGCGTGCGTGGCACCCGCGCACGCTGGCAGCAACTGGCGGTGACTAACGCCGAGCAAGCCCTGAGCGCGCGCCTGGCCAACCGACAGCACGTCGCCGCACGCTTTGACGCCCTGGCTGAAGTCCTTAACCTGGAAGAGCCGCCCCAGCGCCTGGAGTGCTACGACATCAGCCACTCCAGTGGCGAGGCCACGGTGGCATCCTGCGTGGTGTTCGGGCCGGAAGGGCCGATCAAGTCCGATTACCGGCGCTACAACATCGAAGGCGTCACTGCCGGCGATGACTACGCCGCCATGCACCAGGCCCTCACGCGCCGCTTCAGTAAGTTGAAGGATGGCGAGGGCAAGTTGCCGGATATCCTCCTGGTCGACGGCGGCAAGGGCCAGCTGTCCATGGCCCGCGACGTGCTCAATGAGCTGGCGGTGCCTGACCTGATCCTGTTGGGCGTGGCCAAGGGAACGACGCGCAAGGCGGGTTTCGAGACGTTGTACTTGAATGATGCCGCCCATGAGTTCACTTTGAAGGGCGACTCACCCGCGTTGCATTTGATTCAACAGATTCGCGACGAAGCCCACCGTTTCGCCATTACCGGCCACCGCGCCCGCCGTGGCAAAACCCGGCGAACCTCAACCCTGGAAGGGGTGGCAGGGGTTGGCCCGACGCGGCGTCGCGACTTGCTTAAACATTTTGGTGGCTTGCAGGAGCTGTCCCGTGCCAGCATTGACGAGATAGCCAAAGCACCCGGTATCAGTAAAAAGCTCGCTGAGCTGATTTATGCGAATCTGCATAGCGAATAGAATGCCTTTCCACCTCGTAGCCAGTTGTGCCGATGAATATCCCTAATCTGATCACCGTTCTACGCGTCCTGCTCATCCCAATTTTCATTTTGTTGTTCTATTTGCCGTACGAATGGAGTTATCTGGCTTCCAGTTCAGTGTTTGCCTTTGCCGCCGCCACCGACTGGCTCGACGGCTACCTGGCGCGTCGCCTGGAACAGAGCACGCCCTTCGGCGCGTTCCTCGACCCGGTGGCCGACAAGCTCATGGTGGCCGTCGCTTTGGTCCTGCTGGTGCAGGAACACGGCAACCTGTGGCTGACCCTGCCGGCAGCGGTCATCATCGGCCGCGAAATCGTCGTCTCGGCCCTGCGCGAATGGATGGCTGAAATCGGCGCCCGCGCCCACGTGGCCGTGTCCAACATGGGCAAATGGAAAACCGCCGCGCAAATGCTCGCGCTGGTTATCCTGCTGGCCAACCCGTCGGACTTCTCGTTCTGGGTCCTCACGGGTTATGCCTTGCTGCTGATCGCAGCGGGCCTGACCCTGTGGTCGATGCTCCAATATCTGCGCGCCGCCTGGCCGCATCTGCGCACCACCGTTGAAAAGAAATAAAACTTTTTTGAATCAAGGGGTTGACGGGTGCTGAGGATTCTATAGAATGCGCATCACCAAGCGGGAATAGCTCAGTTGGTAGAGCACGACCTTGCCAAGGTCGGGGTCGCGAGTTCGAGTCTCGTTTCCCGCTCCAAATATTGCGCTGCAGAGTTCCACTGAATTCTGTAAGTGATTGAAATCAGGACCTTCGGGTCCTTTTTTCGTTCCGGCGGGAACCACTGAAATCCAGTACTATCCGGTGCGTTTAAGTCCAGGATTAAGTCCAGAATCCGGACATGCCCTGAATCGGTTTGTTGCTGGAGCAGTTTGCGCAGCGAGATGAGTATCTGGCCCTGACTCTGTTCAGGAGCTCGCGATGGCACTCTCAGAAATGACAGTTCGGCATGCCCGAATCACCGGTAATGGCTACACCCTCGGTGACAGTGATGGTCTCACTCTCAATGTGACGGCCAGAGGCGGCAAAGTCTGGCTCTTCCGTTACTACTGGGCAGGCAAGCAGAAGCGCATGTCCTTGGGTTGTTACCCACAAATCTCCCTCAAAGAAGCCCGTGCCCGACGTGACGAGGCGCGAGCCTTGGTCGCCCAAGGCATCAATCCCTATGAGCACCGTAAGCAACAGCGCCGTGCTGTTCGTTTTGCGGCAGAGCATACCTTCGAGGCCGTGTTCAATCAGTGGGTGGAGTTCCGCATGCTGAGCCTGAAGGAGGGGCGCCAGAGCACACTCTCGCAGATATTGAGAATCTTCAAAAAAGACCTCCTGCCAACGCTCGGCAGGCGGTCCATCTACGGCATCAATCGCCACGACCTGATGCACCTCCTGAGCGGAATCGAACAACGCAAGGCGTTAACGACAGCGGAAAAATGTCGGACCTGGTTCAAGCAATTGTCCGCTATGCCCTGGTGAAGGTGGAGGGGCTTGACCAGAATCCTGCGTCGGACCTTGATGTGGTAGCGCTTCCGAAACCCCCTGTCGCACATAATCCCTTTCTTCGTATGGACGAGCTGCCTACATTGCTGGCCGCGCTTCGAGATTACGGTGGTGCGAACCAAACACGCCTAGGTCTTCGCTTGTTGCTGCTAACGGGGGTGCGTACCGGCGAGTTGCGCTTGTCGACGCCCGACCAGTTTGATCTAAAGCAGCGGTTGTGGATCATCCCGCCGGAAGTGGTGAAACAGCTTCAGATGGGGATGCGCAGGGCGGGGAAGCAGACCTCAAACATACCGCCTTACATCGTGCCATTGTCGGTCCAGGCGCTTGAAATCGTGCGCGAGATGCTGAGTCAAGTTGTCCCCGCGCAGTGTTATTTGTTAGCGCACCGGAGAGACCTAAGCAAGCGCATTAGCGAGAACACCTTGAATGGGGCGTTGCGTCGAATGGGGTATGCCGATCAACTCACCGGGCATGGGATGAGGGCCACGATTTCGACGGCGCTTAACGAGATTGGCTACCCCAAGGTATGGGTTGATGCGCAGCTTTCTCATGCCGATTCAGGCAAGGTGAGTGCGGCCTACAACCACGCGGAATACGTCGAGCAACGTCGGACCATGATGCAGGATTGGGCGAATAGATTGGACCTTTGGGGGCAGGGTAAGCCGAAAGCAGCAAGCTCTCCGCTGACTATTCGTTTGGAGGGCGCAGCCTCGCTGCCCTTACTGGAAAACTCTAAGGGAAATGTCGTTCTTTACAGCAGCAACTTTGCTGCGGCGACCTCATCGACGATGCTGGTAGGTAGCGAGAAAGGCCCCATGAGGCCCAACCAATCGCCTGTCGTGCCCGTTCCAATACAGACTGAAAAGCCTCACAAATCTCACGTGTCTGAAGCCCAGCGTGAACGGACCGAAATGTTGGCCACGTTTGAAGCTTCGAGTAATTTGCCGCTGCTGGTCTTCGCCAGACTGGCAGGCAAATCCCGCGATCAGATCAATCGGGATATTAAGGCTCGACGTCTTCTGTCCCTGAGCTTGGGGAATCGTGGTCAGCGCATTCCGGACTGGCAGCTTGATGCGTTACGGCACAAGTTGGTGCTCACGGTATTAGCGCGGTCTCCGGATGTGGATGCATGGAGGCTTTATCGGACGCTGTGTAAACCTCATGAGCGGCTAAAGGGTCATTCGCCAATCGATGGGCTCACCATGGATAATTTCGAAATTACCATGCGGATTGTCTGCAGGACCCTGAGCTCGAGCTGAGGTGCTGTCTTCGAGCGGTGACAACGGATGTAGCCGCTGGCTTGAGTGCATCTGGCGAGGGCTGCTCCAGGATACGTGGAATTTATTCTGTTTATCTACAACACATTCCAAGACAAGCGTTTGTCACCTGTCGGAACAGCACCCTTTGTGCTACAGGGCCTGACGTTTTCGCTCTATGGCGCCCTTATCAAGCGATGGCAGGTCGGCCCGGTTCTCGGCAACGCTGTCGTCTCTCCGGTTTCCTGCGTGCCTGCGCTCATCGCTCATGCAGCAATGCCGACCGGTTTCGCTAACCCAACGATTGCCGAGTATCTGCATGGGCGATTCGATCGACGCTATCGAAGCGCCGAGCTGTTGAGCCGCTCCGCTTCCCCAAACTCCCGTAACGGTTGCCCGGTGGCCTCGATGCGGTCGCGTCTTGACAATGAGGATGATGAGCATCATCCTCATTGTCAGCGACCAGATGGTCTGCGCCCCCGACACCTCCGGCGCCCAGCGCCTTAGAACGAAGGAATCTTTCGAATGAATGCTCCACTGACCCAGTTCATGATTACCGAGGCAGCGCCGGGATACTGGCGAGTGACCTTCAACAATCCGCCGATCAATCTGTGCGATCCGGAGACCCTCCTAGAGCTGCAGGAGATCGTCGGCCTCATCGAGTCCGATGACACGTTGCGGGTGGTCGTGTTCGATAGTGCTGACCCGGACTTCTTCGTTAATCACTACGACGTCTCCCGGGTTGCCGATTTTCCCCTGACGCCGGGGCCGACCGGTCTGCCAACATTCGTCGATGCCACGACACGGTTAACCATCTCCCCGGTCGTGACCATTGCGTCGATTCGAGGTCGCACGCGCGGCGGGGGTTCTGAGATTGCTCTGGCATGTGATATGCGTTTTGCCAGCCAGGAGCGCGCGATCTTCGCTCAGATCGAGGTCGGGGCAGGCGTCTTTCCGGGTGGTGGCGGAACCGAGCGCCTGCCACTCCTCGTCGGACGGGCCAGGGCGCTCGAAATCGTTCTCGGCAGCGACGATTTCGACGCAGCAACGGCAGCGAACTACGGGTGGGTGAATCGTGCACTCCCCGATGACGAGCTTGACGCCTTCGTCGACAACCTCGCTAGGCGCATCGCGTCCTTCGACAAACCTGCGCTCGCCGAGGCGAAGCAGCTGATCAACCGTAGAACCCTGCCGTCCGCGGAGGACCTGATGCAGACACAGGACGCTTTCCTTAATGCGTTCTCTTGGCCGACTGTCCATGAGCGGGGAGCACGAATCGCGCAAAAGCGCGACGAAGTGGGTCTTGATTTCGAGGCACGCATGGGTTATCACCTCGGCAATCTCAGTACCGAAACCCGATAACAGCAACTGCAGCGCCAAAGAGTGGGGTCGAAGCCTTGGCGTATATTCGCTTGAACTGGATCGTTACCAAAATCGTTAGGATATAACTAGTGTTGCATCGGGAGGAGTGTCCCATTCATGGGTAGTTCGAAAGCAGACAAGGCGGCAAGCCACGATCGAATTGTCGACATCGCTGCGGCTCGAATGCGCCGCAGTGGCATTAACGGTTTCGGAGTAGCGGAGCTGATGCGGGAAGCCGGCCTGACGCACGGCGGCTTCTACCGTCATTTCGAATCTCGAGATGAACTGGTCGGTGCCGCGGTGGAACGCGCTTTGGCTCAGGGAAGTGCACGGACTGTGGCTACGTCCGGCCAAGGCGGCAGACGGGCGCTCGAAGCGATCGTCGACGATTACCTCAGTCCAGCCCACCGCGCGCATCCTGAAGCCGGATGCGCAGTGGCCGGGTTGGCTGAGGGCATTTCGCGCGCGGATGACCGAACTCGCTCGGCCTATGGACGTCAGGTCGAGCAGTACATCGAGCTTCTGGCCGCGTTGACGCCGGGTACGGACGCCGCTGGTGATCGACTTCGCGCCTGCTTGGTACTCAGCGCACTGGTTGGTGCCCTTGCCATGGCGCGAGCAATCGGCGACGGGGGCCTGTCCGACGAAATCCTCTCAGGCACCGCGACGGCACTCAAGGAGCTCTAGGCAGGATCGACATCCAGCGTAACCAGTTCATGACGGTAGCGAGGTAGGCTGGATCATCCCCAGTTAGACTCCATGCACTCCGGTCCGCCAAAGCCTGACCTGTGCCGCAGGTTTAGAGCATGGTGTTGCTGTTGTCAGCTATCTCGGGGATCGGCTGCCGGTTCAGTCGATGGGGCAAAAAAGTCAGAGTTTGATCCTGCCTTGATTCGCTCGGCATGTTTGTCTCCTAGAGAATTCCGGTGGCCTGGGTCAGTAACCAGATACCGACCACCAGCAATAGGGCACCCACCGCTACGGTCAGGCCAAACTGTCCCCAAGTCTTACGTCCTGCGTGGATCTCCGAATAGGTGGTATAGGCGCGGTAGCAGACCCCGATAAACATGGAGGCAATTACCAGCAGTGCCACCAGCATTACGATGTCGTAGCCGTAGTTCTGCAGCGTCGTGAGAATGCTATCCCCGGTACCGCGCGACGGGTCTTCCAGTGATGGCAGCCCGCCTAGCGCCCAGGTGGGTGACAGCAACACCGCAGCCACACCTGCCATGTACACAATGGGGAGACCTTGATCGAAGTGCTTCATACAACCTCTCTCAAGACAGCAGGAAATAGGTCAGCACCACATACATCACGGCAAATCGCACCGCGACGCCCAGCAGCTGCCGCTGGCTCAGCTTGTGCTCAGCCCAACCGACATAGGCTGTGCGTAATGCCCATACGCCCCAAACCAGCAGTACGGCGAACACCATGCCTAGCAGCAACGTGGCACTCGCGTCGTGTGTGAAACCGCCATGGGCCAGGAAGGCTGACGCCTGATCGGCGCTGAGGCTCATGGGGGCCACCTCCGTGTCTTGACGATAGTCTCCCTGCAACGGCAAGGGATCGCGCGGTTGTGCACGTTGGGGGCTCAGGTGGTCCTGGACGCCTTGGCGTATACGTTGCACGTCGTTGCGGAGGCGTTTGTAGTCGAAGTGGTAGCGGGAGGTTTCGTCACGGGGTAGGCGGGCGCTGTCTTCGGCTAGGCCTTCAATTAAGTTTAGATGGCGAAGCAACAGTGATAGACGAGCAGACTCTGTGGCTGTGCCGGAAGCAGGCCAAAGCACTGACGTCAGCGTTAAGCCGATGGCCAGTAAATGTTGATGCCATTGGTGAACACCTCGATATCCCAACATTTACTAAAATCCCTGAAAAACAGGAGTAAATGTTGCATCTTTGGCTGGGCGCGATGTTCCTTTGAATGGGAAATGGCGTCTGTCCCTTATCGGTGTACCGAAGTGTTCTATGGCTGCAAAGTACATTGCTGTGGCAGAGTGCCTAAATGCTAATGCGGAGCTGCAATTTCGTTGTCTTGATGCAGGCGATCCTGAACTACGTCGCCCAACTCTGAAATCAGAGCCAGATGTGAAAATCAGCATCGAATAGCGTTCTTACTGACTGGGCATTGAGCACAGGCGGGCTTGAGCTATGCTTTGAACTCAATCTCACGAGTCAAGGATGTCGTGATGGTCATTCGTAACGCTTCGAATCACGCGATAATCGCTGCGGATATTGGTTGGACCGCAGAGGATGTTGGAAGGTATATCGTTCACATTGAGCCAATGGCCGATGGATCTGGCTACTTTTTGCTGCCGCACCAAGACATGCCTGGTGTCCCTCGATTCAAGCCAGTAAAGCTTGGCAATGATTGGGTAATAAAAACAGGCGCGATTCAACTTGAGTGTCTTTGATAGACCTTTACAGATATTTTTTGAAGCTACTCGCGGTTACGCTGATGGTAGCTCCAAGAATTGTCGCCGCTGGTATTACCATCAATATCGGATTGACACTGATGGGCAGCGACAAATACACCACCCACGGCAACACTGCCAACGGCAGAATCATCGCCCGTGCCCGGTGGTACAGAAACCCCGACTCCCGCGCCGCAGTGAAGCGGCGCAAATCCCGCCGCACCAGCCCATCCACCAGTCCGCTTAACGCCGCCAGCACGAACAACGGCAAGGTCAATATCAACACCAGCAATCGCAATAGAAACGTCGCTAAGGTGTAGAACGTCGCCAGCACATACCCCTCCATGTACACCACGGCTTGAGCCAAAGTGGCATTGAACCCCGTTGCTGTGTTGGCCTCTTTGGCCTGATCGTTCACCTGCTTCAACCAGTCAGGCAGCCCACTTTCCAGCAACAGGTTCTGGTGTAGCAAGTCCACCATCCTGTACGCGCTGCGCCCCGGCTCCTGCACCACCACGCTACGGGTGAAGTAGGATGAAAGCTGTTGCAGTTCGAAATTCATCATCCCTTGTGCATGCCGCCAGCCTTGCTCCGTCCAGAACAGATGCATTCCGATCAGTTCGATCGCCAGACACAGCAGCAGAGACCCCAACAACACTCCAATAAACCGCAATGGTAGGGAGACCAGGGAGAGCAGCAATCCTTGCTGCCGAGCCTGCTGTTGCTGGGCAACGCTGGCCGGATCACGCATGACGGCGGCTTTCGTTGTGCCAGATTGTTTGATTCTCACCATATTGGCGGCGCATGTGTTCAGCCAGGTCGAGCAGATTGTTGGGCATATCGGCATCTGGCTCATGTACAGGCAACGGCATCCGCAGTTTCCACAGGATGCCGCCTTCGAGCAGGGCAAAGGCCTGGCCTTTGGGCAATGCGACGATATGCGCGGGTTCCAGCAGCGGTACGCTGGTGGTGATGCGATCCATGCTGCTGGAGGTAAATGCTGTTCGTCCGTGTGGATCGGAGCTGTCAGTGGCGCTGCTCATGGGGGAGATGCCGGCGATTTTGACCTTTGGCAGTTGTTTGGTCAGCAGCTCTGCGGTGGCCGTTTCACGTACGCGTAACATGATCAGGTTGTTGAAGTTGCCCACCACTTGGCCAGCCTTGGCGCGGTTGCCGAGACGTGCTTCGATATCGCTGAGGGTCTGGGTGTAGGCGGTGACCTGCATACCGGCGCCGCCTCCCTTGTTGACCATGGGAATGAACTCGTCGCCCATCAGTTCGCTGAATTCGTCAGCATGGACATTGATTGCGGCCGTGGCGTTGGTTGTCGCGCCAGGCAGGCCATCATCCAGGCCGAATTTATAAAGGTGGCCGGCGACCGAGACCAGGTCGGCAAACATCGAGTTGCCCACGGCAGCAGCAACCTCCGCATCCGACAACGCGTCCAGGCCGACGTAGACCACTGCTCGTTGGCGTACCACCTGCATCCAATCGAAGACTGGCCGTGCGTCGTTGAGGTCGGTGTAGTCCGGGGCCAGTAATTGGGCAATGCTGCCGCTGGTCAATTTTTCCAACAGCGGCAGCAGGGAGGCGACGATCTTATCGAAGAACGTGCGCTCGTAACGCACGGCACTACGCAGGCCTTCGAGTACTGGATCAAACAGCGGTACCAGGCTTAGGTATTGCTCGATTACCACCACCCGACGGTCGCGGCCGAGCATATGGCGGGGCGTGTTGCGTTCGTTGATGCCTTCTTCGATCTGTACGATTGCTTCCCAACGAAGAGGGCTCGCGCTTTGCCCCGGCGATGATTTCGTCGGGCGTGTATGCCGGGGTGTTTGACCTGGAATATGGGCTGTCCCGCAAGGACAAGGCCGGGGGCAGCATCGGCCAGGCGTTGCAGCACATTGGCTATGCCGGCCCGCATGCGGTGGGCGGCCAGGCCGTGCATGCCGCGTTTGAGCTGCATATCGAGCAGGGCCCGATCCTCGAAGCGCAGGGCATTACCATCGGCGTGGTCACCGGCGCCCAGGGCCAGCGCTGGTATGAGGTGGAGTTGAGCGGGCGCAGCGCCCACGCCGGTACCACACCGATGGACCACCGCCTGGATGCGTTGCTCGGTTTTGCCCGCGTGGCCGAGGCGGTGAATGGCTTGGGTCTGGAGCAGGGCGCCGAAGGGCGGGCCACGGTGGGTATGACGAATATCTTTCCCAACTCGCGCAACGTGGTGCCGGGGCGGGTGTTTTTCAGCGTGGAATTCCGTCACCCGGACGAAGCAGTGCTGGCGCGTCAAGACCAGCAATTGCGCGACGCTGTGGCGCGTATTGCTGCGGGCATCGGTTTGCAGCACAACGTGAAGCAGATCTTCCTGTACGCGCCGATTGCCTTCGACAGTGATTGCGTGGCCGTGGTGCAGGCGTCTGCGGAGGCACTGGGATACAGCCATCGCCCGATGATTTCCGGTGCCGGGCATGACGCCTGCTACCTGAACCAGGTGGCGCCGACGGCGATGATTTTCGTGCCGTGCGTGGACGGGCTGAGCCACAACGAGGCAGAGGAGATTTCGCCGGAGTGGTCGACGGCGGGCGCAGATGTGTTGCTCCAGGCACTATTGGCCAAGAGCAATGCTGAGCCAATGATCTGAATGAGTCTTGGGAAACATTGAAGCGATTCGGTAGGGTGACAATTAGCGCTGTCCGATCGGGATTGCCAGCTCTCATAAGCTGGAGGTTTGCTCACTGGTGAATTTCTGTAACTGACATGGTGAAAACCAGCTTGGATCTACCCGCATTGGCGTAGGAGTGTGGAACATCTGTTTTTGCGACCGCTGAGCAACCTGCGTGGATGACTAATTCAGTGTCCCCGACAACACATTTAAGCGTCCCTTTCTCGACATGAAATAATTCAATTGTGCCCTGAGGATGCCCTTGTGACGAAAAGGACTCCCCTGGAAACATTTCCCAGCGCCACAGCTCAATCATGTTAGGCCCTGTGGTCCCTGCAAGAAGACGGGCTGTCCCGCCCAGATCACCAGTCCAGAGAGTGGGGATCTCCTGGCTGTCGATCATATGGGCAGCAGGGGCGTCTGTCACATTGACGATGTCTGCAACAGAAAGCCCCAACGCGGCGGCGATTTTGCACAGGATGCCTATGCTCGGGTTAGCCGTGCATTTCTCAATTTCGACGACCATTCCTTTACTTACGCCTGAGCGGCGAGATAGCTCATCCAAGGTGATTTTCTGATTCTTTCGTGCCTGTTTGAGCGTGCGCGCAACTGCCAGGCCCACAGTCTGAGCATCGGCGCCGGGCGTGGTCGATATAACGTTGTTTAGGGTCATTGTTCAGGGTCATGAGAGAGAGTTGGAGGGATTCTCGACGCTTGCTGCTGGTGTCGTCAATCTGCTCAGTGGCGGGATCTTATTGGTATAGTCGATATATTGACTTATTTGGTCGCTAATGGATAGCATGAAACCACATGTAGATCATTGGAGGTTTTTGATGCTGTCCGTACTGCCGTTAATTGACCAATCTGTTGCAGATTTGGCACCGGGCTTCCGGGCGCTGAGTATCGTTGTGAAGGCTGCGCCCCTGACCAACCCTGGTGTCGCTCAAGAGGCCTTGGACCGCGCTTGCCAGGCAGTGTTGGCAAGCGGGCCCGCTTGGGGAGAGGCGCATCTGGCAGCCTGGGCTGAGACCTTCCGAAAGTTTGGGGCCAAGCCACAACGCACGCCTTGCTCGGCTGAAGCATTGCGCAAGCGTGTTCTACGAGACGGCAGCTTACCGAGCCTGGACCCCATCGTTGACCTCTACAATGCCATCAGTATCGAGTACGCGATCCCTGTAGGCGGGGAAAATATAGACGCCTATGTGGGCACTCCGCGGCTCGTCGTCGCAGACGGTACCGAGCCTTTTGACACCGTGAAAGAAGGCGCTCCCGCTCACGAGTATCCAGACGCCGGCGAAGTGGTATGGCGGGATGATAAAGGCGTGACATGCCGTCGTTGGAATTGGCGGCAAGGTGTCAGAACACGCCTGGGTTCTGGTGCAAAACAGATGTGGTTCATTCTGGAAAGTTTGCCGGCGATGCCTCTTGAAGCGCTGACAGAGGCAGGCGACAAGCTTATCGAAGGCCTGCAACTGATGATGCCAGGCGTTCAAATTGAAAGCTCACTGATTGGTCCTGGATCTAATTAGTCAAAAGACGAAACCCTGGAGTCATGAATGATATTTACCGGCCTTAGCGCATTTCCCTTGACGCCTATGAATGAACAGGGCGTGGATGAGAAGGGCGTAAGCAAATTGCCGCTGTGATCGACGAGCTGGAGCTGAGCTGAACCTGGCTTCTTACTTAGAAAGAGGGCGCTTGCCAATCATGCTCCATGAGGCAAGCGCGCAGGTTTCTAGCGTTTCAAAAACGTTGTGAAGTGGTCCTTGTGATCCTGCAGGATCTCGCCTGGCAAGATCGTTGCGACACTCCCCCGATGTTGCAGGCCATGGGATAGCACATGCGCCAGTATTTGCTCCTTAGTCATGTTGCCAGGCTTTCCGTCCTTGAAAGTAAACGTCACGTGATCAGCCAGTTCCGCTGGCGTGACGGCTTTGGTGTATTCGACAAACCATTGATTCGCCTTGGAGAATTGCTCTTCAAGCTGACTCAAGTCCTGCGGTTGGTCGGTCACGACGGAGTCAAATTCGTCCGGCTTTCCTTTCAGTCTGGCGATGAACAACTGATCAACAATGTTGATGTGGTTGAGCCAATACATCGCTTTCGCCATTTCGTCTGGATAGGATTTTGCCGCTGAGGCTTTCAAGTATTTGAATAGTTCCTCCTCAGACCATGCCTTGTACTGGTAAAGCGAATGCAGAAGGTTTTTGGCGCTCATGGTGTTCTCCCTGATTTCTAGCTGACAGGTGTCCCGCGCTACCTGGCGAGGTAGCGCCAGAGACTTCGTTGCGGTTGGCTGAAAAAAGCTGGTGGATAAATGCAATGGTCACTATATTGACTTTTATAGTCAATAGATGGAAGCTGGATGACAAGCGATTTAAATCGTGGTGTTGGATTTCAGCAGGGCACCGCCAGAGAGGCGGCTAGCTCAGAGATTGCGAGAGGGTGTCTCAAGTTATGAAATACGTCAGTACGCGGACACCCGGCAAAACATTCGACTTTGGTGATGTGCTCATGGGGGCGTATGCCCCGGATGGAGGGTTATTCGTTCCTCTCAAGGTTCCTCACTTCAAAAGGGAAGATCTCTCCAAGCTGGAATGGCTGCCTTTCCATGAACTGGCACGTCACGTGATTGAGCCGTTTGTAGGCCGTTGGATACCTCAAGATCAGCTGCCTCAGATTCTCGAGGAAACGTTCGACTGCTTCAAAAGCAGAGCGGTTGCACCGCTTTACCAAACGGCGAGCAACGAGTGGATATTGGAATTGTTTCATGGGCCAGCTGGCGTCTATCAGGACTTTGGTCTCCAATTGATGGCTCGCCTGGTTGGGCACGACTTGTTGAGATCTGGCAAGAAAGCGCTTGTTGTAGGTTGCACCGGTGGAGACACAGGCGCTGCGGCTATAAAAGCCTTCTCCGGTATGCAAGGTGTGACCGTTATTGTGCTGCATCCCTCGAGAGGAATAACGGAAGAGCATAGACGCCGCTTATTGAGCGCGGGTGAAGAAAACATAGTTAATGTTGCTGTCGAAGGGGATTATTCCGATTGTCATCGCCTCTGCGAACAGTTCTTCAAACACAATACCGAAACGCAGCAACTGATATCCTTCAATTCCGTGAATTGGGTGCGAGTGCTTGCACATCTTCCCTTCTATTTTTACTCAGCACTTCAATTAGGCGCGCCTGACAGGGCAGTAGCCTTCAGTGTGCCCACCGGCAATTTCGGAGCGTTATACGCGGGTTATATTGCCAGGGAAATGGGATTGCCGATTCGGCAATTGATCGTTGCCACCAATGTCAATGCGGGATTGCATAATTTTCTGCAAACTAATCTCTATAGCCGAAGTGAGATTCGTATTACTAATACGCCTAGTATGAACGTCTCATTGGCCTCGAATTTTGAACGCATGCAGTGGAGTATTCTTAACCGCCGCGGAGAAAAAGTAGCCAGGAATATGGAGTTGTTAGAGGGGGAGGGTTCGATTCAGTTAGAGCAAGATGAATGGTTGGAGGCACGTAAGCTTTTCGACTCGCTGGCCGTGGAGGACGCAGATGCTTTCCGGACCATTCATGAGGTGTTTGCGCAAAGTGGTTATCTGATCAGCCCCAATACTGCAATTGGTTTGCGAGCGGCGCGTGCCAGTAGGCGTAGCTTGCTTATCCCGATGATCTGTCTGGCGACGACACATCCCTCCAAGAGTGCCGCAGCGGCTGATGAAACAGATGCGCTGGGGGTCATCAAAGGGATCGGCGCTCTTCCTGGGCCTGATTATCGATGTGTTTCAATCCCTAACGATGTTGGCGCTCTTAAGCAGCTCATCGGGACGTTGTCCACAGACACGGAGTCTCGCTCGTTATAAGTTTGGAGTTAGAGATGAAACGTGTGTTAGATAAGGTTGACGAGAAAATATTGGAAGAGCTGACGCGTAACGCGCGGCTTGCTCACAATGATATTGCGATGAAAGTTAACTTGTCGAGGAATGCGGTCAGGCTGCGAATCGAAAGATTGGAGCGTGATGGGTACGTCAGAGGGTATACGATTATTAAAGGAATGCCCTCGGCGGATGCTGGGCCGATCAACGCTTTAATCTTCGTTTATCGTAAAGATAGAATGCGTGATGCTGACGTTGTTCGTTCTGTCATAGCGATGCCTGAGGTTATTTCATGCAATGTGATGAGCGGCGACCTTGATATTGTATTGACGGTCGAGGCGATGAGTTCAGACCGTATCCATAGAGTTTGGAGTGAAATCTCAGCGCTGCCAGGCGTCCTAAATACTGTGACGTCCTTCGTTTTATCCTGCACCAAGTAGTATGGATAAAGCAAAGTGCGCTGCCGAACGAGCATTTTGCTCGCAATTACGTTCTGTTTGCCATATTCGTGAAAATGCGTTGGCGACTTACTATTTCAGCACCCAAACATAACAATGAGATCTTTGTCGTGACTGAATATAAAATTGCTTTGCTTGGCTTCGGTGGCGTCAACCGCGCGCTGACTCAGCTTATCGCTGATAAGAATTCGCGCTGGGCAGATGAGCTGGGGTTTACTCTGAAGATTATCGGCGTCAGTGATCTCTTTCTTGGCTCGGTTATCAACAAAGACGGTCTGGATGCTCATGAGCTGGCCGCGGTGCCTGCAGCCAAAGGCAGTCTCAAAGCCCTGCGAGGCGGCAGTGATGAACCTGCCAATGAGTCCGTCATTCGGTTTGCGGGTGCCGATATCGTTGCTGAGGCTACATTTACCAATCCCGTGGACGGCGAGCCAGCCACTACGTTCTGCCGTTGGGCCCTGGAGAAGGGCATCAGCGTCGTGACTACCAACAAAGGTCCAGTGGCGCTGCATGCGCAAAGTTTGAAGGCGCTTGCCCAAAGCACCGGTGCTCAGTTTGAGTTCGAAGGTTCTGTCATGAGCGGAACGCCAGTTATCCGGTTGGCTAAGGAATCTCTCGCAGGCTCGGAAATCAGCGGTTTCAAAGGAATTCTCAACGGCACGTCGAACTTTGTCCTCTCCAGTATGGAGACGGGGCTGGACTTCTCCAGTGCTGTTGCGAAGGCCCAGGCGCTAGGTTATGCCGAAGCAGATCCAACAGCCGATGTGGAAGGGCATGATGTTCGTCTAAAGGTCGTCATTTTGGCGAATGAGTTACTCGGCGCAAAGCTCAAGCCTAGCGATGTCCTGTGCAAGGGTATTTCCGAGATTACCGCCCAGGACATTACCGAAGCGACAAAAGCCAATGCTCGATGGAAGCTTATCGGCAGCGCAGAAAAGCTGAGTGATGGCTCCATTTATGCCTCCGTGAGCCCGCAGTTATTGCCCGCCACTGACGCACTTGCCGGTGTGAGCGGGGCTACCAACGCCATCACTTTCAATACCGCCATTCTTGGCCCTGTCACTGTGGTGGGCGCGGGTGCGGGTCGTTTTGAAACGGCTTTCGCTCTACTCGCCGATATTGTGAGCATTCACAAGCACAAAACCCAGTCAGGTAAGTAATCATGAATAGCTTGAGTATTTCACTGGCTGCTGATTATAAAGCGATCACTGTGCATAGCCCGTTTGACGGTAGCAAAGTGGGTGAGGTGGTCGACATGCCTGCTTCATCCGCCACCACAATAGTCGACACCGCTATTTTGGGTGCGTTGATTGCCAAGGACCTGCCACGACACGAACGTGCACGTATATTGGAACAGGCGGCGTTCTCGGTTGAGCGTGATAAGGACGCCTTTGCCCGACTGATTGTGGCGGAGTCGGGCAAAACACTGAAGCAGGCAAAGAAAGAGGTATTGCGCTGCGTCAATACGTTGAAGTTGTCGGCGGAAGAAGCCAAGCGCAATGCGGGCGAAGTGATCCCTTTCGATGCTTATGTGGGATCCGAATCTCGCCAGGGATGGTTCACTCGCGAGCCCCTGGGTGTAATCGTCGCGATTACTCCTTACAACGATCCCCTCAATCTGGTCGCCCATAAGTTGGGCCCTGCCATTGCGGGCGGGAACGCGGTTGTTCTCAAGCCGTCCGAGCTCACACCACTCTCGGCGATCAAGCTGGTGGATTGCCTGATCGAGGCTGGCCTGCCGCCTGTTGTTGTAACAGTCGCCACAGGAGGGGCTGCATTGGGCAAGGCCCTGGTCGCACACCGTGCGGTGCGTATGGTGTCTTTCACAGGTGGTTTCGTTACCGGGGAGCAAATCGCGCGCACGGCTGGGCTTAAAAAGCTGGCGATGGACCTTGGGGGAAATGCCCCGGTTATCGTGATGGCTGATTGCGATCTGAATGAAACAGTCGACGCTTGTGTGTCGGGGGCTTTTTGGGCGGCCGGGCAGAATTGCATTGGTACTCAGCGGATTTTAATCGAGGCGCCACTCTACGAAGCGTTCAAGGCGCGCTTCGTTGAGAAAACCAGTCAGTTGATCGTGGGTAATCCTGCAGATGATCAGACGGATGTCGGTCCTATGATTACTGAGGCGTCAGCCAAGCATGCTGAAGAAGTAGTGAATGACGCGATTGCCAGAGGCGCGGCGCTGCTGTTCGGCAATGTACGTAACGGTTCGCTTTATTCGCCCACTGTTCTGGAAAGCGTCGACCGCCACTGCAAACTGTGGTGCGAGGAAGTGTTCAGTCCTGTCGTGATACTTCAGAGCATTGGTTCCCTGGACGAGGCCCTGACGCTTGCCAACGAACCTGAATACAGCCTGCACGCGGGGATCTTCACCAGTAATTTGAATGTTGCGATGAAGGCAGCCAAGCGACTTGAAGCGGGCGGCGTCATGATCAACGACTCCTCGGACTATCGATTCGACGCAATGCCTTTCGGTGGTTTCAAGTACGGGAGCATGGGCCGCGAAGGTGTGCGTTTCGCCTATGAAGATATGACGCAACCCAAAGTGGTGTGCATTAACGGCGTGAGTGAGAACTAAACAAGTCGCTCCTGCAGGACTTGACGCTTCAGTGCGATCCTTGGCGAGACTCTTCTGCCTTGAAGAGTCGCGTTCAGAATAAAAATAAAAAGGTAACAGAGATGAGTATCAGCGATTTTAATCCTGCGCCCGAGCAGGCATCCCGTGTCGCTCGAAGAACAGACTTCAGCGCTGAGGAATCGGGTTACCAACAAGTGCTCAAGCCGCGCCAGGTCCAGATGATAGCCATTGGTGGTGCGATTGGCAGCGGGCTTTTTATGGGCGCCGGAGCGCGTCTCGCAGAGGCGGGGCCTTCTCTAGTATTTGTCTTTGCACTATGTGGTTTCTTTGCCTGGTTCATCATTCGAGCTATGGGCGAGCTTGTGATGTACAGGCCTTCATCCGGTTCTTTCGTTTCTTACGCTCGAGAATTTTATGGGGAGAAATGGGCGTTTACAGTGGGTTGGATGTACTGGACCGATTGGGTGATGGTAGCGATTGCTGACCTTACTGCCATCGCGCTCTATCTGAACTTCTTCAAGGCCTATCTACCCGTTATGGGCGATATTCCGCAGTGGTTGCTTGCACTTGCCGCGTTAGCCCTCGTCACCGCAATTAATTTGGTGTCGGTAAAGATTTTCGGGGAACTCGAGTTCTGGTTTGCCCTGATCAAAGTGGCTGCCTTGACTACCTTTCTAGGTATAGGCGTGTATATGGTCCTGTTTGGCACGCCACTTCCGGGACATGAAGTTGGATTCCAACTCATCGCCGACAATGGCGGATGGTTTCCAGCAGGGCTTTTGCCCGCAGTCATCATGATCCAAGGGGTGATATTCGCCTACGGAAGTGTGGAGTTAGTCGGTACTGCCGCGGGTGAAGCCCAGGATGTTGCTAAAGTCATGCCGAAGGCCATTCGTGCAGTGGTGTTCCGCATCATTGTTTTCTATGTAGGCTCCATACTGCTGTTGGCAATGCTACTCCCCCACACAGCCTATTCAGCAGGTGTCAGTCCATTTGTAACCTTTTTTGGCTCACTGGGAATCAAGGGCGCGGACGCCATTATGAATATGGTCCTCATCACGGCGGCTGTTTCATCTTTGAATGCGGGCATCTATTCAACCGGTCGAGTACTAAGGTCCCTCGCCATCAGTGGTTCAGCGCCTGGTTTTCTGGCGAAGATGAATCGTCAGGGGGTTCCATTCGCCGGCATCATGCTGACAACCGTCGCATCCCTGATCGGGGTCTTTCTCAATGCAATTGTTCCCGGGGAAGCATTCGAAATTGCATTGACCCTCACCGCTGTGATGCTGATTGGTTCATGGTCAACGATCATTTTGTGCCAAATCAAGCTTTTCAAGTATGCCCAGCTTGGGGAGTTGGAACGACCGCAGTTTCGTATGCCTTTCGCTCCGTACAGTGGTTACGCCACGCTTATTTTCTTTGGTTTGGTGCTGGTACTGATTGCGATGGATTATCCCGTAGGGACGTATTCAATTGCTTCGCTGCCCATCTACGCCGCAGTGCTTGTAGTCGGTTGGTACATGGTACGTGGCCGTGTGCGTGGGATTGAATCAGGGGCACTGGTATTCGATGAGAACCAGGATTTGGTCCCTGTTGATCAGGCTCTCCGCCACTCAGGTACTCCACTTCAAAATTGAACAAGCACAACGACAATGCCCTTTGGAGGAATAGACCCATGCGTCCTGACAAGAAAAATCTGACCACGCTATCTGCAGCCACACTGGCTGTTCATGGGGGTAACGTAATCGACGCGACGACCGGCGCGGTGCGTACGCCATTAGTCATGGCCAACTCCTATCTACTGCCGGAGGATCCTTCGACAATGGATTGGTCCAGCCCAGATGGCCTTGTGTATACCCGTAACCAAGGGCACAACCAAGTGTGCCTGGAGAAAAAGCTCGCAGCACTTGAGGGGACTGAGTCTAGTGTTGTGTTTGCAACCGGCGTAGCTGCGTTGCATGCAGTGTTTTTTACATTTTTGAAAAGTGGTGACCATGTCCTTGTGAGTGATGTCACCTATGAAGCCGTATGGCGGTTGTTCGCCGAGCTTCTGCCTGAGCGCTATGGTATTGAAGCAACGTTTGTAGATATGGGCGATCTGGACGCTGTCCGGCAGGCATTCAGGCCCAATACAAAGCTGCTTCACACTGAAACGATCGCGAATCCTACGACCAAGGTCGCGGACATTGCTGCCTTGGCCGAGATTGCGCACGCTCAGGGCGCGTTGATCTCTGTAGATGCGACGTTTACACCGCCACCTTTTTTCCGTGCCAGTGAGCATGGTGTAGACCTGGTTGTTCATTCGTTGACCAAATACATTAACGGTCATGGTGACTCGATGGGCGGTGTGGTCTTGGGTTCTACCCAGATGATGAACCACATCAAGCACGATGCACTGGTTGACCTTGGGGCAACCATCTCGCCGTTCAATGCCTGGTTAATCATGCGGGGCTCAGTCACCCTGCCTTTGCGTTTGAAACAGCACCTGAGCAATGCGGAAAAACTGGCTGTGTATCTCGATTCAGATGACCGTATTGCCTATGTTTATTACCCCGGGCTTGCCTCTCATCCGCAGCATGAATTAGCTCAGCGGCAATTTGCCGGTCGTGGTTTTGGGGCAATGATGGCCTTCGCAGTGAAAGGTGATCCAGACACCCAAAATCGCTTTGTTTCTAACTTGCGCATTATTACGTCTGCCGTTTCACTGGGCCATGATGAGACGCTCATTGTTCATGTAGGCGCTGAGGGCCGTGGCGGCTTTGACAAGTATCCCAAGGAATTTCAGGAGTACGGCCACTTGCGTTTATCGGTGGGGCTTGAGGACGCAGATGATCTGATTAAAGATATTTGCCTGGCCTTGGATGAAACGTTCAAATGACCTGGCAAATTTGATTATTGGTTTTTGTCTTACAGTATCACGCACAGGGTTTGGTCAACCCGTCTTTACCCCCGTACATACGGGGGTCTTTTTAATTTTAGATAAGTTTTCGCATGTGTTGCCGGATCTTGCCTGAAACGAGAAAGGTGATTTTTAGTTAACGGGGCTTAGGGGGATTAATTGTGGCTTGGATAAGCTTGATTGTTGCTGGGCTGCTCGAAGTGGTTTGGGCGTTTTCAATGAAACAATCTGAGGGCTTTACACGCGTAGTACCCACCATTGTGACTTTGGTTATGGTGGTAGCCAGCTTTGCGCTGCTCTCCTTCTCGATGAAAAGTCTTCCGCTAGGCACCGCTTATACGATCTGGACGGGTATCGGGGCGGTTGGCGCTTTTTTAGTTGGCATTGCTTTTCTCGGAGAGCCAGCCAGTATTCTGCGAGTGGCTGCCGCGATTTTAATTGTTTCCGGTTTGGTGATGATGAAAGTGGCTTCGACATAAATTTTCGAGCATTTTGCTCATGAAATTGATCAATTTGCCATATTCTCTGAAGTGGCATTGCTAATGTAGTGTTGGTAATAAGGCGATCGCCTCAGAATAATAACTTACGGAGCTATGTGTTCAGCTATAGAATTTTACTGCCCTTGAATCCAATTACAATACCTAGGGATGTACATATGAACTCGCTAAGAAAAATGTGTTTTATCGCGCTCTTTCCACTGTGTTTGAATGTGGCGTGGGCCAAAGATTACACAACCCTGCGCTTTGGCGTGGATGCTAACTACGCGCCCTTCGAGTCGAAAGCGGCTGATGGCAGCCTCAAGGGGTTTGACATTGATTTGGGTAATTCGATTTGCGCCAAACTTCAAGTTAAATGCATCTGGGTCGAGAGCGATTTTGACGGTCTGATCCCAGGCCTCAGAGCCGGTAAGTTCGATGGTATTCTCTCATCCATGACAGTGACGCCAACGCGCGCAAAAGCCATCGACTTTTCAAATGAATTGTTTTCTGGGTTCACGGCCTACGTGTTCAAAAAAGGTTCGGGCCTCAACGCAGACGTAGCGTCACTCAAGGGTAAAACGGTCGGCTACTTCCAGGGCAGCATCCAGGAAGCCTATGCAAAAGCTGTTCTGGATAAAGCAGGCGTTAAAATTCAGTCCTATCAGAACCAGGACCAAGTGTATTACGACCTCGTAGCGGGGCGGCTGGATGCATCCCTGCAGGACGCATTACAGGCCCAGTTAGGTTTTCTCAACTCGCCGCAGGGTGCCGATTACGAAATCAGCCCGTCCGTCGAGAGCCCTTATCTTCCCTCCAAAACCGCCATCGGCGTTGCCAAGGGCAACGTGGAACTCAAGGCATTGCTCGATAAAGCGATCCAGGCCCTGCACGAAGATGGCACCTACGATTCGATCCAGAAGCAGCACTTCGGCGATCTGAATCTTTACAGCGGCAAATAACCACCCGGCGCTCACCCCCTGGATGGGCGCTTTTCGCTATAGGTTGCTGATCATGTTCGACACACTATTAGGCGTGCTGGGGCTCTCTGCATTCAGCCTGAAGGGGTTTGGCCCTTTACTGCTCGAAGGCGCCTGGATGACCGTCAAGCTGTCCCTTTCTTCCCTGGCGCTGAGTGTGCTGCTGGGGCTGATCGGGGCCAGCGCCAAACTGTCCAGCCTCAAGCTACTACGTCTGCCAGCGCAGCTCTACACCACACTGATCCGGGGGGTGCCGGATCTGGTACTGATGTTATTGATTTTCTACAGCCTGCAAACCTGGCTGACCCTGATTACAGTGGCTCTGGGGTGGGAATACATAGAGATCAACCCCTTTGTCGCGGGGGTTATCACCCTTGGCTTCATCTACGGTGCTTATTTCACCGAGACCTTCCGCGGCGCGATGCTGGCAGTCCCTCGCGGCCAGGTCGAAGCGGCCACGGCTTATGGGTTAAGCCGTACTCAGCGTTTTCGCTTCGTGATGTTCCCGCAAATGATGCGGTTCGCTTTGCCTGGGCTTGGCAACAACTGGATGGTCATTCTCAAGGCCACTGCACTGGTCTCGATCATTGGCTTGGCTGACCTGGTAAAAGCCGCCCAGGATGCGGGGAAAAGCACCTACCAGTTGTTCTTTTTCCTGGTGCTCGCTGCCTTGACGTACCTGGTCATCACCAGCCTCTCCAATGTTGTACTGCGCTACCTGGAAAGGCACTACGCAGCAGGTTCAAGGGAGGCGGTGCGATGATTGAACTTCTACAGGAGTACTGGAGGCCTTTCTTCTACAGCGATGGTCAGCAAATAACCGGGCTGGCCATGACCTTGTGGCTGCTCAGTGCCTCACTGTTCATCGGCTTTATTGTGTCGATTCCGCTGTCCATCGCTCGAGTGTCGCCCAGGTTTTATGTGCGCTGGCCGGTGCAGTTCTACACCTATCTGTTCCGGGGGACGCCGCTCTACATTCAGTTGTTGATCTGCTACACGGGGATCTACAGCCTGGCTGCCATACGAACACAACCTGTGCTTGATGCGTTTTTTCGCGATGCGATGAATTGCACCATTCTTGCTTTTGCCCTGAATACTTGCGCCTACACCACGGAGATATTTGCAGGGGCAATTCGCAACATTGCCCATGGCGAGGTTGAGGCTGCGAAAGCTTATGGCCTCTCAGGTTGGAAGCTCTATGCGTTTGTGATCATGCCATCAGCCTTGCGTCGCTCGCTGCCGTATTACAGCAACGAAGTCATCCTGATGCTGCACTCGACCACGGTGGCATTCACCGCAACGGTGCCGGACATTCTTAAAGTCGCCCGCGACGCGAACTCCGCGACCTTCTTGACCTTTCAATCGTTTGGGATTGCGGCATTGATTTACCTGGCGGTGACCTTTGCCCTGGTCGGCCTGTTTCGAATCGCCGAGCGTCACTGGTTGGCTTTTCTTGGTCCGACTCACTGAGCCCAGTAGCTGACACTGCTGCTCCAATCCGCGTTAGAGGATGACTGCAAACATGTACAAATTGACTGTTGAAGGGCTACACAAAAGTTACGGTAGCCATGAAGTGCTCAAGGGCGTATCCCTGCATGCCAAAACAGGCGACGTGATCAGCCTGATCGGCGCCAGTGGCTCTGGAAAGAGTACGTTCCTGCGCTGCATTAATTTTCTCGAAACACCCAACGACGGTGCCATGAGTCTGGATGGCAAACCGATCTGCATGGTCAAAAACCATTTGGGGCTGCGCGTGGCGGATGACCGTGAATTGCAACGATTGCGCACCCGCCTGGCCATGGTGTTCCAGCACTTCAACCTGTGGGGCCACCTGACCGTGTTGGACAACATCACCATTGCTCCTCGGCGGGTGCTGGGTGTGAGCAAAAAAGATGCGAAAGATCGTGCCCGGCGATACTTGGAAAAGGTGGGACTGCCTGCCCGTGTTGCCGATCAATTCCCAGCGTTTCTGTCCGGGGGGCAACAGCAACGGGTGGCCATTGCTCGCGCACTTGCGATGGAGCCTGAAGTCATGCTGTTCGACGAGCCTACGTCTGCGCTGGACCCTGAAGTGGTGGGCGAAGTGTTGAAAGTCATCCAAGGGCTCGCAGAAGAAGGGCGGACCATGATCATGGTGACCCATGAAATGGGATTTGCCCGCAAGGTTTCGAACCAACTGCTGTTTCTTCATCAGGGGCTTGTCGAAGAGCAAGGCGGGCCGGAGATCCTGGATAACCCGCGCAGTGAGCGTCTGCAACAATTTTTGTCTAATGGGCTGAAGTGAAAAACCTTCTGTATGAAAACTGCAAGTGAAACCCAGATGGCTGTTGCAACGTTGGGGCGTATCGACGAGGCGATCGTTGATGTGCTGCGCCATAACGGGCGTATCACTTATAAAAAACTCGCCTCATTGGTGAACCTGAGTGAGAGCCCTTGCCAGCAACGTGTACGTAAGCTGGAAAGGCTAGGGGTCATCCGTGGCTATGGGGCCTTCATCGACGAGCACAAGCTCTCACCTGGTTTATCTCTGCTGGTGCTGGTTGGATTGGCTGATGGCAAGGGGCTCTGCGGGCAAAAGGCGTTTGAAGCCGTAGCCGTTGCTTGCCCGCAAGTCATTGAGTGCCAGCTCATCAGTGGTGCGCTTGATTACTGTCTACGCATGCGTTGCCGGGATATGGGGCATTTCCGCTCGCTCACTGAACGTTGGTTGGAAAGTGCTGAGCTGTATATCGAGAAACTGGCGGCCTATCCAGAGTTGGCCGTCATCAAGCCTTCATCGACGCACCTTGGTATCGAATAACAATTACAACACTCCAAGCCTATGGATAAACCATGATGATTGCCAATCAGAAGTTCAGTCATAAAGTACTGCTTTCTGCCTCCCTATGATTGGGCAGAGCTCGCAGCACTTAACGTTGAAGAAATTTTATATTCTCGCACTTTGCAGGCGAGCCTCCCTTCTCTGAAACGGGTGAAGTCCATGATCGTTCGACCCATGCTGCCTGGTATCCGTGCCATTGAAGCTGAAATGATTGAGTTGCGCCGCCATCTTCATGCTTATCCGGAACTCAGCCTTAAGGAGTTCAAAACCTCAGATCTGGTTGCTGCCAAGCTCCAGTCGTGGGGATTTGAGGTGCATCGTGGTTTTGGGGGGACCGGTGTCGTAGGGCGTTTGCAGCATGGTTGTGGACGTAAGATCATTGGTATTCGGGCAGATATGGATGCGTTGCCGATTCTGGAGCAGACTGGATTGCCGTATGCGAGCCAGCATCCAGGTGCCATGCATGCCTGTGGTCATGACGGCCATACTGCAATGCTGCTGGCTGCCGCGAAGCACCTAGCCAACAGCCGGCAGTTCGACGGTACGCTGGTGGTCATCTTTCAGCCTGCCGAAGAAAGCGATGGGGGCGCGCAGAAAATGCTGGATGATGGTCTCCTGGAGCGATTTCCCTGTAATGCGTTGTTCGGCATGCACAACATGCCTGGGTTGCCAGTAGGGAAGTTGGGTTTTCGGGCCGGGCCGTTCATGGCCTCTACTGATACTGTTGAAATTCGAATTGATGGTATGGGTGGGCATGGAGGAATGCCACATAAAGCCATTGACCCCATACTTACTGGAGGGGCAATTGTCATGGCGCTGCAAAGTATTGTGTCGCGCAATACGGATCCTCTGGAGATGGCGGTTATCACTGTGGGTTCCTTTCATTCTGGTGAGGCGCCCAACGTTATTCCGGGGCATGCGGTACTCCAACTATGCGTTCGCGCTTTGAAGCCTAACGTTCGAGCTGACCTTCTCAAGCGGATTGTTCAGGTTGCCCAAGCTCAGGCGCTTAGCTTCGGCGCCAGTGTCAGTGTGGAGGTTGATAGGGGAGAATCATTGCCGCCCCTGATAAATGATCCTCAGCTTACTGCGTTTGCCCGTCAGGTCGCTGTAGATTGGTTGGGAGAAGAAGGGGTGATTCAAGACATGGCACCCATCGCTGCCAGTGAAGATTTTGCAGTGATGCTTGAGCATTGTCCTGGCAGCTATCTCTTTATCGGTAATGGTGATGGGGAGGGGGGGTGCATGGTGCATAACGCAGGCTACGACTTCAACGATGACTGCCTGGGGACTGGGGCTAGTTACTGGGTTCGGTTAGTTGAACAGTTTCTGGTTTGAGTCGGTCGAGACCAGGTGCAGTACCTAACCGATCCAGCACCATTTTTTCTTTACCCTGCTCCATCGTATTCTGCCAGCGTGCTGATGGAGAGGGTCCTATGCAAACTCCTGCAGATGGCTCGCGCCCATGTGGATCAGTCTGGACTGATCCCAAAAGTGCGTGCATGGCTATTCCAGAGTATTGCCGTTATTGCCATCGTAGCAATCGGCTTGTTTCTGTTCGACAGTACCCAGACCAACCTCCAGAAGTGTGGGCTTTACCCCGGGCTTCAGCTTCCTTGATTGCAGTGCAGGTTTCGGCATCGCTCAACACCTGATCGACTACACCGAAGCGGACACCTATCCACTCGATAGCTGTCCCATCATGCTGTGTGCTTCCCCATCTGGCCGTTGCGAAGATTTTGCGGCAGGCCAGACGGGGAAGCTTTTTTAACGGTAGTGGCGGGTCATCGATTCCAGAGCGATAGGCGCTGCCCGGCACAGAAGCATTTCCGCAACGAGCGTTGGCTCAAGTTTGAAACGAATAGTCATGCAGTACGACCGCCGAGTACCTCAGCCACCCAGTCGGCGATGTACTGGCCGGCATTGATACTGTTGTCGAAGCTCGAATGCTGCACGCCGCCCTCACGTTCGGTGAAGATTTTCAGTTCGCGTTTGGGGCTGTTGACCAACTGTTCGTAAGTGCGGTGGGCCCACTTCAATGGAATCTGCGAATCCTTTTCTCCGTGGGTGACCAGGAAGGGCACCTTGATGCGGTCCAGGATGCCGTCCAGATGAACGTTCTCGGCGATGGTCATGAACTCGTCCGTGTCCTTGGCACCCCAGACCCAAGACACATGCGACCAATAATGCGGCACCGGGAAGCTGCCTTCCTTTTCCATTCGACGTTTCTGCACATCACGCCAATCATGGTTGGCCCCCCATACGACGCCGCACGCGAAGCGCGGCTCGAAGGCTACCGCGCGCGGGCAGTAGTAGCCTCCAAGCGACACACCTTCCAGGCCGATGCGTTTGGCGTCGACATCGTCGCGGGTTTCCAGCCAATCCACCACGCGGCTGGCCCAATGCTCACTGTCGAAACGCGCAGTCAGATTATGTAGCCGGAGCGCTTCGCCCGTCCCGGGTTGGTCGATGATCAACGATGACACGCCACGTTTGGCCAGCCAGGCGGGCAGGCCGACGCGGTATTTCATTTCTTTGGTGGAATCCAGTCCATTGACCTGCACCAGGATCGGCGCTGGGCCGCTGACGCCTTCGGCACGGACCAGCAGACCGGAAAGGTGTTTGCCTTCGTAAGGGATTTCAACGCGCTCGCAATTTTCCCGTGCCAGTTCGATACTCCGTTGGAAGGTGTGCAGAAAGCGCTGGTACAGCTCCATGCGGCCCGGTGCACCGTGGGCCTGCAGGCGTTCGCAGCTCAGGTAATAGGTCGCGGCGCGGTTGTATTTTTCACCGGCAGACAACAGTCGACCCTTGCCTTCGTCTTCTTCCGCCAGGCCGCACAGCTTGTCGGCCATGTTCGCCCAGGTTTCACGGAAGGCTTTGCTGCCGGCGGCATCCGGCTGTTTGGCGGCTTCTTGCAGCGGCGCGCACATTTCCTCGATTTCGCCGATGCGGGCGCCCATTTCAATGGCCAGGTCGACGGAAAGATTCCACACGTAGTTGGTCGGGAAGTAGCGAAACATGATTGTTATTGTCCTTGTGCAAGCAAAGGCAGGCGGCCAAATCCGGAGCGGGGTACGCCAGACCTGACGGTTCGAAGCAGGCTAAGGGGAGGCCCATTGTTTGGCCAATCGCGAGTCAGGATGGGAGGTATTGCGAACGGCGATAGGGCGCATATGCGCCATTGGCTTGAGTCTCGGCGCACGCATGAATCCTGGCTCGCCGCCGAGCAGCGGGAGCGACTACTGCTCCAGCTTGTTGATGATCTGACTGATTTTCGCCCGCAACCAACGGTGCATCGGATCTCCTTCCATGGTTCGGTGCCAGAGCATGAACTCACGCATCACCGGGATTTTCACCGGAGGCTGCAAGATGCGCAGCGGCAGGTAGTTGGCGTAGAGCCTGGCCATGCGCTGGAGCATGGTGGCGACACGTTGGGTGCCGACAATCAACTGCGGCAGGGTGTTGAAGTCATGGGTCACCACTTCCATGCGACGGGTGAATCCATACTGGCTCATCAACCACTCTTCGACGCTCAATTGCCGGTTGCGGCCAAAAATCACCGAGACATGGCCCATCTCGATGTACTGATCGAGGGTGATGCTGTCGCCCACCTGGGTGTTGCCGTCCCACACCACGCAAACGTGCTCTTCTTCGAACAGCAGCTGCGAGGGGTGGCCTTCGATGAGGTAGCGCTCAGGCACGATCATCATATCGGCCTCGCCGCGCATCAGCATCTCAGTGGACGTGTCACCGGGACCCAGCAATTCGAAGGTGATGTGCGGGGCTTCCAGGGAGATCTTCTGGATCACCCGGGCAAACAGAACGCTGATCAGATAGTCCGAAGTGATCAGGCGAAAATGGCGCTTGCTGGTGGCGGGGTCGAACACCGGTTTGGCGGTGATAGAGGACTGGATCGTCAGCAGCACCTGGCGCACTGGCGCCGCCAGTTCTCGAGCATAAGGCGTGGGCTGCATCTTGCGCCCAACCTGGGCCAGCAGTTCATCCTCGAAGTAGAGGCGCAGCCTGCCCAGTACGCCGCTGGTGGCGGATTGTGTCATGTGTAAGCGTTCGGCGGCGCGGGTGATGTTCTGCTCTTCCAGTAACACATCCAGCGCCACCAGGAGATTGAGATCCAGGTGGTTGAAGCGCATGGCGGTCTCGATTCTTGTATTTATTTTGTAAATACCTTCCGGCCTTCCTATCGCGGCGTCAAGTCCCGTGAATGGATGAATCGAACGACGCCTGGTTCGATTTTCCATGTCACTTGCGCCGCGCAGCCAGGTATCGCATTTGCCGATAGGTCGCATCCCGACAAGCGATTAGTCAGTGGGTTTTTGCCCCTTCAGTATCGGCCCACAGTCGGTTGGCGTGACGCTTCATCGACTTCAAGACCCGCCTCGGCAGCGCTCCGCCTGGCACGGTTCCCGTAAGCGGGGTGCTGGCCTGCGCTGAATAATTACAATGGAGTGGTAACTCAATGAACATCATTGGCCTTGATGCCTTGATTTTTGGCGTCGACGATATTCAAGCCTGTACCCATTGCCTGCGTGACTACGGCCTGCGCCCTGTCGATGTCGACGGCGAGGGCGGTCGTTTTGAAGCCCTCGACGGCACGGCGGTGATTATCCGTCATGCAGACGATGCTCGTTTGCCGGTGGCCATCGGGCCTGCTCCCTCGATTCGGGAAACCGTTTATGGCGTGGCCGGCGTGGCTGACCTCGAGGCCATCGCCGATGAGTTGGGGCGCGACCGCCCTGTGACCCGCGGTGCCGATGGTTCCGTGCACAGCGTGGACGATATGGGCTTTGCCATTGGTTTCCAGATCAGCGTGCGGCGTGCGTACAGCGCGCCCGCCGACCTGACTAACGCACCGGGCCATGTCCCCCAGCGGCCGGTCAACCAGCCGGGCATCAGCCCCGATATGCAGGCTTTGCCGCGTACCCTGTCCCACGTGGTGTATTTCGTGCCGGATGCAGCCAAGGCCGAGGTTTTTTACCAGCGCCTGGGCTTCGTGACCACCGACACCTTTGTCGGCGCGGGTCCGTTCATGCGGCCGGCCGGTTCCGATGACCATCACTGCCTGTTCATGATCCAGACACCGCCACACATGAAGGGTTGCGAGCATTTCACCTTTCACATGGGCAGCGGCACGGAAGTCCTGCTGGCCGGACGTCGCTTCGAGCAGCAAGGCTGGACCAGCTTCTGGGGGCCGGGCCGCCATCTCTTCGGTTCCAACTGGTTCTGGTACTTCAACAGTCCGTTGGGCTGTCACATCGAATACGACGCCGATATGGACAAGCACGATGACGCCTGGCAAGCGCGCCAGGCGCCACTGTCGGCGGATAATTCGCAATTGTTCCTGTTCACCTCCCGGGAAAAATGGTTCCCGAGCGGCCCTCCGCCCAAGCAGGCCTGAGTGTGGAGGTTGTCCATGAGTCACGAGGCCCTGGTGCTCTGTTGCCTGGATGAACTGGTGGAAGGGCAGGCCCGCGGGTTCGATCCCCTGGGCACGGGGAAGGACAGTGTGTTCGCCCTGCGCCATGACGGCGAAGTGCGGGTCTATCGCAACAGCTGTCCGCACCTGGAGGTGCGCCTGGAGTACCGCAAGGATCGTTTTCTCAGCGTCGATGGCCGCCAGATCGTCTGTTACGCCCATGGTGCCCGGTTCCTTCCGGACAGTGGTCTGTGCGTCTACGGGCCGTGCCTGGGGGACAGCCTGAGCGCACTGCAATGGCATGCAGAGGCCGATTGGCTGGTGCTCGAAGCGGATCAGTTGGAGGCGTATGCATCCTGATTAACGTATCGCGGTAGCTGATACATCGTATCCCTACATGCGATTAGTCAAACGCCTGCTTTGCCGAGAAAGTGAACACAACGCGGTAGCGAATGCGTGCAAACACAGCCGGTGGTCAAGCCTGGGATCGCTCCGGCAGAACGCTAGCGTGAATAACAAGAATAAGAGTGAGACGAGCATGAACGCAGTGAAAAAGGTGCTTATCGTCGGTGGTGGTATCGGTGGTCTATGTGCGGCAATCGCTTTGCGTCGCCAGGACATCGAAGTCGATCTTGTCGAGCTCAAGACGCAGTGGACAGTCTATGGCGTTGGCATCATCCAGCAGAGTAACGTCGTCCGTGAGATGGCCAAGCTGGGTGTGTTGGACGGCTACTTGGATGCCGCCTACGCGTTCGAGGATGTGACCATCAACACCACCGCCGGTGAACAACTGGCGCGAATTCCCGGCAAGCGCCTGGCGGGGCCCGAGTATCCAGCCAACGTCGGCATCTCGCGCCTGGCCCTGCATCAAGTCCTCAGCGAAACCGTTGCTGCCCTTGGCGTCTCGGTTCGTCTGGGCCTGAGTGTCGAGTCGCTGGAGCAGATGGGCGAGGGCGTCGATGTGCTGTTCACCGATGCCAGTCGCGGTCGCTACGACCTGGTCGTCGGCGCCGATGGCCTGTACTCCCACCTGCGCGGTCTGCTGTTTGGCGAGCAGTACCTGCCGCGCTTCACCGGTCAATCGGTGTGGCGCTACAACTTTCCTCGTGCCGCTGGAATTGATCATCTGGCCACCTTCCAGGGACCTGCCGGTAACGCCGGGCTGGTGCCGCTGGGCCGCGACCAGATGTACCTGTTCGTGACTTCCCATGAGCCCGCCAATCCCAGGATGGAGGCTGCCACGCTGGCGACCCAGATGCGCCAGCGCCTGAGTGGTTTCACCGGGCTGATCGGCGAACTGCGCGAGCAAATAACCGACAGCGACCAGGTGGTCTACAAGCCGCTGGAGGTGCTGTTCGTCAGCGAGCCCTGGTACCGCGGCCGTGTCGTGCTGATTGGCGATGCGGTGCACGCCACGACGCCGCACCTGGGCCAGGGTGCCGGCATGGCCATCGAGGATGCCGTGGTGCTTGGCGAAGAGTTGGTCGCCGGCGGCAACGTCGAACAGCAGCTCGAACGCTTTATGGCGCGCCGTTATGAGCGCTGCAAATTCATCAGCGACAGCTCGGTGCTGGCCGGTGACAAGGAAATGGCCCACGACAGCAGCTTCGACCGGATCGGCCTGGTCAGGCGGATGCTCGACGTCACGGCAGCGCCTATCTGAGGCGCCGGCAAAACTGAATTTGCTCTCCCATGGATGCTTCATGCCTGTGCAGGCTTGGCCCGGTTCGACGGCGGGCGCCGTTCCACCAGAAGAGCTGACATACAACAACAATAAAGAGGGTTACTTCGATGGCTACTCGCAAGTTCGCTGCGTCGCGGCGCGTCCCCTTCACCCTGACCCTTGCGGCCAGCCTGGGGCTTGGCGCTTCGGCTGCCCAGGCCTTTCAGATCGACACCGGTAGTCCCGATCTCAGCTTGCGCTGGGACAACACGCTGAAGTACAGCGCGGCCTGGCGCCTGAAGGAGCCCAGCAGCAAGCTTAGCGAGGGGCAGACGGCGCTGAACCAGAATGACGGTGATCACAACTTCGGCAAGGGCCTGATCTCCAATCGCCTGGATATTCTTTCCGAACTGGACATCGGTTTTCACAACTTTGGTGCCCGTCTGAGCGGTGCGGCCTGGTACGACACTGTCTACCAGGACCGCAACGACAACAACGACGCGGCCAGTGCCAACCAGCGTTCGGTGGGTTTCAACGAGTTCACCAGTGATACCCGTCAACTGCACGGCGGTGACGGTGAACTGTTGGATGCGTTCGTCTACTGGAACGGTGAGCTGGCCGACCGTACCTTGTCGGTTCGCGCCGGGCGCCACGGGCTGATCTGGGGCGAGAGCCTGTTCTTCGGCGGCAACGGCATTGCCGGAGCCATGGCGCCGGTGGACGTGGTCAAGGCGCAATCGGTGCCCAACACCCAATTCAAGGAAATCACCCGACCGGTCAACCAGCTCTCGACCGCCTACCAACTAACCGACGATGTGTCATTGGGCGCCTTCTACCAGTTGGAGTGGGAAGCCACCCGCTTGCCGGGCGCCGGTAGCTATTTCTCCACCAGCGATACCATCGGCGACGGCAATGAACGGCTGATCACCGGCGGGCCGTTCCCGGATTTCCTCGGCGGTAATGCCAACAGCCCGGCTGCGTTTTTCCATGGCAAGGACAAGAAAGCCAGGAGTTCCGGCCAGGGCGGCCTGCAGCTCAAGTACAACACCGGGACGACGGATTACGGCCTGTACGCACTCCAATATCACGAGAAAACCCCAACGCTGTACTTGAAGCCGAATGCCACCGGGCCGAACTTCAGTACCGGGCAAGTCGGCGAATATTCCTGGGTCTACCCGGAAGATATCCGGGTCCTGGGCGCCAGTTTCGCGACCTCCGTGAACGAGTACAGCTTTGCCGGCGAGGCATCGATGCGCTGGAACATGCCGCTGGTGTCCAACGCCCAGACCGTCCTGCCGGGCGCCGAGGCGGACAACAACGACGACGCCCTCTATGCCGTCGGCCGTACGGCCCACGTCAACCTCAACGTCCTGGCATCGCTGGGCCCTTCCTTCGTCGCCAATGAAGCCAGCCTGGTAGGGGAAATCGCCTGGAACCGCCTGCTCGCCGTAACCAGGAACCGCGCCGCCCTAGACCCTAACGCCACTGATGATGGCCTGGGCTTGAAGTTGGTTTACACGCCCACCTATCGCCAGTTCTTTCCGGGCGTGGATATCAGCGTGCCGCTGGGCATCAGCTATTTCCCCATGGGCAAGTCGGCTGTGATCAGCGGGTTCGGCCCCGACAGAGGCGGGGACATGAACATCGGCGTCTCCGCCACCTATTTGGACCAAGTGACGGTGGGGCTGACCTACACCCACTTTTACGGTCCCGAGGACACCAGCCTCAACGCCGCCAACCAGTTCAATTACAAGCAGTCGCTGAAGGATCGGGATTACCTGGCTTTCTCCGTCAAGACCACGTTCTAAGAGGATTTGCGCATGACCATTCAGTTCACTCTAAAGGCCTTGTGCTTAACCCTGCTGGCCGCTGCCGCGCCGATGGCCTTGGCCGCCAGCGCCGAACAAGCGGCCGCGCTGGGCAAGACCCTGACGCCCTTCGGTGCCGAGAAAGCCGGCAATGCCGACGGCAGTATTCCGGCCTGGGACGGTGGCTACACCAAGGTTGATCCAGGCTACGTCTCGGGCGGCAAACGCAGCGATCCATTTGCTGCGGACAAACCCTTGTACAGCATCACCGCCCAGAACCTGGCCAAGTACGCCGACAAACTCAGCGACGGCACCAAGGAGCTGTTCAAGCGTTTCCCGGACACCTATCGCATCGATGTCTATCCGACCCGGCGCACGGCGGCCGCGCCGCAGTGGGTCTATGACAACACGTTCAAGAATGCGACCCGCGCCAAACTGGTCGACAGCAGCGCCGGACTGATCCCCGACGGTGCCTATGGCGGGATCCCGTTCCCGATTCCACAGAATGGTACCGAAGCCATCTGGAACCATGTGCTGAACTGGCGCGGCACTTCGGTGGCGGGGCACTTTCGCCACTATCTGATGACCGCTGACGGCAACCAGGTGATGACCAGCGACGGCCTGTTGACCCAGGAAATGCCCTACTACTTTCAGGAGGGCGGCCCTGAGAACTATTCGGGCGACTACTGGCAGGTGCACTTTGTCAATCTCGGCCCGGCGATTCGTGCCGGTGAGCAGATCCTGGGGCGTGAAAACATCAACGGTGACAAATCCCAGGCCCATGTCTACCTGAGCGGTCAACGCCGGGTACGCACGCTGCCCAACGCTTGCTGCGATACGCCGACGCCGTCCACTGCCGGGGTCATGTCCTTCGATGAGTTGAGTGTGTGGGGTGGTCGCACGGACCGGTTCGACTGGAAACTGGTGGGCAAGCAGGAGATGTATGTCCCCTACAACACCAACAAGGTGCAAAACGCTGCCCAGCCGCAGGACCTGCTGGGCAAGCACCATCTGAACCCGGACTACGTGCGCTGGGAATTGCACCGCGTCTGGGTGCTCGAATCGACGGTGGCCGCCGGCAAGCGCCACCAGTTGCCCAAGGGGCGTTACTACCTCGATGAAGACACTTGGCAAGCCCTGCTCGGCGACCGTTGGGATGCCAGCGGCCAACTGGCCAAGACCCTCTGGTCGCTGCCTTCCGTATTGCCCGACCTGCCTGGGCTGGTGCAACTCTCTTCAGGTTTTTATGACCTGACCTCCGGTGCGTGGTTTATCCAGAATCTCTATGCCGGGTTGCCGGATCAGTATCGCGCGGTCGATCGCTACAAGTCCTCGGAGTTCTCGCCCGCGGCGATGGCGGGGCGGGGCGTGCGTTAGACCTGAGCCGAGAGTGAAGGGCAGGCCTGCCGGTCTGCCCTTGGGATACGAGTGTTTGTCCGAGGTAGGTTATGAACAGAATCAGTCAGGCGAGCGCGTTGCTGTTGGCCTTGTATTTGCCCCTCGCCACGAGCGAGTGTCTGGCCGGGTCGGCAGCGGTGGGCGTGCCGCTCAATACCCCGGCCATGCGGGTACCGGCTGCGCAGAGCGGCGTATTGATCGACCTGGCGCGTGCCGGCACACGCCTGGTGGCCGTGGGTGAGCGCGGCCTGGTGCTGTTCTCCGACGACAATGGGCAAAGCTGGCACCAGGCTTCGGTACCGGTTTCGGTCAGCCTGACGGCGGTGCGGTTCGTGGATGCGCAAAAGGGCTGGGCAGTCGGTCATGCGGGCGTGGTGCTGGCGACGCTGGACGGCGGCGAGCACTGGACGCTGCAGCTCGACGGCGTACGCGTGGCACAGCTGGAACTGGACGCCGCCAAGGCGGAACAAGCCACCGCTGTCGACCCGGATGCCGCCCTGATACGGGTACAAAATGCCGAGCGTCTTGTCGCCGATGGTCCAGACAAACCCTTTCTGGCACTGGAGTTCGTCGACGCACATCGCGGGCTGATCGTCGGTGCCTACGGTTTGGCGCTGCTGACCACCGATGGTGGCGCCACCTGGCAATCGCTGATGGGGCAAATTGCCAACCCCAACGGCTTGCACCTGTACGCCATCAGTCGCCACGGCACACGTTGGTTCCTGGCTGGCGAGCAGGGCTACCTGGCACGCTCGGACGACGATGCGCTGTCGTTCAGTCAACTGGACAGCCCCTACGAAGGTAGTTTCTTCACCCTGCAGAACCGCGCGGATGGCGCGCTGATGGTCGCCGGTCTGAAGGGCAATGCCTTTGTCTCCCACGACGCCGGCGCAAGTTTCCAGCGTCTTTCGGTGCCCGTACCGATCTCCTTCAACGACGCCACACGCCTGGCCGACGGCCAACTACTGCTGGTCAACCAGGGCGGCATGCTGTTTCGCAACAGCGAGCAGACCGGGGCGGCGCTGCTGCCGTTGGGAACGCCCTTGGGCAAACCTGTTTCAAGTGTGATCGAGGCCGCCGATGGCAGCTTGATCGTTGCCGGTTTCACCGGGCTGCAGCGTCTTACGCAGCCAGCCACTGCCGCTCCGGAGTGAGGTTATGACGTCCCCTGATAAATTTTCCCCGTCTCGTGCAAGTACGTTCGATGACTTTGATCCACGCTCCGGCTCGCTGCTCGAACGAGCATTGTTCAACCATCGTCTGTGGGTGTTGCTGCTGTGCCTGGCGACCACGCTGGTGCTGGGGTGGCAGTCCAGTCGTGTCGAGCTCAATGCCAGCTTCGAAAAAATGATTCCCACCCATCAGCCCTATATCGCCAACTACCTTGAGCACCAGCAGGAGTTGAGCGGGCTGGGGAATGCGGTGCGCATTGCAGTGGTCAACAAGGGGGGCGACATCTATGACAGCGCCTACCTCAAGACCCTGCAGGCGTTGAGCGACAAGATCTACCTGCTGCCCGGTGTCGACCGTGCGTACATGAAATCGCTCTGGACGCCGGCCACGCGCTGGGTGGCAGTGACCGAAGCAGGCCTGGAAGGTGGTCCGGTCATTCCGGATAACTACGATGGCGGCGCCACGAGCCTTGCGGCCTTGCGGCGCAACGTGCAACTGTCCAACGAAATCGGCCAGTTGGTGGCGCTCGACCAGGCTTCGAGCATCATCCAGGTACCGCTGCTGCAGCGGACGCCCGATGGTCAGCCATTGGACTACACCCGGCTGTCACAACAGCTGGAGTCGTTGCGCAGCCAATACCAGAGCGACAGCATCGACATCCGCATCACCGGTTTCGCCAAGAAAGTCGGTGACCTGATTGCCGGCCTACGGCAAATCCTGATGTTCTTCGCCGTGGCGATCCTGATCACCACGGTGGTGCTTTATTGGTACACCCGCTGCATTCGCAGCACTCTGTTGGTGGTGTTCTGCTCATTGGTGGCGGTGGTTTGGCAGCTCGGCTTGCTGCCGCTGCTCAATTATCAACTGGACCCCTATTCGGTGCTGGTGCCGTTCCTGGTGTTTGCCATTGGCATGAGCCACGGCGCACAGAAGATGAACGGCATCATGCAGGATATCGGGCGCGGCATGCACCGGGTGGTCGCCGCACGCTTCACCTTCCGCCGCCTGTTTCTCGCCGGCCTCACCGCGCTGCTGTGTGATGCGGTCGGTTTCGCGGTGCTGATGATCATCAAGATCCAGGTGATCCAGGACCTGGCGATGATTGCCAGTATCGGCGTGGCGGTGCTGATTTTCACCAATTTGATCCTGCTGCCGATATTGCTTTCTTATGTGGGGGTCAGCCGCCGTGCGGCGCAACTGAGCCTGAAAAGCGAGCACGCCGAACTGGCCGGCCACAATCGCCACGGATTCTGGCGCTTCCTCGACCTGTTCACCCAGCGCCGGTGGGCGGCGCTGTGCATCGCCCTGAGCCTGGCGCTGGCGACGCTCGGCTTCATCGTCAGCCTGCAATTGAAAGTCGGTGACCTGGATGCGGGCGCGCCTGAGCTGCGGGCCGACTCGCGCTACAACCAGGATGATGCATTCCTGACCCGGCATTACGGCGCCAGCAGCGATCTGTTCGCGGTCATGATCAAGACACCCGCCAGCGCCTGTTCGCGCTATGACATCCTGAACAAGGTCGATGCCCTCGACTGGCAGTTGCGCACCTTGCCGGGTGTCGATTCGACCAATTCCCTGGCGTTGCTCAACCGCCGCATGCTGGTGGGCCTGAGCGAAGGCAGCCCGAAATGGTATGAGCTGCAGAACAACCAGGCGATGCTCAACATGGTCACCGCCGGGGCACCGCGCGGTTTGTACAACGAAGACTGCAGCCTGCTGACACTGTACGTCTACCTCTCCGACCACAAGGCGCAAACCTTGAGCCGCCTGGTGGATCACGTCGAGCAATTCGCCGCGGCGAACAATACCGATGACGTCCAGTTCCTCCTGGCCGCTGGCAATGCCGGGATCGAGGCCGCGACCAACATCGTCGTCAGGCAGGCCAACCGCGAAATGCTGTTCTGGGTCTACGGCGCGGTGATCCTGCTGTGCCTGATCACCTTCCGTTCCTGGCGCGCCACGATTTGCGCGGTGATTCCGCTGATGCTCACATCGATCCTCTGTGAGGCGCTGATGGTCTGGCTGAACATCGGCGTCAAGGTCGCGACCCTGCCGGTGATTGCCCTCGGCGTGGGCATCGGCGTCGACTACGCGCTGTACGTGATGAGCATCCTGCTCGGTCATATGCGCCAGGGCACAAGCTTGTCTGAGTCGTATTACCGGGCACTGCTGTCCACCGGCAAGGTGGTGATGCTGACTGGCGTGACCTTGGCGATCGGCGTGGCCACCTGGATGTTTTCGCCAATCAAGTTCCAGGCTGATATGGGCGTGCTGCTGGCCTTCATGTTCGTCTGGAACATGGTCGGTGCGCTGGTTCTATTGCCAGCCCTGGCTCACTTCCTGTTGCCGAGCAAGCGGGTGAGCGCGGGGTCGGCCGAGGCCAGACCCAGCCACCCATTGAGCTTGCCGCTAATGCCGGCCGTAGCCGAGGAGGGGGCCTGTGTGAAGCACCACTCACTGCGCCTGACGTCGGGACACGATCAAACGACGACAGCGGCTGCTGACCCTGTCACGTCATAACAACAAGAAAGGACTTTCCCATGTCTCGTGCATCTCTGTTCCAGCAGTCTCTATGGCTTGACGTCATCGCCGGCCTGAGCGCCTTCGGTATGGCATTTTGCGCGGCGCAACCTGCGGAGGTGCGCGATGAACGTTGAACGCCAGGCGCGGCTACCGCAATCCTTGTTGCTGTTGCTCGGCAGTTGCCTGCCAGTGCTCGGTGCGGTGCTGCTGGCCCCCGTCCTGCCGCGTATGCAGGAACACTTCGCCGACACACCGGGTGTGGCCGTGCTGGTGCCCATCGCCCTGACGCTGCCGGCGTTGATGATTGCGCTGTTGGCATCCGTGGCAGGGATCATCGCCGACCGGCTGGGGCGCAAGACGTTGCTGATCGGTGCGATGGTGCTCTACACCGTCTGTGGCGTGCTGCCGTTGTGGCTGGAGTCGCTGCAGGTCATCGTCATCAGCCGCGCCGGCATCGGCGTGGCCGAAGCGGCGATCATGACCTGCTGCACAACGATGATGGGTGACTACTACAGCGGCGCACGACGTGAACGCATGTTCGCCCTGCAAATGGTCGCGACGTCGTTGTCGGCGGCGATCTTCATTGCCGTCGGTGGTGTGCTCGGCGAGCACGGCTGGCGTACCCCGTTTGCCCTGTATGGGCTGGGGCTGGTGTTGCTGCCGCTGATGGCCTGGTTGCTCTGGGAGCCGCGCGGGCATGCGGCCATCGAGAAGAAGGCGATGAGCAGGGCATTCCCCTGGCGCACCTTGGCACCGTTGTATGGCTTGTCTTTCCTGGCGGGCTTGAGCCTGTTCATCGTGCCGGTACAAGTCGGTTATCTACTCAACCTATTGCACGTTGAAGGCGCTCAGCAGATCGGCTTGACCATGGGCGCCAGTCAATTCGGCGTGCTGGTTGGCGCCCTGAGTTTCCGTCTGTTCAGTGGTGTGCCGGCGCACCGGCAGATGCTCCTGGCCTTCGTCGCGGCCGGGATGGGTGGCGGGCTGCTGGCGGTAGCCGACAGTCATGGGCTGGTGGTGATCGCCGTCCTGATCAACGGCCTGGGCATCGGCCTGATGATGCCAACCCTGCTCACCTGGATCATGAGCCAGGTCGACTTCCAGCAGCGCGGCCGCGCGGCCGGCGGCTTCACGGCGATGTTCTTCGCCGGTGAGTTCGCCAGCCCGCTGGTGGTGCTGGCGATCACCGGCGGGGTAATCGGCGCCTTGCCAGCCGCACTGGGCATCGTCGCGGGCGTTCAGCTGGTGGTAGCCCTGGCCTGTCTTCGGTTGCGAGGCAGCGGGGCTGCTTTTACTACTGCGGTTGTCGCAGACCCTGAGCACTGACCTGCCCATTCGACGTTTCATAAAAATAAGAACAACGAGGAGAACATCATGAGTTATTTGCTCAACACCTGGTACATCGCTGGATGGGCAGACGAGCTGGCGCAAGGTGGCATGCTGGGCAGAACCATCGTCGAGCAACCCATCGTGTTCTTTCGCGATAGCCACGGTGTGATCCAGGCGCTCGCCGATCGTTGCCCGCACCGTTTTGCCCCGCTGCACATGGGCAAGGTTGTCGGCGACAGCGTCCAGTGCCCGTACCACGGCCTGCGTTTCGATGGCAGTGGCCAATGCACGCACAATCCCCATGGCGAAGGAAACATCCCCAAGGCCGCCTGTGTTCGCGGTTTCGCGGCCGTTGAGCGCCACGGGGCGATCTGGGTCTGGCCGGGCGATCGTCACCTGGCCAGCGATGCCTTGATTCCTGATTTTTCCTTTTTCGAGCAGGCGCCCACCCATGCCAAAGGGCATGGGTATTTGCCGACCCGTGCGCACTACGAGTTGCTGTCCGACAACATCATGGACCTGAGCCATGTTGATTTCCTGCACCCGGATACGCTCGGTGGCGGGGCGTTGTCGCACACGCGTGCCACCGTTGAGGAATTGCCCAACGATCGTGTGCGCATCAGTTGGTGGGCACCGGATGATGTCCCTCCACCGGCTTTCGCCGCTCAGCTTGAAGACCCGACCCGAGCAGACGTCTGGGCCGAGGTCATCTGGCACGCGCCCGGGCTGATGCTGCTGGGCAGTGGCGCCACTGTGCCAGGGCGTCCCAGGGAGGAGGGGGCTGTCACTTGGAACCTGCATCTGATGACACCGCAGGACGCGATGAACACCCATTACTTCTTTGCCAACACGCGCAGTTTCGAGCAGGACAATGCGCAGTTGAATGCCTTCGTCCAGGAGATGTTGATCGGTATTTTCGCCGGTGAAGACAAACCCATGGTCGAGGCTCAACAGCGCCAGATTGGTGAGGTTGAACTGCTTGGCCTCAACCCTGTGTTGCTGCCAGTCGATGCAGGGGCCGTGCGCTGTCGACGTGTTCTGCGTCGATTGATGGAAGCCGAGCGAGCGGAGACGCAAGCCAGTCGGTCATCAAACTATGAAAAAGAGGAACTGCGATGAGCTTTCTACGCAACGTCTGGTACGCGGCCGCCTGGGGAAACGAGATCAAGGCTGGCGAGTTGTTCCAACGAACCTTGCTCAATGAACCCGTGGTGTTTTTTCGCGACACCCAAGGTAATGCCCAAGCCATTGCCGATCGCTGTCCCCACCGTTTCGCGCCCCTGGGCATGGGCATCCTCAAAGGCGATGCGGTGCGTTGTCCGTACCACGGCCTGGAATTCGATGGCAGCGGCACCTGTGTGCATAACCCTCATGGTGATGGTGCCATTCCCAAGGCGGCAAAGGTCAAGGCCTACCCGCTGGTTGAACGCTACAGCCTGCTGTGGATCTGGATGGGCGATGCACAACTGGCCGATGCGACGCTGATTCCGGATTTCAGTTGCATGGATGAAGACCGTTGGTATGTCGGCAAACGCTACCTGCACGCCAGAGCCAACTACGTGCTGGAAACCGACAACATCATGGACCTGAGTCATATCGAATTCTTGCACCCGTCTACGCTGGGTGGCGATGGCGTCAAGAGCGCGTTGACCAGCGTGCAAGAGGAGGGCAACACCGTTTGGTCCAACCGCCAGACGGTTGCGGAAATCATGCCGGAGTTTCTCTACACCGCCTGGAACATTCCTCAGGGCACACCGGTGGACCGTTGGATCGATGTGCGTTGGGATGCTCCGGCGAACATGTTGCTGTTTTCCGGCGCCGTGGCGACCGGGCTCCCCAGGGATAAGGGCGTTTCCACACCGATTCCGCATCTGTTCACTCCAGAGACCGAGACCACGACTCACTACTGGTTCTCAGTCTGTTTCCCCAAGGCAATGGGCGAATTTGCCGAGAGATTCGCTGATGAGCAGGCGGCCGCGATCAGCCGGCCCTTTGCCGATGAAGACTTGCCAATGCTCGAGGCGCAGCAGCGCATGATGGGCGCTGCATCGTTCTGGGACTTGAAGCCGGTCCTGCTGATTGGTGATGCAGGAGCGGTCCGGGCGCGGCGTGTCCTCGACCGCATGATTGCTGCCGAACAGCCTGCGGGTGCCCAGTGATGATTGAAGTCATCGTCACTCGCAAGCGCCTCGAAGCCGAGGGCATCTACAGCTTCGAACTGGCCCCGGTCGAAAATTCCATGCTGCCTGCCTTCAGCGCTGGCTCGCATATCGACGTGCACCTGCCCAATGGCCTGGTGCGCCAGTACTCGCTGTGCAATCACCCGGAAGAACGCCACCGCTACCTGCTGGGAGTGTTGCTCGACCCAGCGTCTCGCGGCGGTTCGCAGGCCATGCACCAGCAAGTGCACGAAGGCAGCCGGCTGCGCATCAGCGAGCCACGCAATCTGTTCCCGCTTGAGCATGGGGCGGGGCACAGCGTGCTGTTCGCCGGCGGTATCGGCATCACGCCGATTCTCTGCATGGCCGAGCGCCTGGCGCGGATCGGCGCGCCTTTCGAGCTGCACTATTGCGGTCGCTCGGTCGGGCGCATGGCCTTTATCGAGTACCTGCGCCATTCGACGTTTGCCAAGTGTGTGCAGGTTCATGTGGACGATGGCGAGGATGCCCAGCGTCTCGACGCCGTTCGGGTTTTATCCGGGCCAGCCGCCGACCGTCACCTGTACGTCTGTGGCCCCAACGGTTTCATGGAACACGTGCTCGGCACGGCTCGCGAGCAGGGCTGGGCCGAGGCGCGACTGCACCGTGAGTACTTTGCCGCCGCCGCTGCCCCGGCGGGTGAGGCGGGCGGGTTCGAAGTGCAACTGGCGAGCACCGGACAGTGTTTCCAAGTGCCGGCCGCGCTCAGCGTTGCCCAGGTGCTGTCGGAGGCCGGCATCGAGATCCCGTTGTCTTGCGAGCAGGGCATCTGTGGCACCTGCATCACGCGCGTGCTGGAAGGCGAGCCAGAGCATCGTGACATGTTCTTGACCGATGCCGAGCGAGCCCGCAACGACCAGTTCACGCCGTGTTGCTCGCGCGCCAGGAGCGCGCGGCTGGTGCTCGATCTTTAAGGTTTTTCCATGCATCCATCTTTACCCGCTGCGGTGTTTCGCCAACTGATTGAGGAGTCGGACATGCAACAACTTCCTGGTTTCAAACGCGTGGTCACCGGGCACGATGCCCAGGGCCAGGCGGTGGTCGCGCTCAGCGGACCGACGCCCAATAGCTTCCCGCTCAAGGCCGTGCCTGGCACGGTCTTCCATGAGATCTGGAGCAGTGGCGCCAGCCCGGCCGTGCTGGATAACGGCGACGACCCCACCCGCAAGCCGCTTCAATTGAGTCCGGCACCCCTGGGCAGCGTCATTCGCGTGGTGGATATCCCGCCCGACAGCATGCAGAACCAAATCAGCGCCGAGGATGCCGCGGCGGCCTTTGTCGAAATTGGCCAGGCCCATGCCGGCACGGGGCAGGCGGATTCCAAACACAAGCTGATGCACCGCACCGAAACGCTCGATTACGGCGTGGTCACGGAGGGGGAGGTGTGGCTGGTGCTCGATGGCGAGGAAGTGCATCTCAAGCGCGGTGACATCGTCGTGCAGCGCGGCACCAACCACGCTTGGAGCAATCGCACCGAGCAGATGGCGCGCATGTTGTTCGTGCTGCTCGATGGCCGCTTCGCCCCCGAGCTGCAAGGAGAACCGGCATGAAGCTCAGCACCCTGAAAGATCACAGCCGCGACGGTCGCCTCTTGGTCGTGTCGCGCGACCTGGCCTGGGCGGTGGAGGCCAGCGATATCGCCGCGACGCTGCGGGAGGCTATCGAGCATTGGCCGAGCGTCGAAACGGCTTTGCGCATGCGGTATGACGCCTTGAACGAAGGCACGCTGACCGGGGCCTTCGCCTTTGATCCGCAGCGAGCCGCCGCGCCCTTGCCACGTGCCTGGCAGTGGCTGGACGCTTCGTCTTTCCTCAGTCATGGCGAGCGCATGCAGAAGGCGTTCGCGCTGGATCCGATCGAAGGTGTTGAACACACGCCGCTGATGTACCAGGGCTGTGGCGATGACTTTCTGGGCGCTCACGACGACATCGTGCTGCCCAGTGAAAGCCACGGTATCGATTTTGAAGGTGAATTCGCGGTGTTGGTCGATGAGGTCCCCATGGGCTGCTCGGCGCTGGACGCCGTTGACCATATTCGGCTCATCGTGCAAATCAACGATGTCAGCTTGCGTGCGCTCGCCCCTCGGGAAATGAAGACCGGCTTCGGTTTTATCCAGGCCAAATCCTCGTCAAGTTTTGCCCCGGTGGCGATCACCCCCGACGAGTTGGGCGAGGCCTGGCGCGACGGGCGTGTGCACTTGCCGCTGAGGGTCGAATGGAATGGCCAGTGGTTCGGTAATGCCCACGGTGGCGCCATGCATTTCGGCTTTCATCAATTGATCACCCATGCGGCGCTGACCCGGCGACTCAGGGCCGGCTGCGTGATCGGTTCCGGCACCGTTTCCAATGCCGATCCCACGGTGGGCGCGGCCTGCATCGCCGAGCGTCGTGCCGTTGAGATGATTGAGCACGGCGCGCCACAGACGTCCTTCATGCGCTTTGGCGACCGCGTGCGCATGGAGGTCTTCGATCTGCAAGGGCAGTCGGTGTTCGGGGCGATAGACCAGTGCATCGTGCGCGGAGGCCTCCCATGCGCGTAATGATTACCGGGGCCAATGGTTTTGTCGGCCGGGCGTTGGTGAAACGATTGCTCCAAACCAATGAGTTGCGAGGCCGGTCGATCAGCGCGTTGATATTACTGGACAAGGAATTGGTGGGGTTTGCTGAGGATAAGCGCCTGCGCCGGCATTGCGGCAGTGTCACCGACGCCGCGTTATTGCGCCGGGCCTTGGCCGATGGCATCGATGTGGTCTTTCACTTGGTCAGCATCCCGGGTGGCGCGGCCGAGCAGCGCTATTCACTGGGCTATCAGGTCAACCTGCTGGCAAGCCTGGAGTTGCTTGACCAGTTGCGCGAGCAGCCTGGTACGCCGGTGCTGGTGTATGCCAGCAGCGTGGCGGTGTACGGCGGCGACCTGCCGGCTCGCATGGATGAGCGTGCCGTGCCGCACCCGCAGTTGAGTTACGGTGCGCACAAGGCAATGGTGGAAATGGCGATCAATGACCTTGCCCGACGGGGCGAGGTGGACGGTCGTGCCGTGCGCCTGCCCGGCATCGTCGCCCGTCCACGTGAACCCAATGGGCTGCGCTCGGCGTTCATGAGCGATCTACTTTACGCCTTCGCTCAAGGTGAACCGTATTGCTGCCCGGTGTCGCCGCAGGCGCAGGCGTGGTGGATGTCCGTGCGGTGTTGCGTGGATAACCTGCTGCGGGCCGCCGAATTGCCGGCGGCCGAGCTCGGCGCGTCACGTGTCTGGCAACTGCCGCTGTTGCACCTGTCCATTGCCCAGGTCATCGATGCCCTGGCCGCAGCCTACGGCCAGGAACGCCGCGCGCTGATCAGCTTCGCGCCGGATGCCGGGCTGCAAGCGTTGTTCGGCAACTTCCCTGCAATGAAAACCCCTCTGGCCCGCGCCCTTGGCTTTCGCCATGACGGCTCTGCCGGCGCCTTGATACGAAACAGTTTGAACGCTGCTGCCCCGGCGCGTCGTATGCGTGGACGGGTGGCGCTTGGAGTGACTGATCATGCAAACAGCTAAACGCCGCCTCGTGGACCTGTCCGTCACCCTGGACAACAACCCCTACACCGATCCACCGCCGTTGCTGCCGAAAATCGACTACATGGACCATCAGCAAGGCTGGCCGGAGATGGCCGCGATGTTTCCCGGCCTGTCCAAGGCGCAACTGCCTGGCGACGAATCCTGGGCGGCCGAGCGCCTGCAGATCACCACGCACAGCGGTACGCACATGGACGCCCCTTGGCACTACGCCTCGACCACGGACGGTGGCAAGCCGGCGTTTGGCATCGACGAGTTGCCGCTGGACTGGTGCCTGCAACCCGGCGTCAAACTGGACTTTCGTCATTTGCCGGATGGCCATGTGGTCAGCGCTGCCCAAGTGCAAGCAGAGCTGGAGCGTATTGGCCATATTCTACGGCCGCTGGACATTGTCCTGGTCAATACCCGTGCCGGCGCGCTGTTTGGCCAGCCTGGGTACCTGGACGCCGGGGTTGGCATCGGCCGTGAGGCCACGTTGTACTTGTTGGAACGCGGCGTGCGCGTGGTGGGCACCGATGCCTGGAGCTGGGACGCGCCGTTCAAGTACACACGCGAACGCTTCGCCGCCACAGGCGACGCCTCGATCATCTGGGAAGGGCACAAGGCCGGACGCGACATCGGTTACGGCCAGATGGAGAAGCTGGCCAACCTGGAATGCCTGCCGGCCCATGGTTTCCAGGTGTCCTGCTTCCCCTACAAGATCAGGCACGCTTCGGCCGGTTTCGTCCGCGCCGTAGCGATTTTCGAGGAATGAGCGTGCCGGCTGCCGGTGGGAAAAAGCGCGCTAGCCTGTCCCAGGGGCTTGAGGCGCTGCTGTCGGAGCACATTATCGAGGGACGGCTGCGTGGCGGTGAACAGTTGCCCACCGAGTCGGCCCTGATGCTGGAGCATGGCGTCAGCAGGACCGTGGTGCGCGAGGCCATGTCGCGTCTACAGGCCGGGGGAATGGTCGAGACACGCCACGGCATAGGGACCTTTGTATGCGGTAGCGCCCTGTCGTTGGGGGCCTTCATCGACCCGGAGACGATCGGTCTCATCACCGATTCGCTGGCGATCATGGAGTTTCGGATCGGTCTTGAGGTCGAAGCCGCCGGGCTCGCGGCCCAGCGACGCAACACGGATCAGTTGACGGGGTTGCGGGCACTTCTCGATCAGCTCGGGCAGCCGGATGTCAGCGTCAATGATCGGGCGGCGTTGGATTTTCAATTCCATTTGGGCATTGCCCAGGCGACCGGCAACCCCTACATCGCCAGCACACTGCTCAACCTGGGCGAGGTCATCATCCCCCGCAGCCGACTGGATTCTGCGCGTCTGTTTCACGATGAGCCTTTGCATTACGAACAGCGCATGCAAAGCGAGCACGAGCAGATTTACCAGGCGATCTTCCATCAGGACACTGAGTGTGCGCGTGCCGCGATGCGCCTGCATCTCCAGGACAGTCGCGAATACTTGCACCAGGCCCGCCAAGAGTTGATGACATGACGGAGAACCAGAGCTACCCGGTGCCGGACATGGCCACGCAGCCTACTGCCACGGCGCTCACCATCATCGATCCCCGCTGGACTTTGTTCGTCCGGGTCGTGGCGGCTGGCAGTCTCAGCAAAGCGGCCGTACTACTGGACATGCCGCAGTCCATGGTGAGTCGCAATATTGCCCTGCTCGAATCGCAATGTGGCGAACGCCTGTTCCATCGCAACGGACGTGGGGTGGTTCTGACCGAATTTGGCGAGCAGTTGCTGCCCTGTATATCGGATCTTCTGGCGAACGCTGAAAGCCTTGTCGATGACATTCGCAACCTGCGTGGAAAGCCGGTGGGGGAGGTAGTTGTGGGCATGTTGCCTTCCGCGGTGCGCCGGTTTGCGGGGACGCTCTTTTCTGCGGTGCGCGCGCAGATGCCCGGGGTGAGATTGCACCTGATCGAGGGCGCCAGTGCTCAACTCGAAGAGCAGTTGCACGATGGTCGTCTGGATATGGCGCTGGTGCTGCGCGAGAGCGAGGCGAGCGTCGGCCAAGCTCATCTGTTGGCCAGGCTACCGCTGCACCTGGTAGGACCCGTCGCCGATCCTCTGCTCGGAAATCGAGATATTGCGCTGGAAAATCTATCTGGGTTGCCATTGGTCGTGCCTGGGCGGCCGCATCTGCTGAGGGCCAGGCTCGATCATTTGGCTGCGGAGCAAGGCGTGGAACTGTGCGTGGCCGTGGAAGCCGACTCGGTCCAGCTCCAGTACGAAGTCGTCGCGGCAGGCGGAGGCTATGCGATTGCCTCGGTGTTGCCGGGCTCACTGGATCAACGACTTATTTCATCGCGCATTATAGAGCCCGTGTTGGAGCGCTTTGTCGTGCTGGTCGAATCGCCCCGGCGCCCCTTGACCCGTGCTTCCCGTGAAGTGCGACGGCTGATTTGCAATCTGTCCATGCCATCGATTTAAGCGATAGCTGCTTTGCATCCCCAGCAGTATTCGGTGGGGGGCGCGCCTCGTAGGGTGTCAGTCAACCAACGACTGATCCCCGATTGCGAGGTTTGCGCCATGCATCACGCCCAAGAACTCCAAGTCATTGCCCCGACGCTTTTTCTCAGTGACGCCGATGTGGCCTCGCTCGCCGACTGGAGCACCGCCGTCGCCGCGCTCGCCGAGGCGTATGCACGCCCTGCATCGGATGCCATGGTGCCGCCTCGCTCCATGGCCCGGGGCGATGGCATCTGGCTGCGCAGTTTGACTGCCGTACCTCCGGCTGGCGGCCATATGGGCTGCAAGTTGATCGCAGCCTCCATGCGGGCGCGCTGCGCCAGCTACCTGATTGCGTTGTTCGATCAGAAAACCATGGCGCTCAGTGCCCTGATCGACGGCAACCGGGTGACGGGTTTGCGCACCGCGGCAACCGCTGCGCTGGCAGTCGATTTACTGGCGCCCAAGCGCGCGCTGCGGGTGGGGGTGATTGGCTCGGGGTTTGAGGCCCGTGGCGCATTGGACTGCCTCAAGTCCGTGCGCGATGTGGCGCATGTCCGGGTATTCAGTCCAACGCCCGCTAGCCGCGAGCGTTTTGCCGAGAGCTTCAGGCCAGGGCTGGAGATCCAAGCGGTGAACAGCGCGCAAGAAGCTGTGCAGGATTGCGACGTGGTGATTTGTGCCGCCCGCAGTCGTGACGAATCTCCGGTCCTGCAAGGCGCTTGGCTTTGCCCGGGGGCCACGGTTGTGTCGTTGGGTTCCACCTTGCCTGAGCAACGGGAAGTTGACCCGGTCACGATGGAGCGAGCCGTCTGCATCGTCGCCGATATGCCGCAAGAGGTGCTTCACGATACCGGTGACGCCATTGCGGCGATCAGTGCCGGCGTTTATGTCGCCGACAAATTGGTCGCGCTGTCGGACCTCGTCGCGGGCCGTGTCATACCGCGCCAGCACGCAAGCGACATCGTTCTCTACAAGTCTGTTGGCTCGGCGCTGCAGGACGTCGTCATCGCCCAAGCGCTGTACGAGCGCGCCCGGCAACAAGGCCTCGGCATCGAGTTGCCCGCCAGCATTGTCCCTGTCTCGAAATAACCCCTCCACTGTTCGAAGGAAAATCATCATGGCCACATACAAGAAAGCAGATGCCCGTGCCTGGGCGCGGGAAAACCTGGTGGGCTGCTCGGCGGTCACCATTCCAAGTTTTAGCGCCGATCTGAAGCGACTCAACGAACGTGGCATTCGCCACGACATTGAACATACGGTCGGCCTGGGCTACAGCGCCACGTTGCTGTGCAGCGAACTGGCGATCTCTCCCCAGGAGAACGCGCAGTTCACCGCCTGGGCCCGTGAGTCGGGGAAAAACCTGATCCTGTTCTTCCACGCGGCTTTTGGCACGCTTGCCGAGAATATCGAGGCGGTGAAGCTTGCCGAGAATGCCGGTGCCGACATCGTCCTGCTCTCCTATCCGCCGCAGTTCTGGCCGACCAGCGAGCAGGAAATCTACGACTACACCAAGTCGTTCTGCGACGCGACGGACCTTGCCGTCATGCTCTTCCCGATTCCGCTCTGGGGCTTCGAGCGCGTGCATCCGGCGGGGATGTCGTTGGAGTTGGTTCGTCGGCTGTTGGCCGATTGCCCGAATATCGCGGCCATCAAGTCCGAGCAAGGGTTCCCGCTGCCGGCGGGCATTTGTGAGATGTATTACCACTTCCGTGATCAGGTGGTGATCAGTTGCCCGATCGAAGGCGACGCAATCCCCTTGATGAGCCTGATGAAGTTGCAGTTTTCCGGCACCAGCAACACCGCCTGGATGAGCGACTACTACCCGAAAGCTTTCGAACTGGCACGCACGGGCCGCTTTGAAGAGGCGATGGAACTGTACTGGAAGGTCAATCCGGCACGCAGCGCCAACGGCGCCGCCGCGCAAAGCTATGCCGGCGGCACTGGTGTGCTCAATCGCACGATGTGGAAATACCAGGACTGGCTCGCCGGCTTCAACGGCGGCCCACTGCGTGCCCCGGCGATGCGCGTGCCGGATCGCTTCATGAAGTCGCTGCGTCAAGGGTTGGTTGCGTCGGGGTTGCCGGTGACTTCGGATCCTGACAGCGCCTTCATGATCGGGCGTCATCCGTGCTGATCAGGAGGGTTGCACAGTGAAGCATTTACTTAAAGATCCCACGCTGTGGCGTGACGGTGCCTATATCGCCGGTGAGTGGCTGACCGAGACGCCGCACGGTCACTACACGCTGCGTAATCCGGTGGACCAAACGGTGCTGGCCGAGTTGCCGCGTTGTCGTGAAACTGAAGTTCGGCACGCCATCGACGCGGCGAATGAGGCCTTTGGCCCATGGCGTCGCCTGACGGCCAAACGCCGTGGCGAGGTGTTGCGCCGCTGGTATGAGTTGATGGTTGAACATCGGGAGGACCTTGCCACGCTGATTACCCTGGAGGAGGGCAAGCCACTGGAGGAGGCGCGGGGTGAAGTCGATTACGCGGCGTCTTTTGTGCGCTGGTTTGGCGAGGAAGCCACACGGGTGCGCGGTGATCTGATTCCGGGCGTAAAGGACACTCAGCGCATCGTGGTCCTGCGCGAACCCATCGGCGTCTGCGCGGCGATCACGCCCTGGAATTTCCCCGCTGCGATGATTACACGCAAGGCCGCTCCGGCCCTCGCGGCCGGTTGCACGATGGTGGTGAAACCGGCCAGCCAGACACCGCTGACCGCGCTGGCACTCGCCGAACTGGCGCAGCGCGCTGGCGTGCCCGCCGGCGTTTTCAGTGTGATCACTGGCAACGACACCCGCGACATTGCCGGTGAGCTTACGGCCAACCCGCTGGTGCGCAAGCTCACCTTCACGGGGTCCACGGAAGTGGGCCGGCTGCTGCTGGCGCAAGCGGCGCAGACGGTCAAGAAATGCTCCATGGAGTTGGGCGGCAACGCCCCGTTCATTGTCTTCGATGATGCTGATCTGGATGCTGCGGCTGACGGGGTGATGTTGGCCAAGTTTCGCAATGGTGGACAGTCCTGTATCGGCGCGAATCGGGTGCTGGTGCAGTCCGCGGTTTATGACGCACTGGCCGAACGCATCGTCGAGCGCATGGCACGCCTGAAGCTGGGCAATGGTCTGGAGCCGGGTGTACAAGTCGGGCCGTTGATCGATGACGCGGCGGTACGAAAATCCCAGGCGCTGGTTGATGATGCGCTGGCCCAAGGCGCTCGACTGCTGTCTGGCGGCAAGCCCCATGCGCTGGGCGGGTGTTTTTTCGAGCCCACCTTGTTGGCTGATGTGACCCATGGGATGCGGGTTGCTCGTGAGGAGATCTTCGGCCCGGTCATGCCGCTGGTGCGTTTCGACACGGATGACCAAGCCATTGCCATGGCCAACGACAGCGAGTTTGGCCTGGCCGCGTATCTGTTCAGCCGTGACGCGGCGCGTATCTGGCGCAACGCCGCGCGCATCGAGTCGGGCATGGTGGGCATCAACTGTGGCTTGATTTCAAATGAGGTCGCACCTTTCGGTGGCGTGAAGCAGAGCGGTCTTGGGCGAGAGGGATCTCACCTGGGAATAGACGAGTTCCTAGAGGTTAAATACCTCTGCTGGGATGGCTTGGAAAGCGTGTAAACAACCGTCGTTAAAGGCCGGTGGACGGCGGTTCGTGTGAGCCGTCGTTCATCGGCTTTTGTATTTGTTCTGCCGCAAAGGCAGGCACTCCGAGTAATGCCCCCGGCTTACCTGCGAGACCCATCGCCGCCAGCGATACCTCGGATTGTGCAAAGCGATTTCAGCCCTGATAGCCGATTCGATAGTCTCGTGGCTGATCCGGCATTTTTCGTCGGCATTCCATGTTGCTGCGGCATTGACGCAATGACGCCGCAGCGCTCGTTGGTGCGCCATGCAATGTCTGCCCGAGTGAATAAGAATAATTAGGAGAGCGTGATGATTGCAGCAGTCAACAAGGTCCTGGTGATCGGGGGAGGGTTCTCCGGTATGACCGCGGCTATCCAGCTCGCCCGCCAGGGCGTCGAAGTGGACCTCGTCGAAATCGATCCATTGTGGTGTCCTTTGGGAGCGGGGATTACGCTCAGTGGGCCCACGCTGCGAGCGCTTGATACGGTTGGGATTTTGGAAAGGGTCGCCGGGGAAGGGTACCTGTCGACCAATTTCGATGTGTTTTCACCGGTGGGCGACCTGATCGTGCAATTGGCGCTTCGACCGCCGGTCAGCGATAAGCCGATTCCCTGTGGTGGCGGCATCCTGCGCCCGGTACTGGCTCGAATATTTGCCGACAGGACGCGGGAAGTGGGGACCCGTGTGCGCCTGGGCATCACCTACGACAGCGTCATCGAGCATGATGATGGCATTGATGTGTCTTTCACCGACGGGACCACTGAACGCTATGACCTGGTCGTCGCCGCTGACGGCGTGCATTCGCGCACGCGAAAGGAGTTTTTCCCGGAAGCACCCTCGCCAAAACCCATTCATCAGAGCGTCTGGCGCGCGGTGCTGAAGCGTCCGCCGGAAATCGTGCGCCCCACTCATTGGCTGGGTAGCACCAAGGTTGGCGTCAATCCAATCTCCGAAACGCACATGTACATGTTCCTCATGGAAAGCCGCGAGTTTTCCGAGTGGATCGACCCGGCCAGTTGGCCGGGTGAAATGGCGCGCCTGTTGAGTGAGTTCCCAGCTCCGATCCTGCAAACGCTGGTGCCGCAACTGTACGAGGCGGACGCCAATATCGACTATCGTCCGCTGTCCAATCTGTTGGTGCCGTTGCCCTGGCACAAGGGCCGAATCGTGCTGATCGGAGACACGGTGCATGCCACCACACCGCACCTGGCTTCCGGGGCTGGCATCGGTATTGAGAGCGCCATCGTGCTTGCCGAAGAGTTGCTCGGCAATAGCAATCTACAGACGGCCCTGAGCCGGTTCGAAACGCGGCGCTGGGAGCGTTGCCAACTCGTGGTCGAGAACTCCGCGCGTCTGTGCGAGATAGAGAAAAGTGGCGGGGACAAGGAAGAGCATGCGCAGATCATGCGTGAGTCCACTGCGACGCTGGCTGAGCCTATCTGATTGATTGCGACCCTGCTGGATGAGAAGGGTCGCGCTTCTGGTCGTTAGGAGCAGTGATCGAAAATAACGACCTCTTTGACGTAAGCGAAAAAAGACGCCGACGTCAGCGCCACGCCGTCCTCGGCAAGTTTTTGAAACAGCGCTCGCTGATACTGCCGAAAGGTCGAAAAATCCGCTTCATTTTCAAACCACAGGCTAGAGGCGCCTTCGTATACGGCGATGTTTGGCCCGAAATAGGCCGTCACCTTGTCACCCTCGGGCAGATACCGGGAGCGAACATACCGGCGTAGGGCGTTCTGGAAGTCGGGCTGTTCGCGGGTAATGCTCTCGTGAGCTGCGTCCCAAGCGTCGAAAAAACGATTGAGCGCCATGGATGGATTTTTCTTCAGCAGGATCATCACTTTCCATGGGAGAGGCGCTGTAGCGGTGCTAGCCGTCTCCGCTTCATCCATCAATTGAGCGAGCTGCTCGGAAAGGTCAGCGAAGTTCTTTGCATCAGGGCCCACGGTTTGCTGGGTATAGGGATCGCTGAAGGTGCGAATCAAGCCTGGCACGTCTTCAAAAAACAGCTCCGTAATGGAGTCTTTGTGGAAGGACTGTGCGTAGGCACTGTCGGCGTCAACCCCGAAAGCCGCGTCGATGACATGGTTCTGCACGTACCGTTTGACGCCTAACGGTTTGGCTTTAGCGATTTCTCCGTGGGTGTGCTCTACATAGTTTATAAACTCGGCATGCGTCATTCCGGGTTTTCTGCGTACAGCGGCTAGGATTTTGATCATGAGGCGTTCTCGCTATTGGCAGGGTGAAGGGCGCCTGAACCTTAAATGCACTTCATGCTGTTGTAATTCATCTGATTGTTTTTCAACACCAAAATATAAGGCCAGGTTTAACCCGCAAACCAATCGGTATTCGTGCTGGTAGGTATCGCGCAATAACATGCTTGACCAGCCTTGAGTCAGCTTTGGATTTTGAGCGTTTTGTATGAGCCGATTTGGCGGTGAATCTATGGCAAAGAAAATTAACCGCGAGCAAGCTCAGCCCCCACAGGGGATATCGTGAACCCAGATGAATTGGAAACTGGCTCAAGCCGCTGTTGATTTCTCCCGACTGCCGCTCGCAGTGTCGCGGAACAGTCTGGGCGACATGCCGAACGTCGATTTGAAATGCCGGCTGAAGTGGGAGCTGCTGCCATAGCCCCAAGCGTAGGCGATCTCGGTGAGCGAGCGATGAGCATGTTCCCGATTGCGCAGGTCTTCGGCGCAACGTGACAGGCGCCGCTGCCAGATGTACTCGCTGACACTGCACCCCAGCTCATCCTGGAAGGCGCGGTGCAGGCTGCGTACCGAGCACTGTTCGGCGTTGGCGATGCGTTCGATGGTCAGGTCGCGGTCGGCCAGGTGGCGCTCGATGTACGCTTTGAGGCGGTTCTGCTTGAAGAAGCGGAAGTCGTGTTCGAGTTGCTTTTCTTCCTGCTTGTTCTTCAGCGCGTTATCCAGTAGCCCGGTGATGCTGTCGCCGATCAGCCCGGCCGAATGGTTGTTCAGCAAGGGGTATTGGTTGTAGGCATCGCTGATCAGGTGCATGAGCATCCGCCCCAGTCCATTGCGACCGTTAAGATGCATGTCGGCGGTTTGCGCGAGCTGCCCGGATGCCCCCTGGAACAGCAGGATGAAGTGTTCGCAACCTTGCATGCTGGTCACGTTGAAAGGTTTGCCGCAGTCGACCAAGAGCATTTCGTCAGGGGCCAGCACGCTACTTTGCTGGCCCTGCTCGAAGTGACTGACACCAGCCACCTGCATGATCAACATACGCGGCGTATCGAGGGCATCAATCGCTTTGCTCAGGTGGCGCGAATATCGATGGGCGCTGGCGGTCATTCGACAGAAACGCAACTGGCCCAGGTCCCCGTACTCCAGCCGACCCTGGAAGTTGCTGTCATGCAACGGGTCGATGAACGTCGATTCCAGCCGTTTTATATAGTCCGGCGTACGCCCCAGGTGATCGCTCATGAACTCTTTCCATTTCATCAAGCGGTCGGAGCGAACAACCTGATCGGTGGACACGCAGGCTAAATGGTTCATTTTTCGCCTCTATTTATTATTGTTTTTCTGACGGATCGGGCTAAGGGGTCGATTTGCCCGATCCGGGTGTGATCAAGGGTGCCAAAGACTCAGAACGGGTAGTGATGGCCTCCGGGCTGCCAGGTCACCCAATGGGCACGGGTAAACTCATCCAGGGCATAGTGACCGTTGAAGCGACCGAGGCCGGAATTCTTTTCACCACCGAACGGGGCATTGGGTTGGTCATCGACGGTGATGTCGTTGATATGGGTCATGCCCGCCACAATGCTCCGGGCGAAATTCAAGCCGCGGGCCATGTCCCGGGTGAACACGGCGCTGGAGAGGCCATACTCGCTGGCGTTCGCTAACGCCAATGCATGGGTTTCGTTTTCTGCGACCAGCAGCGGCAGCAGGGGGCCGAACGTTTCATCGCGGGCCAGTTCCTGATCGACTCCCACTTCACCGAACACATGGGCGGGCAGCACCAGCCCGGATGCCGGGCCGCCGCAAAGCTGCTTGAGGCCAGCACTCCGGGCACCGTCGAGCTTACGCAGCAGGCCATCGAGCTGGCTCTGATTGACCACTGGCCCGATCACCGTGTCGGCCTTGGTCGGATCGCCCGTCTTGAGGTTGCGCACGCGCTCCACCACCAGCGCTGCGAAATCGGCATACAGCGAGCGGTCGACGATCACCCGGTTGACGCTCATGCAGATCTGGCCCTGGTGCAGGAAACGCCCGACCACCGCAGCGTGCGCCGCAACTTCAATGTCGGCGTCATCCAGCACCACCAGCGGCGCGTTGCCGCCCAGTTCCAGGGCCACGCGCTTGATGTGTTTGCCACCGGTGGCAATACGACCGACATTGCGTCCCACATCCGTCGAACCGGTGAAGGAAATCAGGCTCGGCACCGGGTGCTCGACAAAGGCATCGCCGATTTCCGAGCCGGCGCCGACCACGACGTTGAGCGAGCCCTCGGGGAAGCCGGCTTCTTCGAACAGGTGGGCAATCAGCAGGCCGCCGGTCACCGCTGTGTCGCTGGCGGGCTTGAGCACGATCGTGTTGCCCAGGGCGAGTGCCGGCACCACCGAGCGCATGCTCAGGTACAGCGGGAAATTCCATGGGCTGATCACGCCCACCACACCCAAGGGCTCACGGAAGACAAAACTCTGTTCGCCGGGCTTGTAGCTGGTCAGGATTCGACCTTCAACCTGCATCGGCATCGTCGTGCATTCACGCACCAGGTTCAGCGTGAATTGCCATTCCATGCTCGCCTTGATCCGGGTGCTGCCGGACTCGTCGATCAGCCAGTCGATGATCTCTTCGCGGCGGTTCTGGATGACTTGGGCGAGCTTTTCAAGTTGAGCGCTGCGCTGGGTGGGGTGCAGTTGTGCCCACGCGGCCTGCGCCTGCTGCGCCGCCTGATAGGCGTCGTCGAGATCGGCAATCGAGGCCAGGGGCATCTCCAGCAATTGTTCGCCATTGAAGGGATTGCGGTCGTCCAGGCGGCGTGCGGAGCGCCCTGCACGCCAGGTACCGTTGATGTATTGGTTGCCGTTGATGGCGTAGGGCCCGAGCGGTTGAGTCGTCATGGTCTTTTACCTTTGGAGGCAGGTGGTCGCCTCGTTTAGAAATTAAGGGGGCAAACGCCGATGGGGAAAACTGCTCAGCTCCTGATCCAGGCGCGGCCCCAGGAATTGAGGGTGTATTCCTCCTGTGCCCAGACACCGGGCTGGCGGCTGGCATCGGTGACTTCGAGCTCCGCCGAGAACTCCAGGCGGTTGCGATCGGCATCGACCACCATGAAGAACAGGTTGTTGCCAGGCCCATGTCGGCCAGGGCCGAAGAAAATGGTGATGCGCTCCTTGGCGAAACGATCCCCCCAGTCACGGATGTCATTCCACTCGTTGGTTTCGTAACAGTGGTGGTCCCACTCGTTTTTCGAGCCGCGGAAAAACGCCAAGGTGTGGTGTTCGTCGTCCGAGCGCAGGAAGCACGTCGTGAGTTGGCCGGTCTGCTCGTCCACGACATTGTCCGAAACGGTAAAGCCCACCGTGTTGACGTAGAAATCAATCATGGCTTCCAGCTCCGTGGTCTGGAACACCACGTGCTGCAAGCGACCCGGCATGCCTGGGTGAGGGGCGTGGAGGGCAGGGGGAGCGACGCCAAATATCGTTTGCCGGCCCTGGGGGTCGCGGATCAGGAACGCCCCCGGCTCAAGCAGCGGCGAGTTGGTCTCTTCGATCACGCAGCCATTGCCGAGCAGGCGAACCCGCAGTTCTTGCAGTCGAGGTTGGCTTCCCAAGTCGAACGCTGCCGCGAGCAGGCCGCTGTGGTCGGCGGGGGAAACGAGCATGGCGCGTTGCGGGCCGCTGAGCATCCAGCTGCCATCGGCTTGCGCCTGGCTGTCCATGTCCAGCATCCGCCGATAGAAATCGATTTGCCGTTGCGCGTCCTTGCTCGCCAGGTGCAGGTAGCACAGGCGTGCAGGTGTGGAAGTCTGGAGTGTTTGCATAACCACCTCTGTGCTTGAAGGTTTTAGTGAAAGACGGGCGCGCTGCTCGGTTCGATTTCGCTGTTGTGGGGCATGGCGATGCCGAACAGTGACTGCAGCGATTCTGCGGCCTGGGTCTCGGTCGCCTTGTCGAAAATCGCCGCGATGTAGCGATCCGGGCGCAGCAGCAGAAACGGGTGGGAATCGCCCAGCAGGGTTTTGAGCTGGCCTTCACGGTCTTGAAGCACCATGCAGCCCGGGATCGACGGTATGGCATGGACGGACGCGGGCAGGATCAGGATGCGTCTGGCTTCAAGGTGGCTCCAGAGATCATGCTTGAGTTCATCGATACGCTGGCGGGTCGGGTCGCCGTATTGAATCAAGGCGAAGCCGGCGCCGATGGTGTCATCGAGCAGGCGTTCCTGGCCGTGGGCATCGGTGAGCTTCGGTTGGGGGAACATCTGTCCGCAGGACAAGGTGCCTGCTTGCCCCTCGGTCAGCACCAGGCCCCGGGTGAAGCGGGGTTTGGGCTTGAAGCGCATTTGCAGGAAATAATCGCGCAACGGCGGCAACAGGCCGATCAAGGCGAATGCGCCACTGATCAAGCGAGCGCGCAGGACGGTGGCCGGTGCCATGACCACGCCGAGGTTCAAGGCCAACTTGATCAATGCCCACGCATGATCACGACGCTCGCTTTCGTATGACAGCAGTGCGCTTTCCGCCATTTTTCCCTTCAGCACGCCGACCAGCTTCCAGCCCAGGTTGTGGGCATCGCGAACGCCGCTGTTCATGCCTTGCCCGGCATAGGGCGGGGTCAGGTGCGCAGCGTCGCCGGCGAGAAATACCCGTTGCACCTGCCACTGCTCGGCGACCCGGGCATGGAAGGTGTAGACCGTCTTGCGCACGATGGAAACCGGCGTGTCTCCCTTGAACGGGCGCAGCAATGCTTGCAGGCAGGTTTCGTCGAGCACCTGTTCGTCCGTTTCATCGGGCTTGAGCAGGAACTCGAATCGGCGCGTACGGTGAGGGCCGGGCACCTCCACCACCGGACGCCTGGCGTCGCAATACACTCGGGTTTGCCAGAAGGGGTCGTCGTCCTGGTCGGTATCGACCACCAGCCAGCGTGAGGAGAAGCTCGAACCGACCATCTCGATCCCGAGTTGCTTGCGCACCGGACTACGCCCGCCGTCGCATGCCACCAGGTAAGCCGCGTGGACTTCCATCAGTTGCCCTTCGGCGTCACGCACCAGCGCGCACACGCTGTGTGGGTCCTGGGTGAATTCCACCAGCTCGTGGCTGAACCGAGCCGTCAGGCTGGCAAAACGTTCAAGGCCTAGCCTGAGGGTGTTTTCAAAAAGTGGTTGGCGAAACGCGTTGCGCTTGGGGAAGCCATACAGCTTTCCGGTCGGCTCGACCTTGCCGAAGCAGCGACCGCCGGGCCGGGTGAAGTAATGCACGCCGTAGCCGGGCACGACATCACGCAGCACGGCAGCATCCAGCCCGATGGCCTGCATGGTGCGCAAGGACTCATCATCGATTGAAACCGCCCGTGGCTCGGTAACCGTGCCCGGCTTGCGGTCGATGATCAGGGTGTCCACATCGGCTTGGCCGAGCAGGTTGGCCAGGGTCAGCCCGGTAGGACCGGCGCCGATGATCAGGACCTGGGTGTTGATGCGTTTGAGGGTTGTCATTGTTATTCCCTTCCGGATGGCTCAGCCCAATGGCTTGGCGCGGTTGGCGAGCGCAGCCATGCGTTGCGACAGATCCTGGGCCAGGGCAAGGATCTGCTGTCCTTGTGTCTCCTCCTGGGCACTGTCGCGTTCTCGCACCGGGCGCACGCAACTGATGCTGCCAACGACCTTGCCATCGCCGTCGAAGATCGGCGCGGCCAGGCCATAGACGCCCGCGTCGACTTCACCTGCGCTGGCCACATAGCCTTGGCGACGCAGTTGCTGCAACGAACGACGGAACTGTTCCCAGGTCTGGCCCAGTTGACTGGCACGCGCCTCTTCGGGGTGGTCGAGAAACAGCTGGCTGTGTTGACGCGAGGTCATGTTGGCGAGGATCGCCTTGGACGTCGCACCCAGGAACAACGGCCTGGGCGAACCACGGGAATAGCTAACCTCGCTGAACAAGTCCCCGTGCTGGTGAATGCATACGACCTGGTCCTTGAACAGCCGGCAGATCAGCCAGACCTGTTGTTCGCTCCACTGTGGGAAGTTGGGCTCAAGCGCTTGTGCGGCGCGCAAGAGGGGGTCGCTCAGGCGCAACTGGCGGTCCCAGGTAATGATCCGTGCGCCCAGGGCATAACGCCCGGCTTCGACCTGGAACAATAGATTGGCCTCGGCCAATTCGCGCACGTAGCGGTAGATCGTCGAACGGGTAAAACCCAAGGCGCCGCCCATGTCGTCCACCGCCCAGATCGGGCTCTGTTCGGTGAACAGGTCGAGTACCCGCAACATGCGCTCCAGGCTCGAGCCTTTGCTGTCGCCATCCTGCTCGGGCAGGTGTTCAGGGGTGTGTAGGTTTTCCATGTTCATTGCTCGTCCACGATGCTGTTGCGCAGGGTGCCGATTCGAGCGATTTCGACCTCGACCTGATCGCCCGGCTTCATCCATACCGGCGGCTCGCGGAACGCACCGACGCCGCCGGTGGTGCCGGTGACAATCACGTCACCCGGGGCCAGTTCAGTGAAGGTGGAGCAGTACTCGATCAGCTGGCGCACATCGAAAATCATGTCGCTGGTGCGGGTGTGCTGCATCACCTCGCCATTGAGGCGGGTGGTCAATTCCAGGTCCTGTGGATCGCCGATCTCGTCGCCGGTCACCAGCCAGGGGCCGAAACCGCCGGTATTCGGGAAGTTCTTGCCGGGGACGAACTGAATGGTGTGCTTCTGCCAGTCGCGGACACTACCGTCGTTGTAGCAGGCATACCCGGCCACGTAGTCCAGCGCTTCGGCATGTTTGACGTGGCGGGCCACTTTACCGATCACCACCGCCAACTCGCCCTCGAAATCAAGCTTGTGGGACGCGGTCGGGCGAACGATGGGTTGCAGGTGGGCAGTCTGGCTGTCGGCGAAGCGGGTAAAGATCATCGGATAGGTCGGCATTTCCCGACCGGTTTCGCGCACGTGAGTGGCGTAGTTGATGCCGATGCACAGCACTTTGCCCGGGTTCGGGATCACCGGCAGGAACGTCACTTCAGCAAGGGGGATACGCGGCAGGCTTGCCAGGCGCGCAGCGCTCAGTTCGTTCAGACGGTTCTGGCCGATAGCCTGTTTTAGATCGCTGCCAAGGGTTGGCTTGAGCGATTCCAGGTCGATGATTTGATCACCTTCGACCACGCCGTAGCTGCTACGGCCCTGGACAATAAAGCTTGTGAGTTTCATGGAGGCTCCTAGGAAGAGGGAGGGTGCAATGAGGGTTAATCTAATCGTGCTATAAAATCCTGTAAAGTGGGATTTATACAAAAATCCTAAAATATGGAATTTATGTGTTTTTTGCGCGACTGTCCCTTTGGCGGACTTGGGGAGCAAAGGGCGGGGAGGCAGGCAGCCACCGTAGATGGCAGGGGCCGCGAGAGGTGCGCAAAAGGCTCTAAACCTGTGGGAGCGAGCTTACTCGCGATGAGGTCAGCCAGTTCAATACTCATGTAATTGAACCGCCGCCATCGCGAGAAAGCTCGCTCCCACAGGGATTGTGCTTAATTGACGGATATCAGGGCCTGATGCCAATCAATCGCTTGGTGCCCAGCAGCCATGCAGCGACATGCGCATCCGGAAGGGAATCCTGATGCGGGCAATGGGGCCGCTGGCCATGTCACGGGTGTCCAGCACGACCAGTTCGCTGCGCCCTTCGGCAATGAGGTTGAGCATGGCAACCACGTAGCCATCGGCTTCCTCTGCATCCGCCGAGCGCGGTATGAAGATGGGTTCCTGGAAGCATCCGCTGTCGCCGGGAAACCAGGCGTCGGTGCGACCTGTCTGCAGGTCCAGGTGCGCCAGCAGGTTGAAAAACTGGAAGGGAATCGGCCCATTCGCCGGGTTGTAAGGACGCTCAGGATCAAAGGCGAGCAGAAAACCATGCTGGTACTTTCGACCGATGTAGCGATCATCACACCGTGGAAACTCGCAGGGATATTCCGTCAGTGGCTGCGGTTGAACGTTCTCCTGCGCGCCATTCAGGTCGAAGGTCCAGCGCATCAGGCTGGCGGCCAGGGTTTCAGGCGGTGGTACGTAGCCGTCGGCCTGGGGGAAGAAGTAGAAGATGTTGCCGCCGGTGACGGGCATGTCGACATACACCTTGCCGTCCTCATCGAACGCATTCAGTGTGTGCCCCTGGAAGCCGTCCTTGGGCCCCTTGAACCAACGTACATCTTGCGCACACCCGTTACGCGGTACGACCGCGAACAGCTGAGGCAGATCGGGTTGCCACTGGAAATGCGGGCCGCCGTTTTTCATGCGCTCGACGTCCACCGTCAACGGAATCAACGGGAACACCACGTACCGTTCGGTCACCGCGAAATCATGCACCATCGCCGCATAAGGCGCCTGGAACCAGATCTCGTGCAGCAGTTTTCCGTCCGGAGAGAGTTCGAAGTAGGCCAGGTCTGGCGTGCCGTCGCCTTTGGCTTCATAACTGCAGGCCAGCAGGTTGCCTGTCACCGGATCGAGCTTGGGGTGGGCGGTGAACGTCGCGGCTTTGATCTGCCCATCAAAGGTCCATTCGCCGAGGGTCTCCAGGGTTTCGAGATCCATCGCCCAAGGCAGGGCATCTTCCTTGAGCGCCAACAGGACGCCGTTGTGAGGGATGACGGTGGTGTTGGCGGTGGTGTTGTTTTTCGCCGCGAGGGGGTCATTGGTGAAAGCGTTGCGATAAATACCATTGAGCGAGCGGCCTTCCCGGCGCTGGGCCAGCAGGCGATCGGTTTTCACGTAGCGGCGTCGCAGCGAGGCCTTACCGTTGGCAAAATGAAAGCGGCTAACCATGCCGTCACCGTTAAAAAAGATATCGGTGCCCAGCATGGGGGGATACTGCGGGTCTGGCGCGACTTGATAAAAAGTCCCGTGGATCGAAGCGGGAAGAATGCCTTCGATCTCCAGGTCAAACACGTCGGCTTCCACCCGGCTGGGTGTGTAGAGTGCGCCGCTAAACTCAGGTGTCTGAGGGTATTGAATGGTCATCTGGCAATCTCATCAGTGTGCGGTTTCATTCATTTGCAAGGTGCAGCGTCAGGCCGATTGTGCAGACATGGCCGGCCCGGAAGGTTTTACGCCGCGCCGAAAGCGGGCAACGACCAGGCACGAGATAATCAAGGCTAGCAAATAGGCGGAAGCGGCCAGCCACCCCACCGCCCGGAAGTGTCCCTCGCCGACGACCAGCGCAGCCCCGAATGGCCCCAGCCCCTGGCCGACGAAAATGGCGGCGTTACCCAGGCCCGCCAATCGACCGGAAGGGTCCAGTTCCGCCGCCATGGAAAGCAGGTAGGGCAGGCTGAAAAACCAGACCATATGAATCAAGCAGGCCGTGGTGATAAAGGCAACGGGGCTGGTGCCATAGACCATGATCAAGGTCGCCAGCAATGCCGTGCCGAAGCTCAACAGTTGCGGAAACAGCAGGCCCAGGCGCCGTCCGATCAGACCGGCCAGGCCGGCGCCAAGGGCACCGGCAAGAATGCTGCCGCCGAGGATGCCGCCAATCTGCTGGGGCTCCAGGCCGATGCTCTTGCCGATGCGTTCCTGGTACACCCACAGGGCCGAGTGACCGAAGAACAGCAGGGCAAACAGCAGGATCAACAGCATGGCGGTGAGACCGAATGGCTGGATCGAGCCATTGGCCGCGCGATGGGCGTCCGGGTAGCGCTTGGGCACTCTCCGGCAACCCAGCGCCGCGAGCACGCTGGTGATCGCCAACAGGGAAAACGCCCCATTCACGCCAAATGTTTGAAGGACCAGCGGCATGGAGGTCACCAGCAGCATGCCCCACAGCAGGTTGCCGATGTTGATGACCGCGAAGGTCGCATCCTTGGACGTGCGCAGCGCTGCGGTGGCATAGACCACCGCCATGACCGCGCCGCCGCTGGCGCCGCAGATCATCCTGGAAATGACCAGTCCGGCCTGGCTGTGCAGTTGTGTGCTGACCAGGTTACCCAATGCCAGGATCAACAAGGCCACCAGGGCGAAGCGGCGCCGGTCGACGCTCGCCATGAACAGGGCGCAGCCCCCGCAGGCGATGGCCATCGCCATGAGTTCCGCAGCGAAGATCGCGCCGATTGCATTGAGCGGCAGGCCGAGCTGGTCGATCAAGGCACCGCCCAGGATCGGCTGGATCTGCAGCGTCCCCAGGGAAATGACCATCATCAGGCAGATGGCGCCCAGTGATTTTTTGCTGTCGATGGAGTCGAGTGCGTTCATGAAGCATCACCTCAGGTAAAGAGCCCGCTCATGCGTGAGCCGGCCTACACGTCAATCAGAACTTGTGAACGTAGCGAACCTGCACCTGGTAATCCGCTCGGGAGCGATTCTCGACGCCGGTTTCTTTATAGGTGTTGAGCCAGAAGGCTTTGTCTTCGGTGATTTTCCAGAACAGGCCCGGGCCAAAGCCCAGCACCTTTTCCCGGGAGTCGGTTAGGGGGCTGCCGTTGACCTTGTCATCCGAAATCTGCCGGAAGTAGTAGCCGTTGATGCCGACCGAGACCTTCGGGAACACTTCGTACGAGGCGGTGAAGTTGGCCCATGCCGACTGTCCTGACTGGGTGTCGCGCACCGCTTGCCCTTCAAAGAACTGCTGCGAACTGCTCGCCGGATCGTCGTTCTTGAAGTTGTACAGATAGTTCAGCCTCCAGCTTACTTCCCAACGGGGTGCCGGCATCCAGGTCGCTGCCCAGTAGGGGTTCAGGGAGAAGTGGTTGGAGCCTGGGTTCAGGTCTTTGTCTTTGTCGTACTTGCCCGTTGGTAGAATGATGTCGAAGGCCATGCGCTGGACGAAAACCGGCCGGCCGCTGGCGTCGACGATCGGATCGAACTGGACCTGTGGCCCGACCGTGACATCGCCCATGCCGGTAGCGTTGTCCTTGGGCTTGGCACCGTTGTCACCGAAATCGCCGTCCAGGGAAACAACGGGGACCAGCAGGCTCCAACCCAGGTGTGCCCCTCCCGCGAAGGTGTCGGGTGAGTAGTAGCTCAGCTGATTGATCATCGTGATGACGTTGATCTTCGGGTCATCGAAGGCGCCGTTTTTCTTGCCGCCGTTGGTCCTGATGCTACTGGCGGTGCTGAACTTCAGGTAGGTCTGGTGAGTCAGCCCGGGTGGCCCCGCAAACCCGTCGTAGAAGCTGGTGCCGCCCAGGTTGATACCGCTGGGTTGGCTTACGGACGGTGGAGGAGGGCCGTCGGCTGCATGGGCGGCAAATGATGCGAAGCTGAGTGCCAGGCACGCTGGCAAAGATTTAGTCAGACTCATCGAAGTGGCTCTATTCTTGGAATTGTGAGCGGGGGAATGTCCCCTGGCACTTCGACTTTAAGTCCCGGTGGTGGGTGATGCTTGAGCGCAACGGCCAGAGTTGACTGAGCGTGCCATGATGGGGCGATGATCCCCAACACTCTTGGCGCTCAACGCGGCGATTGAGGCGGCGCGCGCGGGCGAAGCGGGCCGTGGCTTTGCGGTCGTTGCAGACGAAGTTCGCAAGCTCGCAACTCGCACGACTGAAGCAACCGAACAAGCTGCCGGGATGATTGCTCGCTAAGTACGGTTCCGGTGAAGCTCCTCAGGCGTGACGTTTACCCATACGCTCTCTGCCTTGGTACCTGCTGTCTAACTCGCGAGGCCCACTGTGAAGCATGCGCACGGCCATGATAGCTATGAGCTATCATGGCCGTGCGTATTACTAACTGGATGACCATTCTGCGTCTACGTATCGTGGAGGTATTAAGCGTGATGGGCTGGTAGCACCGTTCGCGTCTTCCAAATCAACACAGGCCTGTACAGGTCATGTTTCCGAGATTTCCATGAAGAAAACGCTTTCGTTGGCCACACGCATAGGGCTTAGTTTCGCGGCCATCCTGGCGCTGCTCATATTGATAACCACCATCGGCATTCACCGCGTTGCGTTCATTGACTCCACCTTGGGCGACGTAAGCGAAAATGCCGCAAAGGTGCAGCGCTACGCAATCAATTTCCGAGGCAGTGTCCATAACCGTGCCATCGCTATTCGGGATGCCGTGCTGGTAACGACTGATTTGGATTTGGCAAAACACTTATCGGAAGTCTCAGCCTTGGAAAAGGCCTACTCTGACTCGGCAGCTCCAATGGATCAGTTGTTCAAGGGCGCAAGCGTAACTGACGAGGAGGTTCGATTACTGAGCGCTATCAAGGACATCGAACAACAAACCCTTAACTCCACCAGAGCGGTAATCTCCCTGCGCCAGGCGGGTGACATACCAGGGGCTCAGGCGCTGCTGATGCGTCAAACGTCTTTGGATTACAGTGAGTGGCTCAAGCGCGTCAATGCATTGATCGACTACGAGGAAGCATCAATCAAGGCGAAGTTGGGCGCAGTGCAGGCAACCGCCAGCCAGTTCAGTACGCTGATGCTTATCGCGACAGGTATTGCCCTGCTGCTGAGCATCACGTTGTCGGCTGTACTTATTCGCTTTGTTACATCCACGCTGGGTGCTGAGCCCACAGACGTTGCATTGGCCATCGAGCGACTGGCAGCTGGTGATCTGAATCAAACGATTTCCACAGAGTATCCCGGCAGTGTCATGGGCGTCCTGAAAGACACGCTGGGCCATCTCGCAGAGACCATTCGTCAAGTACGTAAGGCGGCCCAAGAAGTCAATTACTCGGCCACCCAGTTGTCTGCCGCATCATCGGCTAATAATGAGCAGACCAGCTTGCAAACCCGCGAAGCCGAGCAGGTAGCCGCAGCCATCATGCAAATGGCGGCGACGGTTAATGAAGTATCCGGGTATGCCGCGCAGGCAGCTGATGCCTCCCGGTTGGCTGATACTGACGTGGGAAGTGGGAACAAATTGGTTGCAAGCACCACGGTTGCTATCGAACAGCTGGCATTAACCCTCGAGCAAACGACTGCTACCGTGAACCAGGTGTCCAAACATAGTGAAAATATTGCGTCAGTGATCGACGTAATCAACTCCATCGCCTCGCAAACCAATTTGCTTGCTTTGAACGCAGCTATCGAGGCTGCTAGAGCTGGCGAGCACGGGCGTGGATTTGCGGTGGTAGCGGACGAAGTACGTTCTTTGGCCAACCGGACACAGCAGTCGACCGAAGAAATTCGAGAGATGATCAGTACGTTGCAATCGGGTACCGAAACAGCATCTCAAACCATGCGCGATAGTTGTGAGTTGGCGAGCCAAACGGTCACACAAACACGCAGTGCGCAGGAGGCGTTGGCAAGGATCAGTGAGCAGGTTGCCGCTATCAGTCATATGAACGCCCAGATCGCGAGTGCCTCCGTGCAGCAGAGTAGCGTGACCGATGAGGTCGCTGAAAACATCAACCGCATTCATGGCTCGACGGTTGAGTCGGCCAATGGCGCGCGCCAAGTGGCAGCAGCCAGCATCGAGCTATCAGATTTAGCGGATCGTCTTATCGCTAAAGTGGCATTCTTCTCTGCGGCTTAGTGGATTCGACAGTTTTTCACAGCCGGACTGACGTTTATGCGCGACCGCTGGGCTACTCAGCAGGATGCTTCGACAAGAAGTAATAAATATCCTATCAAACCCCGTAACGCTTGTTTCCACCTGAGGTAATGCAGTACTTACCCCTTGATCCTTGTTGCACAGCGCTGCCCATTCAGCACTGATACAGCAGAACCAAAGCAACTGACTGAATACCTGAAAGCAGCTGCATTAAGCGGGCTTTCAAGGTGAGTATTATGCTCGGGCCGCTCTGCTGCGGGTCATATGGATGAGTGCTGATCTACGACTATCCAGGGAGATTCGCTCTTCGACAGCAAAGGGCAAGAAGCCTAGTTTTGGATAAAGCAGCAAGCCTGCTGTATTTTCATTGAAGCACGAGATCTGCACCTCTGTGGCGTCGTAGCGGTCGAACGCCAGAGCTGTCATCGTCTCCACGATGAAGGTCGCCACACCTTTACCTCGTGCCTCTTGGGCAACGATGACATTGCCGATACAGCAAACCCCACCCGTTTCAGCCCGATAGAAGTTAGCAAAGCCGACAACGCTGTTCCGGGTCTCGACAACCGTGGAGTCGAATCGTTGAGTAATAGCGTTAGACAGTTGAGCTTCAGTCAGAGGGTATTGAGCTTTCGGGAACATATAAAACAGTTCCCGAGCGTTCAGGGGAAAGCTACAGATAGTTTTGATGTCATCAGCCTTCACTGGCCTGTGTTGCAATATCATCGCGCGTCCTTGAGGTCTGTGTTTCCGGCATTTTAGCTCAACTAGATTTGCTCAAGCACCTTGCCTGATTACCGGGGGCATGCATCGATGCATACATAAAAACGTATGGGACAACCTGGTGGCAGGCCTGCAAAAGGAGGTTCCCTACGACTCAACCGTCGTTGCTTTCTTCGCTTCGTCCAGCATCCATTGAGCAAACGCTTGTATTGGCTCTCTGCTCAATGCGATGGGCTCGGGGAGGATGAGGCAGAAGGTTTTGGAAATGGTTTTCCCCTCTGGCCACGGAGCGACCAGACGTCCTAACGCCAGTTCAGTTTCAACGTAAAGACGCGGGACCAGCGCAACACCGAGGCCGGCCAATGCCGCCTCGATCAACATGCCGTGAAGATCGTAGCGCGCACCAATCGCTGGATTGGTAAGTGGGATCCCCGTTTCCAGGGAATAGCGCTGCCAGGCATCCGGGTTCTGCCGTCGGTGCAGGCGTGGAAGCATGTCCAGTGTTGCTGCTCCTGTGCTCTCTTGGAGCAATGCAGGATGACAAACAGGAACCAGCACTTCATGCAAAAGGTGGTGAGTCCGCATACCCGTCCACGCTGGGTGCTCGAAATGGATGGCAGCATCGAATCCGCTCCCGGCCAGGACGAAGGGGTCCATGCGCTCGGCCAAATGCACAGTGATGTTCGGATGCTTTTGCTGGAATCGTGTCAAGCGAGGAATGAGCCATCGCATCGCGAACGTCGGGATAGTGGCGATGTCCAGGCTCGCACCATCGTTCGGCTGCCCCATTAAGTACTGACTGTCCCGATCCAGGCGGTCCAGCGATTCGCGAACTTGGGCCGCGTAGCGTTCCCCGTTGGGCAGGAGCCGGACACGATTGCCGACTCGTTCGAATAGCGCGACACCGAGGAAGGCTTCCAGCCGGCCAATCTGGCGACTGATGGCGCCTTCAGTCAAAGACAGTTCTTCTGCCGCGCGCGCGAAGCTGCCGTGACGAGCGGCCGCTTCGAATGCTGTCAATGCCGTGCTGCTCGGGATCTTCTTTCGCATAAGCGTTCTCGGTCTAAGGGTGGTGATCCAGATAAGCTTGAGCTTTTATCACTGAAGCATACCGAAAAATCGCTTTATTCGTTGATGTCAAGGCCATACCGTGATGGAACATCAACAAGGAGGGCCGGACACACGATGTTCGGCCGCGACGTTATCCATGATCTATACCGTCGAGTGCAGCTTTACCGACCCCGCCAGCGAAGCCGAGTGGAATGATTTCTATAGCCTGGAAAAACTACCCGCGCTTATTTCCGTGAGCGGGTTCCATACCTCGCAGCGCTTCAAGGCGTTGAGCACGGGTTGTCCTGTCTACCTTGCCATGCATTCGATCGACGGCCTGGCCGTGCTTGAGGGCGATGAGTATCGCCAGAAGGGCGGCGGCAATTTTGCACGCTGGCAGCAGCACATCACCGATTGGCACCGCAATCTGTATGGCGCCCTTGAACGTGCGCCTGCCGTCGGTGAAGGCGAGCATCTGATCGTAAGCGCAGTCGGTCCCGAGCCGCTCATCGAGAGGGGGCTGGCGCCTGATCGGATGCGCGCCGTCGCATTGGAGAAGTGCCCTGAAATCAGATGGCTGGCGAAGCTGGATAGCTCCATCCGTCTCGATGTGGATACCCTTCCGAACCACGTACACCTCTATGCTCCGATGACCGCGCAGTTGACGAGTGGCAGTGGCGCACTGCCCCACACGCCGGGGCAAAACCGACATGCCTAACCTGACAATCTTCATCCAGGCGGAAAAGATGCCGCCCGAGGCGAATCTGGCGGAACTCACTGAAGAATGTACTCGGCTTTGCACGGACGTCCTCCAGGCTACGTTGGACAACGTGCATGTCATCTATGTCTCTGTTCGCCAAGGGCGCGGGCATCCTGCTTACGCGGAAATCAGGTACCGCCTCGAACCGCTCAGAACGCCATCGGTCATGGATGTCTTCATGGCGCGACTGGATGAGGCCGTAGAGCGCCATGCGGGGCTAACGGCGCGCATCCGTTGCATCGGCTATCCAGCTGCTGCCATTTACGCGCGGAACTGATGACGCGCAAGGAGTGCTGCAATGAGCGACATGAAATTTCCGGGCCAGCAGATCGGCGAGTTTTCGATTACGGCCATCAGTGACGGATACCTTTGCGCAAGTCTGGATCTCCTCTCCAATATCGATCCTGCGCAGGCGTCCAAGTTGCAGCAGGACGCAGGCGTGAGCGACCCATCCTCGATCCACATCAACTGTTACCTGGTGCGTGGAAGGGGCCGCACGATTCTCATCGATGCGGGGGCTGGTGGTTTCAAGCAGTGGGGCGGAAAGCTGAAGGCCAATCTCGCACTGGCTGGCGTGCAACCCTCTGACATTGACGCGATTCTCCTGACTCACGCACATCCCGACCATGTTGGGGGGCTGGTTGATTCTTCCGGGGCAGCTGTCTTTCCCGATGCAGAGTTGGTCGTGCACCAGCGTGAGGTTTCTTTCTGGGAGGACGATGGCAATCTCAGCCGAGCGAGTGAGCGTGCTCGTGGCAACTTTCTGTTTGCTCGGAAGGTGTTCGATCAGTATCGGGAGAAAATGCGCACATTTACTGATAACGAAGTCCTCCCTGGCATCAGTGCGACGCCCCTTCTGGGGCATACGGCGGGGCATTCCGGTTATCGCCTCGAATCCGATCAGAGGAGTCTGTTGATCTGGGGGGATATCGTTCATTTCCCTCAAGTCCAGATTGCGCGTCCCGACGTATCCATTGCATTTGACCAAGACCCGCTGCTTTCCGCCGCCACACGTTCAAAGTTGTTGGATGTCGTCAGCTCGGACAAGATTCTTATCGCGGGTATGCACCTTGGCGAGCTTGGATTTGCACATGTCGAGCGGATAGGCAAGACCTACAAAATTTCCTACGAAACTTAGCGGCTGTTCGAGATGCCTACGATGCATCGGCTGCGGCGAATGAGGTCATTGATCCCACGGCGCCTCCTGCCAGCGGTCGAACAGAAAATCGCTGAACGCCGTCAGCCGGCGTGGGTTGCAATCGTCACTCCTCATTTGCGGCGCATACGCGGTGCCACACCGGTCAGATGCTCACGTACACACGCCCAGGCTATGTGAAGGCTGTTGCGCAGTGACACGGCATCAAGGGTCATGATGCGTAATGAAACCCCGCAATCGTTGGGCAATGCGCTGACACCCAGATAGCTGTCGGGGTGAGTGGGCAGGGCATTGCGCAATGCGGTTTTCAGCGCTTCGACAGGCAAGCCCTGACCCACGAGCATGAATGTCGCCAGGGTCTGGAAGGCACCACTGACGCCCGGTAATTGCCGCAGCAGGTCTTGCCCGTTCAGCGCCAGGCGATCGCCGGCCAGCAAGCGGCCTGCCGGGCAGCGCACTTCCAGGTCGGCGCGGTAGACATCGAAGAGGCCGGCACTGTCCTGGGGGGTGTGCAGGCAAAACGCGTCGCACAGCATCACCCTGGCGCCCGGGTGCAGATTCACCCTTACCTGGCTGTGCAGTTTTGCCTGGGGAAACAGGATCGTCGCCATAGGCAGGTACTCCAGTAGCGCTCCGTGTTCGGCGGTGAGGCTGACGGTCTGCCGTGCCGATTGCTCGAGCATACTGTGGGCTACCGTCGCCGCGCCAGTGCTGACATGCACTTGAGTGTCCGGCCCGGCATGCAGGTGCATCCGCAAATCCTGGCCTGCGAAAATCCCGCCCGAGCAAGACTGCACATACACGGCGGCCATGCCTTTCGGGTCGTCGGACAGCTTCAGGGTGCGGCCCAGATGAAAGGGATAGCCCACGCGCTGTTCGCTGATATAACTGGCGCCGGACGGCGCTTTGCTGAAGGCAATCCGGGCCTGCACCTGCGAGGATGCCTTGGGCGGTGCAATCAACGGGTGAAACAGTTCCTGCGGCGCGTTCATGGTCGGTCAAACAACACGGCGCGGCTGATGGCGTCGACGACCGCGTCGACCCCGTCACCCGTCGCGCAGTTGGTGAACAGCACGGGCCGGCCGTTGCGGGCTTCGGCTGACTCGCGACGCATGCGTGGCAGATCCACGCCCACATAGGGCGCCAGATCATATTTGTTGACCACCAGTAGATCACAGCTCAACACGCCGGGCCCTCGTTTGCGCGGGATGTCATCGCCGCCGGCGACATCAATGACAAAGATCCAGTAATCCACCAGATCCAACGAGAAGGTCGAGGCCAGGTTATCGCCGCCGGACTCAATCAGGATCAGGTCCAGGTTCTCGAATCGCGCTTCCAGCTCGTCGGCCATTTGCAGGTTCAGCGTCGGGTCTTCGCGGATCGCCGTGTGCGGGCAGGCGCCGGTTTCCACCGCGAGCACCCGTTGTGGGTCGATCAGGCCGCTGCGCTGCACGCGTTCGGCGTCCTCGCGGGTCGCCAGGTCGTTGGTGATGATGGCCAGCTCGGTGCCGCGCGCGATGAAGCGCGGAATCAGTTGCTCCAGCAGGCGAGTCTTGCCCGAGCCGACCGGGCCGCCGATCCCGACGCGCGCGGCGCCGGGGTGGGGTTGCGGCTGCGGTGCGGCGTTGAATGCAGTGCTCATTAGCAGGTTCCTTTTATTGGCTGTTATCAGCGCAGCATGTAGCGCTGGGCCAGGGGCACTTCGCTGACCGGCTCGCAGGTCAGGCGCTCACCGTCGGCGTACACATCGAAGGTCTGGGGGTCGACGCGAATGTCCGGGCAGGCGTCGTTGTGCAACATGTCGGACTTGCGCAGCGTGCGGGTGCCGAAGGCCGGCAACAGGGCTTTTTTCAGGCCCAGTTTCTCAGCGGTATCGGCCTCCACCGCAAGGCGATTGACGAAATTCACCGACAGTGCCTGTTTGGCCTCACCAAAGGCCCCCCATTGCGGGCGCATGATCAGCGGCTCGCAGGTGTACAGCGAGGCTGCCGAGTCGCCCATCACGCCGTGCACGATAAACCCGCCCTTGACCACCAGCTCCGGCTTGACGCCAAAAAAGGCCGGCCGCCACAGCACCAGGTCAGCGAGCTTGCCCGGCTCCAGCGAGCCGATGTAACTGTCGATGCCGAACACCCGCGCAGCGTTGATCGTATACTTGGCGATGTAACGCTTGATGCGTTCGTTGTCGCCCAATCCGGTTTTTTCTTCCGGTAGACGGCCGCGTTGGTCTTTCATCTTCGAGGCCAGCTGCCAGGTGCGGCAGATCACCTCGTTGATGCGCCCCATGCCCTGGCTGTCGGAACCCAGGATCGAAATCGCCCCGGTGTCGTGCAGGATGTCTTCGGCGGCGATGGTCTGCGGACGCACTCTGGATTCGGCGAACGCCACGTCTTCCGGCACGTCCGGATTGAGGTGATGGCAGACCATGATCATGTCCAGGTGCTCGTCGAAGGTGTTGACGGTGTACGGGTTGGTCGGGTTGGTCGAGGAGGGGATGCAATTGGATTTTCCCGCCACGCTGATGATGTCCGGGGCGTGGCCGCCGCCTGCGCCTTCGGTGTGGTACATGTGGATTGTGCGGTCGCCGATGGCGGCCAGGGTGTCTTCGAGAAAACCCGATTCATTCAGGGTGTCGGTGTGCAACTGCACCTGGAAGTCGTATTCATCGGCGACCTTGAGGCAGGTATCGATCACGGCGGGCATCGCGCCCCAGTCCTCGTGGATCTTCAATCCCAGGCAGCCACCGCGCAGTTGGCCGAGCAGCGATTCCGGCTTGCTGGAATTGCCCCTGCCGAGAAAGCCGAAATTGATTGGCCAGGCTTCAGAGGCCTGCAGCATCTTGCCGACGTTCCATTCGCCGCCGCAGTCGATCCCCACGGTAATCGGCCCGAGCGAGCCGCCGATCAGCGTCGTCAGGCCCGCCGCCAGCGCGTGATCGCACAGTTGCGCCGAGTCGAAATGCACGTGCACATCGATCCCGCCCGGCGTGACGATCAGGCCTTCTGCGTCGCGCACGGTGGTTGCGACGCCACAGATCAATTGCGGATGGACACCGTCCATGACCTGCGGATTGCCGGCCTTGCCGATGGCCACGATCTTGCCGTCCTTGATGCCGATGTCGCCTTTGACGATGCCGATCACCGGGTCGATGATCAGCGCGTTGCAGATCAGCATGTCCAGCGCGCCGTCTGCGCTGTCATGCCCCGGCATCAGGCCCATGCCGTCGCGCAGGGTCTTGCCGCCGCCGTGCAGGCATTCATCGCCGGGCACCGCGTAGTCGAATTCCACCTCGGCCAGCAGCGACGTATCCCCCAGGCGCACCGCGTCGCCGGTGGTGGGGCCGTACATCGCGGCGTATTCCTTGCGCGTCATTGTTGCCATGGGTCACGCCCCCTTGAACTGTTGTGCGCGGGCTCGATCAAGCGCGATGGCTTTGCAGGCCGGATCGTGCAGGTTGCCATTGGTCAAACCGCTGAAACCGTGGATGTCCCCCGTGCCGCCGAATTGCACCAGCTGCACTTCGCGCAACTCCCCCGGCTCAAAACGTACGGCGGTGCCCGCGGGAATGTCCAGGTGCATGCCGAAGGCGGCGGCGCGCGGGAAATCCAGCGCCTTGTTGACTTCGAAAAAGTGGTAGTGACTGCCGATTTGCACCGGCCGGTCGCCGGTATTGATGGCCCGTACGGTGGTCGTGGGGCGACCGCTGTTGAGTTGTATATCGCCCTCGGGCGAGATGATTTCGCCAGGCGTCGGCATGACGGCCAACGGCAACTGCCCGGGTCGAATCGGCTGATGCACGGTGACCAGTTTGGTGCCATCGGGGAACGTACCTTCCACCTGCAGCACCGGCAGCAGATCGGCCACGCCGGGCATGACGTCGTCAGTGTTGAGGAGTGTCGAGCCGAAACCGATCAGCTCGGCCACGCTGCGACCCTCACGGGCGCCTTCCAGTATCTCATCGGCAATCAGCGCCGAGGCTTCCGGAAAGTTCAGGCGCAGCCCTTTGGTGCGGCGTTTGCGCGCAAGTTCGGCGGCGGTGTATAGCGTCAGCCGCTCAAGTTCGGTGGGCGTCAGCAGCATGTTCAAGCTCCTGTGTCGGCAGCAGGCGTTTTCGTGCCCGCCACCTCAATTGGCGAAAAGACGGAGGTCCTGGGTTTCGTGCCGCATCACGGCGATCTCGGCCATGGGTGTGAAGCCGCTGGCGTCGTCGAGGGTGAGTGGCGCCTGAGCCAGCAGTTGCAGCAGCAAGGGCTGGATGTCGGTGAGCACCCGCTGCGCATCCACATGCCCCATTACGCCCAGGCGCACAGCGGCACTGACCAATCCGGTGCACAGCCCATGGGCGGCGGCGAGTTGGCAGTGCTCGAGTTGCATGCCGAGTTGTTGCCACAGCAGCCCTTGCAACACCGGCAAATGCCCCGGCGTTGCCCGGGCGAGCACGTGTTGCTGGTAAGCGGCAGCGCCGGGGGTACCGAGCGCGACATGCACGCCCAGCAACGATTGGCCGACGCGACGTGAGCCTTGGCGCAGTTCCTCGGCCAGGGTCAGGGCCTCGATGTGACTGTCCAGGTCCATCAGGGTGGCGAGGTCAGCCGCTGCATGCCAGGCGGCGCATAAAAACACCCGGTCAAAACTGTTCCAGCGATGGCGCAATTGACCTTCGACGAAGGCCCGCACCTGAACGCTGCGATCATTCTGCAGGCCGCGCTGACGGCGCCTGACAGGGACGGGGTCGGTCATCGCGGCGTTCTGCCCCAGGCGCGCATCGGCCACCAGCGTTTCCAGGCCCCATGACCAGGCAACCGCACCACCAGGGAAAAAACTGTCGGCCTGTTGCAGTGCCAACAGGCTGCTGCGCAACTCGGCCGGTGCGGCGTTCATAGGCGCAGCACCCGGCCGTCCGCGAGCAGCGGCGCCAGACGCTCGAGGTAGTCGGCCTCCGGGCCATTCAGCGGGATCCGTAACGCAGTGCCTGCAAAGCGCACGGCCCAGTGCATGTTGCCGGCGAAATACCCCAGCTCCAGCGCGGCGGCAGCGTCCCGCGGTTGCAGGTCGAGAAAGTGCACGTCCTGCATGTGCACGACGATGGCGCGCTGACCGTCGAGCATCAGCACCGAGCCGTTACGCAGCTGCTGATGGCGCTCCAGCCGAATCGCACAGTCGGTGCCGCGATCACTGGCCAGGCGCAGGCGATGACGCTGAATGTCGCTGGCCGACAGGCTGAGGGTTTCGACCAGGCCTGCGTGGCTGAGGTCATGCAAGCGGTCGGCGAGGGCAGGGTCGCTGGCCTGGCCCAGAATGCGGTCGAGGATCAACATGGTGTGTGCTCCCAGGTCCGGTTTCAGATGGTCAGGTAGCGCAGGATGCGCTCGCGGTCGACGGTTTCCCGGACCTCGCTGTGCACGAACTCGCCTTTCTCGATGATCAGGTAACGGTCGGCCACCGCCATCGCAAACGACAGCACCTGTTCGGAGACGATCAGCGAAAATCCCCGTTCTTTTTTCAGCAGGTTCAGGGCCCGGGCGATGTCCTTGATGATCGACGGCTGAATGCCCTCGGTCGGCTCATCCAGGATCAACACTTTGGGGTTGGAGACCAGCGCGCGGGCAATCGCCAGCTGTTGTTGCTGGCCGCCGGAGAGGTTGCCGCCCTTGCGTCGACGCATCTCGAACAGCACCGGGAAGTACTCGTAGATGTAGTCGGGAATCGGTGCGGCAGGGGCGCCCTGCATGCCCGTCAGGATATTTTCCTCCACCGTCAGGTACGGAAAAATCATCCGCCCCTGCGGCACGAAGCCCACCCCGGCGGCGACCCGCTCATAGCTCTTGCTGGCGGTGAGTTCCCGGCCCGCCAGCGTGATGCTGCCGCTGCGCGCCGGCAGCATGCCCACCAGGCTTCTGAGCAGGGTGGTCTTGCCCATGCCGTTGCGACCCATGATCGCCAGGGACTCGGCCGGTGCGAGGGTCAGGTCGAGATTGCGCAGCACATGGCTGTCGCCGTAATACACGTTCAGGTTATTGACGGTCAGCATGCTCAGTGCCCCAGGTAGACGTCGATGACGCGAGGATCGTTTTGCACCTGATCCATCGAGCCGTAGGCCAGGGTTTTGCCCTGGTGCAGGACGGTGACTTTGTCAGCCACTGACTTCACGAACTCCATGTCGTGCTCGATGATCACCATGGCGCGGCCCTTGGCGATGCGCTTGAGCAGGCCTGCGGTCTTTTCCCGCTCGCCTGCACTCATGCCGGCCACCGGCTCGTCCAGCAGTAACAGTTCCGGGCGCTGCATCAGCAGCATGCCGATCTCCAGCCACTGCTTTTGCCCGTGGGACAACAGCCCGGCTTTGCGCCCCAGCTGGTCCTGCAGGAAAATCATCTCGGCGGTCTGCTCGATCTCTGCTTGCAGGGCCGGGTCCTTGCGGGCGAACAGGCAGTTGAAAATGCCGCGTTTGCCGGGCGATGAGATGTCGAGGTTCTCGCGCACGGTGAGGTCTTCATACACCGAAGGGTTCTGGAACTTGCGCCCAACGCCCGCGCGGGTGATCTGGTATTCGATCATGTTGGCCAGTTGCAGGTCCTTGAAACGAATGCTGCCGGCACTCGGGCGGGTTTTGCCGCAGATCATGTCAAGCAGGGTGGTCTTGCCCGCGCCGTTAGGCCCGATCACCACGTGCACCTGATTTTCTTCGACATAGAAATTAAGGCTGTCCACTGCCTTGAAACCGTCGAACGACACCGTGAGGTCTTCGACACTCAGCAACAGGCCACTCATGACTGCACCTCCTGTTTGTTGTGGCCAAGGCGTTGCAGCAAACCGGCCAGCCCGGTCGGCAAGAACAGCACCACGCCCATGAACAGGAAACCGATGAAGTACTGCCAGAAGTTGACGAAGTTTTCCGACAGGTAGGTTTTGGCCACGCCGATCAACAGCGTGCCGTACACCGCACCGACCAGCGACAGACGCCCGCCAAGGGCTGCGTAAATCACGATTTCGGTCGAAGGAATGATGCCCACCAGCGACGGCGACGCGAGGCCGACCTGCAGGGTGAACATCACCCCGCCGAGCGCCGAGATCAGTGCTGCGACGGCAAAGATGAACGCTTTGAACAGCGCCGTGTTGTAGCCGGAAAACCGTACGCGGTCCTCACGGTCACGGATCGCCACCACCACTTTGCCCAGCCGGCTGCGCAGGATGAACCCGCACAACGCCACGCAGCCCAGCAGTAACAGGGTGGTGATCAGGTACAGAATCCAGGGCGTTTGAGGCGTTTGCAGGCTCAGGCCAAAGGCGGTCTTGAAGTCGGTCAGGCCGTTGACGCCGCCGGTGTAGCCTTGCTGGCCGATGATCATGATCGACATGATCGCCGCCAACGACAGGGTGATGATCGAGAAGTACACGCCGCCCACGCGCTTCTTGAAATACGCGTAGCTGAACACAAACGCGAGCAATGCCGGGAGGACGAGGATCGCCGCAAAGGTGAATGTCGCCGACTCGAAAGGCTTCCACCACCAGGGCAGCGCGTCGACGCTGTTCCAGATCATGAAGTCCGGCAACGCCGAGCCGTAGAAGGCGGCGAGCGCGCTCGCCGCTTCGTCGTTGGCGGTGGCTTCAAGTTTCAGGTACATCGCCATCATGTAGCTGCCAAGGCCAAAGAAGATGCCCTGGCCCAGGCTGAGTATCCCGCCGTAGCCCCAGATCATCACCATGCCCACGGCGCAGAACGCCAGGCTCAGGTATTTGCCGGCCAGGCCCAGGCGAAAGTCGCCCAGGCTCAGGGGCAATATCACCAGCAACAGCAGCGACAGCCAGACCAGGCTGTGGCGCTCGAGCAACGGCAGCAACCCGGTGCGCAGCCGGCGCGTGGTCGGCGTCGAGGTGCTGGGGCGGGTGAGGGGCGTCTCAGTCATATCGTTCATCTCAGCGTCTCACTTTCGCGGCGAACAAGCCGTTGGGGCGGAAGAACAGCAGCACGATCACCACCAGCAGCGTGATGGCTTTGGCCATGGACCCGGTGGTGAGGTATTCCAGCGAAATCTGCGTCTGGCCGATGGCGAAGGCCGACAGGAAGGTGCCCAGCAAACTCTCCACCCCGCCAAACACCACGACGATGAAGGTGTCGACCAGGTACTGCTGGCCGCTGACCGGGCCGGTCGAGGCCAGCATGGTGAACGAGCTGCCGGCGATCCCTGCCAGCCCGCAGCCCAGGGCAAACGTGACCGCATCGACACGGGCGGTGTTAATGCCGGCTGCCCCCGCCATGGCGCGGTTCTGGGTCACCGCGCGAATGCGCAGCCCCCAGCGGCTGCGGTACAAAAACAGAAACACGGCGCCGGCGATCACCAGTGTCAGGCCGATGATGAAAATCCGATTGAGCGGCAGTTCCAGGCCTTCGCTGATCTTCCACGCGCCTTGCAGCCATTGCACCGTGGGCACGCTGACTTCCTTGGGCCCGAAGACCTGGCGGAACACCTGCTGCAGCACCAGCGACAGGCCCCAGGTCGCCAGAAGCGTGTCGAGCGGGCGGTTGTACATGAAGCGAATAAAGCAGCGTTCGAGCAGGAAACCGAACGCGAAGGTCACGACGAAGGCCACGCCGATGCCGATCACGAAATACCAGCCCATGTAGTCGGGAAAGTAGCGCGCAAACACCACGGACGTGACGTAGGTCATGTACGACCCCATCGCCATCAACTCGCCGTGGGCCATGTTGATTACGCCCATCAGGCCGAACACGATGGTCAGCCCCAGGGCCATCAGCACCAACACCGAGAACAGCGAAAACCCGCTGAAGACCTGCATCACCAAAATATCGAAAGTCATTGCGTCGCTACCTGTCGCTGCACGTTGGCGGACCGCGTGGGCGGGAGAGGGCGCGAGTCAGATCGCGCCCGACCCTGCATCACAGTTTCGGGAAAGGGTTAGGCTCGATGGGCGCGGACTCGTAGATCACGTCAACCTGGCCCTGGGCGTTGAGGGCGCCGATGCGCGCACGCTTCCACAGGTGGTGGTTGTCCTTGTGGACCTTGACCTCGCCTTCAGGCGCGTCGAGGGTCAGCTCCGAGGACGCGGCGATCACGGCCGGGACGTCGAAACTGCCGGCTTTTTCCACGGCTTTCTTCCACAGGTACACGGCGGTGTACGCGGCCGCCATCGGGTCGCCGACTACGCGTTTGTCGCCATAGCGGGCCTTGAAGGCGGCGACGAATTTCTCGTTGACCGGGTTTTTCAGGCTCTGGAAGTAGCTCATGCAGGTGAGAAAGCCGGTGAGGTTTTCGGCGCCGATGCCGGTGACTTCTTCTTCGGTGACGGCCAGCGCCATCAGCGTCTGGTTGCTGCTGTCGATGCCGGCGGCCTTGAGCTGTTTGTAGAACGCCACGTTTGAGCCACCGACGATGGTGGACAGTACGATGTCGGGCTTGGCGGCCTTGATTTTGTTGATCACCGAGGAGAACTCGATGTTGCCCAGGGGCAGGTAATCCTCACCGACGATGGATCCGCCCTGCTTGGTCACCGACGCCCGTGCCAGCTTGTTGGTGGTGCGCGGCCAGATGTAGTCCGAGCCCACGAGGTAGACGGTCTTGCCTTTGTTGGCCATCAACCAGCTGACGGCTGCCAGGGTTTGCTGCGACGCTTCGGCGCCGGTGTAGATGATGGCCGGGGATTTTTCCAGGCCTTCATAGAACGTCGGGTAATACAGCAACGCCTTGTTGCGTTCGAACACTGGCAACACCGCTTTACGCGACGCCGAGGTGAAGGCGCCGAACGTAGCGACAACGTGATCGTTTTCCAACAGCTTGCGCGCCTTCTCGGCGAAGGTCGGCCAATCGCTGGCACCGTCCTCGACGATCGGTTCGATGGTCTTGCCGAGCACGCCACCGCTGGCGTTGATTTCGTCGATGGCGAGTTTTTCCGCGTCCACCACCGAGGCCTCACTGATGGCCATGGTGCCGGTCAGCGAGTGGATGATGCCGACCTTCACGGTCTCGGCTGCCTGCACCTGGCTGACCAGGGAAAACGGCAACAGGCTGAAGGCGCCCAGCAACAGGGCATGCTTGATCAAACGGCGTTTGTCGTTGTGCATTCACTTCTCTCCAGGAATAAAAAAAGCCCGACATCCCGGCTAAATCAATAGTCGGGAAATCAGGCTTCTTGTGCCGAATCTGGCGGGACAGCTGTGTCCGATCCAGTCGTACGCGAGGTGCTTCCCTACTTGCCAAGGGGGCGTAGGGCAAACAGCTGGCGCGATGTCTCTGGAGAGTTATAGCAAGGGCAGTGCCAATTGCGACCAGGGCGTTTTCCGGGCAGTCGAAGGGGCGTGCGAGTGACGCCTGCATCTATTGTCGCGTGTCACTGGCCTGCGCTGCTTTGGCGCGGATGCACCCTGAATGCACCAATACCGTGAGCGTGTGGGCGGCATGGATGGGCTCCACGGCAAGGATTGAAACCGGCCGGCGCCGCGGGTGCAGCTCGCCCATTGCGTGTGGCCCACTATCTGCATGAGCGACAGGCAACACCCTCGCAGGGTCCCTTGTCACACGCCCATTCTCGGCAGGTGTGGAAGGCCCCTCGCATGACTGGCCCTGACAGTGTTGTCGCGCCAGCCCCAGGCACAACCCGCCTGAGAGCAGCCATTTTGTTATACGGCGTCTCGCTCAATCATTATTTGCACAGGCCTCCAGACCCCCAATCCACGAGCGGGTGTCTTTTCTCACGTTGAACAAGGTTGATAGGCATGGTTGACCAGTCGATCCGCATAGGCGGTCTGTTTTCCGATACCGGTGTCACGGCGGCTGCCGAGGGCTCGACGATGCGCGGCGCGCAGTTTGCAATTGCGCAGATCAATGCGGCAGGCGGGGTCGGTGGTCGCCCGCTGCAGTTGATCACCCGCAACCCCGATTCAACGCCTGCGCTGTACGCCATGCATATCGAATCGCTGATCCGCGAAGAACACCTGCGGTTTTTCTTTGGTTGCTACACCTCGGCTGCACGCAAGGCGGCACTGCCGATTGTCGAGCGCTACGACGCCCTGTTGCTGTACCCGGTGTATTACGAAGGTTTCGAGTATTCGCGCAACATTATCTACACCGGCGCCACACCGAATCACAATGCCTTGCCCCTGGGCAATTACATGCTCGACAACTTCGGCAATCGCGTGTTGATGATCGGTTCCGAGTACGTCTACCCGTACGAAACCAATCGCTTGATGAGCGACCTGTTGTACGAGCGTGGCGGTACCAAGCTGGGCGAGTATTACCTGCCGCTGAAAAACGCACGTCCGGAAGATTTTGCCAAACTGATGGTCAAGGCCAGGGAGCTCAAGCCCTCGTTTATTTTCTCGACGGTCGTCGGCGAAACCATGGGGCATTTGTACCAGGCCTACGCCGACGCAGGCTTTGACCCCTCGGTGATGCCGATTGCCAGCCTGACGACCAGCGAAACCGACATCCAGCAAATGGGGGTTCACCTGGGCCCTGGGCATATCTCGGCGGCTACGTATTTTCAGTCGGTGGACACGCCGACCAACCGCCAATGCATCGCCCAATACCGCGAGTTGTTTGGTCAACACCAGGTCACTGACCGTTGCTGGGAGGCGGCGTACTTTCAGGTGCACTTGCTGGCCAAGGCGATCATTCGAGCTGGCAGCACGCAAGTGGAGGATGTGCTGCAGGCCATGCGCGGGCTGGAATTCGAAGCGCCACAAGGACGCATTCGGGTCGATGCCAACAATCACCACACGTACCTGTTTTCGCGGATTGGCCGGGCCAACGTCGAGGGCCAATTCGACATCCTTTACGAAAGCCAGAGTGCACTCAAGCCTGACCCTTATGCCATTGCACCCAATTTCAATGAATGGTCCGGCTCGGTGGGGAGACGTCCATGACCTTGCGCGCCGCCAAGAAACGCCTGCGCAACGACAGCGCGACAGGCATCAAGGACCTGCGCGATGTCAGCGTATTGGTGATCCACCCGGATGACGAGGATGGACGCAACCTGATCGAGCAGTTGCAGCGCATCGGTTGTCAGGTGCGTGTGCAATGGCCGATTCCGGAGCGCTTGAGCGCCGACGCGGACGTGATCGTATTGGCGGTGTCGCCGGAAAGCCTGTCGACCAACACGCCATGGCTGCTGCACGCCAGCACGCCGCCGATCATTCCGGTGATTGCCTATGAGAACCCGATCATCGTCGAGGCATTGGTGCAACTGAACGCTTGCGCTGTCATCCCTTCGCCCGTGAAGTCGTTCGGTTTGCTGACCGCTTTGGCGATCACCCTGAGTCAGTCACGCAAGGCCCGCGAACGGGAACGGCACGTCAAGCGCCTGGAAGGGCGCATGGCGGTCATGCGCACCGTGCAGCAGGCGAAAATAATCCTTATCGAAACCAAGGGCATGTCGGAGACCGATGCCTACAACGCCTTGCGAGATCAAGCCATGGCCAAACGCGAACCGGTGGAAAAAATCGCCGAAGCGCTGGTCAAGGCCCATGAGTTGTTCCGACAAGCCTGTTCCTGAACAGCCTTTGAGCATCAAGCTTGTGAGGGCTTGATCCTCTTCTGCGTGGACGTTTGCCATACGCCTCCCTTGGCAGGTATGGATCACCGCGTGGCGACCGGCGTGGACAATGGAGTCCTCCGGAGCGAGCCGTAACCTGTGCAGTGGGCACGGGTGGCGCGCGTCAATGATCGCCCGAGATCGGGTGGTTCTTAACGTCATTTGGAGAACACCATGTCCGTAAAACGCCCCAGCAAAGCCGACTTTCTGATTGCCGCCGAAGACCACGGTTATCACCTGACAGATAGCCAGATGGAGGCCTTCCTCAACCTGGCCGATGAAACGTTGAATTCCTACGAAGCCATCGATGCGCTCTACGCTGCCAACGTCGCGCAGCAACCGCCTGAACGCGAATACAACAAAGCCGCCGAGGCAGACAACCTGCACGGCGCCTGGTACGTGAAAACCCGAATCGTCGGCGCGGCGCAAGGCCCGTTGGCCGGCAAGACGGTGGTCATCAAGGACAATGTGTCGGTGGCTGGCGTGCCCATGGCTAACGGCTCATTGAGCCTGGACGGTTATATCCCGTCCGAAGACGCCACTGTGGTCAAACGCTTGCTGGCGGCCGGGGCCACGGTGGTGGGCAAGTCGGTGTGTGAAGACTTGTGTTTTTCCGGGGCAAGTTTTACCTCCGCCAGCGGCCCGGTTAAAAACCCCTGGGACCTGACGCGCAACGCAGGCGGTTCGTCCAGCGGCAGTGCGGTGCTGGTGGCGCTTGGCCAAGTCGACATGGCCATCGGCGGCGATCAGGGCGGTTCGATCCGGATGCCGTCGGCCTGGAGCGGCATCGTCGGGCACAAGCCGACTTACGGCCTGGTGCCTTACACCGGCGCTTTTCCGATTGAGCGGACCATCGACCATGTGGGCCCGATGGCCAATAACGTACGCGATGTGGCAGCGATGCTCGATGTCATTGCGGGGGCCGATGGGCTTGATTCCCGGCAGAAAAATCCGCCAGCGGTCAACTGCCTCGCGACGCTGGAGCAGGGCGTGGCCGGCTTGAAAATCGGCTTGCTGCGAGAAGGTTTTGCGATCCCGGGAATGTCCGAGCCGCAGGTGGATGCCCTGGTCAAGGCGGCGGTTGCCCAGCTTGAAAGCCTGGGCGCCAGCGTCGGCGAAGCAAGCGCGCCGTGGCACACGGGCGTGGCGTTGGATCTGTGGAACGTGATTGCCACTGACGGCGCGGCGTATCAGATGTTGCAGGGCAATGGTTACGGCATGAACGTCGACGGTTATTACGACCCGGACATCATGAGTTACTTCGGCGAAAAACGCCGCGAACACGCCGATGCGTTGTCCAGTAGCGTGCGAGCGGTTGCGTTGACCGGTCACTACAGCCTGAAAAACCTGCATGGCGCCTACTACGCCAAGGCGCGGATGCTGGTACCGGAGCTGACGCGCCAGTACGACGAGGCATTCAAGGATTTTGACGTGTTGGTGATGCCCACCATGCCCTTCGTAGCCACGCCGTTGACCGCCGCGGACGCACCCGTGGAGGAGTACGTGCACAGTGCACTGGACATGCTTGCCAATACCGCGCCGTTTGACCTCACGGGGCACCCCGCGACATCGATCCCGGCGGGGCTTGCGGACGGCTTGCCGGTCGCCATGATGATCGTTGCTCCGCGCTTCCAGGACGCCCTCGCACTGCGCGTTGCCCAGGCCTACGAACACGCCCGCGGCGTATTCCCTAAACCCCCGGCGCTGTAAACCGATGGCCTGCCCAGGCGCTGGCGAATACGTTCGCTGGCGACTGGGCCTGGAATGGCCAGCGCGCAACGCCTGCTGGCAGAAGGCTGGCGTGTGCAGGGGCTGAGTCGCCGCGCTGCCGGTATCGACCATCCGCGCTTTCACTGGACTGAATGCGATCTGAGTGACTTGCAGGCCTTGGATCAAGCCTTGCAGCCCATCGAAACGGTGGATGCCATCGTCCACGCGGCAGGTTTCATGCGTACCGCCCCGTTGGGGCAGTTGCAGCCGCAGGATGGCCAAGCCATGTGGCAGGTTCACGTGGCGGCGGCGAGCCATTTGGTCAACACCCTGCACGCCAGGCTGCACCCCGGCGCCCGAATCGTGATGATCGGCAGCCGCACGATGCAAGGCGTCGTGAAAAGACCTGCGCGGGGTCTTTAGCCGGCTGCAAGTATTCTGTTAATCCCTGGAACCACATCACCTCGACAAAATCACCGCTGATTTTCAGATCGCCTGTATGCAACCCCGTCAGGAATTCATCCTTGCTGTCTTTAGCCGACAGAATGGCGAAGCCTCTTTCTGTGTTTCTAAACGACAGCGTGAATGCCGGCTTTTGCGTTAAACCTGCGGCGGATTTTATCTTTCCGTTCGCAACGGTGAAGTAGCGACCCACGCCATCCTCTGTTCGAATCTGAAAGAACAACGACTTGCCTTTAACAAATTTTGCGCAGCCGGGGTTTTTCTTGATGGCCCGCTGAAACAGCTTGGTCAGCGCCCACAACAAAAATTTAAACTTCAGCATGATGTGCTGGCTCCGTAAGTTGTCATTCGCTGAGGAACGCGATGGCGTGTTTCAGAAAGCGCTCAGGGCATTGGAATTGGGCGCCGTGGCCCGCATCCGGGTACAGGAATAACTGGGCGTTCGGGATGTTCTGGGCCATGTACCAGGAGTTGACTGTTGGAATCATGACGTCATTCATGCCGTTCAGGATGAACGTTGGCTGTTTGATAGCGCGCAGATGCTTGAAGGGATCATTTGGGTCCAGCTTGGGCATAAAGTGCATGTGGGCTTCGATCTGTGCCTGCATCACCTGCACAGAGCTGGGTGGATCCTGGTCGACACGCTGATGACGGCGCTCCCAGAACGCGAGCCCTGCCTGCCGCGCCGCCTCGGAGCGACCGAAAAACAGAAACAGAAAATCGTCCACTGTGGGAATGGGCCGTGGTGCGGCCTCCAGCACGCCAGGGTCTGAGTCCGGATTACCGCCACGAGGCCCGGTACCCAGCAGCATCAGTTTGCGCACGAGGTCGGGATGGCGTCGTGTCAGGTCCTGGGCGATAAAACCGCCAAGCGAGAAACCCAGCACATCGACTGTTGATAGACCGAGTGCGCGGATCACTGCGGCAGCGTCGTCGGCCATCAGCTCAATTCGGTTACGCGGCTCTCCGGAAGAAGAGGCAATGCCGCGACCGTTGTAGAGGATGACCTCGCGCCCTGCCGCCAGCCCATCCGTCATGATGGGGTCCCAATGATCCATGCCGCCACGGAAATGCTGGAGGAGGAACAGCGGAGGCTGATCTGTCTTGTCATTGCCCCAGCGGCGATAGGCAAATGTCTCGCCATCGACGTCGATATACAGGGTAGGGGCGGTTAGATGGCTATAGCTCATTTTGAAGTCCTCCAAGGTGTTGTCATCTGATGCAGCAAACCATGGCTGTTTGGGTACAGATTGCACCCGCGCGGGTTGTCCGCACCGGGCTCGATGTCTGGTTGCACTGCGACGGGTGTTGACGGAGCAATGCGACTTCGCAGTGTTACTGCTGCAACATCAAGCTACGCCAGACGATTACAGGCTGAGCCGCGTCTTCAGGTACTTTGCTGGTCGGTGACTGCGCAGGTGTCGCTTCGTCACGTTGTGGCGCTTGATCCTGATGTGGGCCTGTGTGTCCTGTATCGGGTGGTGCGGCTGCGGTTGATTCAACGCACTCATTGATGTCGCACTTATCGTTATTCAACTTCATCTTTCCAGCCTTTTGCGCGCTCCTGCCTTACCCCTTGTGCCCCCAGTCGTGATCGTTCTGTAATCGACGCTGGCTCGTTTGGTGCCAGAACACAGGTAACGACACCAAGCGCGCCATTTATACGGAGTTACCTGGACCTTCCCGGATACAAGCTTCGGTCACGCAGTGAGAGGGATGCACAAATAAAACCTGGCCCGGTCAGGCACCGCCTAGTTGGTGGCAGCGCTTGATTCGGCCAGTGTCGGGTAGTCGATGTAGCCCGTCGCACCGCCGCCGTAGAGGGTGGTGGGGTCGAAGGCGGACAGCGGCGCACCGGCCTTGAGCCGCTCCACCAGATCCGGGTTGCCGATAAACGGGCGGCCAAAGGCGATGAGGTCAGCCTTGTCCTGCGCAAGCCGCGAGTTGGCCAGGTTTTGGTCGTAGCCATTGTTGGCGATGTAGGTGTTCTTGAAGCGCTGGCGCAAGGCGTCGAAATCAAACGGCGCCACGTCGCGTGGCCCACCGGTCGCGCCTTCGACGACGTGCAGGTAAACGATGTCGAGCGCATTGAGTTGGTCGACGATGTAATCGAACTGAGCCTGCGGCTCACTGCTCGACACACCATTGGCGGGCGAGACCGGCGACAGGCGAATGCCCGTGCGGTCCGCGCCAATCTCGGCGACCACTGCAGCGGTCACTTCCAGCAACAGGCGCGCACGATTTTCGATCGAACCGCCGTAGGCATCGGTACGCTGGTTGGCGCCGTCCTTGATGAATTGATCGAGTAAATAGCCGTTTGCACCGTGGAGTTCCACGCCGTCGAAGCCGGCCGCAATGGCGTTTGCTGCCGCTTGGCGGAAATCGTTGACGATGCCTGGCAGTTCGTCGAGTTCGAGTGCGCGTGGCTCGGACACGTCGGCAAAGCCGTTATTGACGAAGGTCTTGGTCTGGGCACGGATGGCCGACGGCGCTACTGGGGCGGCACCGCCCGGTTGCAGGTCCACATGGGAAACCCGGCCAACGTGCCACAGCTGCACAAAAATCTTGCCGCCCTTGGCATGCACCGCTTCGGTAACCCGGCGCCAGCCGTCGATCTGCGCCTGGGTGTAAAGACCGGGTGTGTCTTGGTAACCCTGGGCCTGCGCCGAAATCTGGGTGGCCTCGGTGATCAGCAGTCCGGCCGAAGCGCGCTGGCTGTAGTAAGTGGGGGCGAACTCGCTGGGCACCAGTCCAGTGCCGGCGCGATTGCGCGTCAGGGGGGCGAGCACGATGCGGTTGGCGAGGGTCAGTGAGCCAAGGGTATAGGCAGTAAACAGATTTTGATCGGTCATGTGAGGTGTCTTCTGTGGCTGTGGCGGAAGAGGGATTTGGCTTGCCTTTATGATGGTGATCATAATCAAAGCTGTCAATTATTTTGATTGCAATCAACATCTATGTACTATGGGCGTAGGTTTTTTGTGCAAGTTCGAGGTATCGCAGGTGAAAGTGACCAAAGCGCAGGCGCAGGCAAATCGCGAGCACATCGTCGAGACGGCCTCCGTGTTGTTTCGTGAGCGGGGGTTTGACGGCGTAGGTTTGGTGGATCTCATGGGGGCCGCCGGGTTCACCCACGGAGGTTTCTACAAACATTTCGGCTCAAAGGCCGATCTGATGGCCGAGGCTGCAGCCAGCAGTCTTTCCCGGTCGCTCGCCGGCACCGAGGCGCTTGATATTCAGACGTTCATCGATATCTACGTGTCGAGGGATCACCGTGACCGGCGTGGCGAGGGCTGCACCATGGCGGCCCTGTGTGGAGACGCCGCGCGTCAGTCGGATGAGCTGAAGCGTGCATTCGCCGAAGGCATAGACCGCATGCTGCAAGCGTTGGTGCAAAAGTCTCCGACCGTCGAAGACGCTGCGCCGGGCGAGACGAGAGCGAAGATGATCGACGTACTGGCTCATGCCGTTGGCGCGATGGTGTTGTCGCGAGCGTGTCCGGATGATTCGCCGCTCGCCGATGAAATACTTGAGGTTTGCCACGCCCGGATATCGGCTTCCTTGCCGGTATCGCCAGGCAGCGAGCAATAGTCCGGGAGACCTCAAGCGCGCCTGCCGATGCAGGCGCGTCTGTGTGGGTCAGATAGCGGTGGTCAGGTAGCCACCGTCGACCGGCAGAACCACGCCGGTCACAAATGACGCCGCATCCGAAGCCAGAAATGCAATCACCTTGGCGACCTCTTCGGCACTGCCGAAGCGCTTCATGGGCGTGCGAGAGAGCAAACGGTCGATCCTCGGTTGATCATCGATTTTCGCCAGCAGGGGGGTCGTGATCCACCCCGGCGCCACGGCATTGACGCGAATGTTGTCAGGGGCGTAGGCCTCCGCCAGGGATTTCGTGATCTGGACAACCGCCCCTTTGGCTGCCGAGTAAGCCACGAGTTTGCCCCCGCCGAAGTAGGAGAACATCGACGCGATGTTGATGATCGACCCACCTTGCCTGGCCAGCAGCGGATGCGCCAGGTTGATGAGGCGGTAAACGGCATTGAGTTGAACCGACAACACCTGGTTGAAGGCCTCCCACTCCATCTCCTTTTCGCCCAGGGTGCCACCCGCAGCCGGTACCAGAATATCCAGGCGGTCCAGGCTTTGGATCACGCCTTTAAGCGCACCATCGTCGGTGACGTCAACCTCGCGCAGATCGAGCTCAACCCCCTCGGCGACGATTGTCGCGTCGGCGCCCAAGCCGATCGCCACGACCCTGGCGCCATGCCGGGCCAGATACTCGGCGGTCGCTTGGCCAATCCCGGACGTGCCGCCGCTGACGAGCGCGACCTTGCCTTCAAACAGAGAGCTGCTGAACATAGTCATCGTTACCTCATGGAGTCAGTTAAACGTTTTATTCAAGGCTCGGGCTTACAGACCCAGTACCGAACCCACATCCAGCACCACTAGCAGGCCAACCACGAAGCCGTTGTTGCTCAATTGCGTCGCGCCCGGGTTGTAGAAGTTGTCCGGGTTGATGATGTACTGGATGCTCGGTTCGATCGCCAGGTGGCGGGTCAAGGCAAAATGGCCGTTGGTTTCCACGGCGTAGACATTGCGTTCACCCAATTCAGGATCGCCACCAGCCGCCGTGCGCAGGCGCTGCTGGAACTGCAACTGGTGGGCGTTGACTTGCAGGTAGCTGACTTTGAGATTGAGCTTGTCCTGCGCCCGATCAAAGGGGGCAAGGTAGGTCAGCCCGGCTTCGGCGAAATGGCTGAAGGGTTGTTTCTCGTCGGCTGCCGCCGACAGCGAGCCGAATACCTGTACGCCTTGTTGCCCGCCCTGCCATAGCGTCTGTCGGAACTTGAAGAAGCCGCCGGCCGTGCCGTGGTCGCTGGCACCCGTCAAGGGGTCGACCTGGTTGGACGAGTTGAAGTACGCATTCAGTTCGTACTGGGTGGTGTCATCGCCAGGCTTGCTGCCCAGGCCCACCAGGAAGCTGGTGCCACTCGCGTCGTCGGTGCTGAAATCCAGGCCTTTGCGCTTTTTCAGGTAGTCCACCGGGTTGGATTCGAACGCACCCGCGTGCACGTAAAAGCGCGGGTTCACTTGATACTTCAGGTAGCCGCCCCAGGCACCGAAGGGCGGCGGCAACATGCCGCTTGAGGCGTCCAGGATAGGGTCGTTGCAGGTGACCCCCGTTTCGCAGTTATAGATGTAGAAGTACCGCCGGCCATTGGTCCGTCCGACGTGCAGGTCGAGTTGACCATCGAGCCATTTTTGCTCGTAGGTCAACACGCTCAACTGGTTGCTGGCGATGTCATTGTGCAAGGGCGCACCGCCAAAATAGCTGCCGACGGCACCTTGCCATTCGCCCCCGGTCGGCTGACCGGTACCGTTATCGAGGATAAAGACGGTTTGTTCGAAATGCAGGGCTGCGCCGTCCAGGCCACTGAGCGTGGCGAGGTTAACGTCTGCGCCGATGTAAAGGTCACCGCTGTTGCCGAAGCTGTAGGGGCGCGGGCCGGTGTCGAGGTTTTTCATCGACAGGCTCGTGAATTGCACATGGGGCTGGATGCCGTAGCCGGCCAATTGCTCGCCCAGGCCGGCCAGTGGACCTTCACGGTCCAGTGCCCAGGCTTGGGGGTAGGTATACACCAGCAACAAAAACGCGCACAAACGAAGGGTAGGGTGCATGGTATTGGACTCATTTTATTGTTGTTGTGATGAGTAAATGGAGCCGCGTGGTGATCTCGGATCACGCACGCTGTGTGCAGGCTTGCATTGATCGGCGTTGCAGCACGCCAGGCGCAGTTTCCTTGAGCAGCAGGGACAGCCCTGCTGCCAGCAAGGCGCCGCCGCAGGAGATCCACATCACAATCGACAACCCGAACTGATCGGCGGCGAACCCTGCGACGGTGGGCGCCACGAACCCTCCCACCAGTTCGCCAACGCCCATGATCATGCCCAGCGCCGTGGCCATGACTTCACGCGGGACGGTTTCAGCCGGAATGGTGGACATGAACAGCGTGAAGCAGCCAAGCCCGGTAAAGGTGAGCACCATCAGCACGCCGAGTATCATCGGCGAGGGCGCAAATAGCAGGGCTATCGGGCAGCAGGCAGCAACCAGCGAGAACAGCACCAGCGTCGGACGGCGGCCGATACGGTCGGAGATGCTGGGCACCACAAACCCCCACACAACCCATGCCGCACCCAGGCAACTCATGATCGTGCCCATGCTCGGTGCGCTGTAACCGCGGACGCTGACCAGAAACGTCGGGGTAAAGGAGATCAGGATCACGAACCAGGTCAGAAACACGCAACTGATCAATGTGCACAGCACGATGTTGCGGCTTCTAAGCAATGCCAGGCGATGCCCGCTGAGCTTGACGTCATTCACCGGAGCCTGACGAGGTTCATCCTGACGCACATAGCGCCAGATAAGCCATGCGATCAGCAGTCCTGGCAGCAGCGACACAATGAACGCATGTCGCCAGCCGTATGCCTCGGCCAGGGCAATCAATACCGGCGGGCCGATTACTGCGCCCAACAAACCCGCTGCCGAACCTTGCAGCAGGCCCATGTTCAAGCCCCGGCGATGCGGCGATGACGCCTCCACCATCATCGATTGAGACAACGGCAGGATGGGCCCCTCGGCCAACCCCATGATGGCGCGAAACAGCAACAGGCTAAGGAATCCCGCGACCAGCCCGGAGAGGGCCGAGCACAGCGAGAAGAGGATGACCGCCGCAATCAGCAGCGGCTTGCGCACCCCCCGACGATCTGACCACGCGCCGACCAGCGTGCCGGAAATCGCCCAGGCCAAGGCCAGCACCGAGGACAACATGCCGAGATGGCTGTTGCTCAGATTCAGCTCTTGCGCCATGAACGGAAACAGGAACGACAGCGCTAGACGATCGAAAAACACAAAACCAAACGTCAGGAACAACACGCAGAGCAGGACATTTTCATAACTGGCTTTATTATTTTTGTGAGCCATGACGGTTCTCCGCAGCAAGGGGTTTAACGGAATAGACGGTCCACTGCATCAGCGCCCAGTCCGACCTTTTCGTAATGTTCACGGCACAGGGCGATGTAGGAGTGCACGTCGAAGTAGCCGGTGGATTCGCCGTGCTCGTCGAGCCAGATCAGCGGCCCCTTGACGATGAAGAACACGCGCATGGGTTCCTCGTGTTCATAGGCCACCAAGGTGTGACCCTCGCCGGGCGTCTCATAAACGAAATCACCGGCGGTGGCGGTCCAGTCGTGCTCCAGGTAGCCCCACTTGCCCGACAGGGTGTAGGCGAACACTTCGTGCGGGTGGTAGTGGCGATTGACCAGGCCGGCATGGCTGGACATCAAGATGTCGCACCAGCGGTTTTCGCTGGGGGAGATCCACAGCGGGCGCGAAGAAACCGTCTCGGTGAAGGGCACGTAGAGCCGCAAATCATCACTGGCGGCATTCGGCAGGTAAACCTCAGGCTTGGCGTCGGGCTTGAAGCAGTTCGCGATGGGCTGCAGGTCTTTCCAAAATTCGTTGCGGGCTAATTCGGGCATGTTGGGCCTCTGATTGTTGGAATACAGGGGCCACTCTAGGTCGAACGGGGCACTGCGGTTTGATCGAAACTGACGTCATTGTTGTCTGAATCGGACGGATATTTTCAGTTCATCGGTTGCCGTGGTTTTGTATCGGCCACCGATTGACAGCGTGCCTGGGTCGGCGGTTAATGGGGCGCTGCAGGCCCCGAAATCCGCCTTGTGTAGCGCCGAGCAGTCAATAAGAACGAGAAAAAAAATGACCCGAACCGCCGCCTTGCTTGATACCCAGCGTGCCAGTACCGATGACCTTCCACTGGATCAGCGCGTGGCATTCTGGGAGCAGTACAACGCATCGACGCTGGTCGGCCTGAAGTGCTCTTCCTTCAGTGAAACCGGGTTCAGCGCGCGGGAGGACAATCTGAGTCTGGACCGGCTGCGGGTTGCCCATATTGCCGGTACCCAACACGTCATCGAGCGTGATGGTTCAATGATTCGCACCGTGCCCAAAGAGCCGGTGTTCGTATCGCTGGTCATGGGCAGTGCGTCGTTTTTCTTTCAGAACGGCAACTGCCATCTGCTGGAACCGGGCGAGATGATGGTGTATCGCACCGACAAGCCCTACCTGTTCGGCTTCTCCGCTTCGATGCACAAGTTTATCTTCGATATCCCCCAGGACGTGTTTGCCTCCCGCTGTCTGCGCCGCTTTGATCACGCCGTGAAGATCAGCGCACACACCGGCACACAGCGTTTACTGCTAAGGACATTGAGTGAGCGCACCGGCGGTTTTTTCGAGCGGCTGCTCAGCCAAGGGGCGGACAATTATCAAGAGGATGCCCTTGAGCTGCTCGGCACGATCATCGCCGGCCAGATGGGCAATCGCCGGATCAACGCACTCAGTGCGTCTTACCTGTTGGTCGCCAAGCAATGCATCCTCGAGCAGTTGGCTGACCCGGCATTGAGCTGTGAGCGGGTGGCGCTGCAAACCGGCGTTTCCACGCGGCACCTGGCCCGGCTATTTGCCTTGGAAGACACACAACCCCATCGTTTTATTCTGGAAAAGCGCTTGCAAGGAGCGTTCCGTCTGCTGAGCCAGGCGGACAGGCGCGGGCTGGACATTGCCGAGGTCGCCTATCGGCATGGGTTCACCAGCCAGGCGCATTTCGCCAGGGCCTTCAAGGCTCACTATGGGCGCACGCCCAGCGACGTGCGCGCATCGTCGGTCGGCGTATAGCATCTGCGCTCCAGGGCGCGCCTCCTCATTGGATTGTTTCATTCATTGAGCAAGGCACCGCTTCGGGCAAGAACTCGTGGTGGCACTGGAAAACCCCGCCGCCCCGTCACGCGTTCACGTCAACGATGGTGCGCCCCTGAATTTTCCCTGCGAGCACGCGGCTGGCGATGTCAGGAACATCGCCGAGGCCAACCACCTTTGAGGTTCGGGCAAGCTTGTCCAGATCCAAGTCACTGGCAAGGCGCGACCAAGCCTGCAGCCGTATCTGCTGAGGCGCATTGACCGAATCAATGCCAGCAAGGGTGATGTTGCGCAGGATGAAGGGGAGCACAGAGGCGGGCAGATCCGCGCCTTGTGCAAGTCCGAAGGCCGCGACCACGCCACGATACCGGGTATGCGCCAGCACGTTAGCCAACGTATGGCTGCCGACCGAGTCAATGGCGCCCGCCCAGCGCTCTTCGGAAATCGGTGCGCCCGGTGCGGACAGGGTGTGGCGGTCGATGATTTCGTTCGCGCCGAGCGCGCGCAGGTAATCGGCTTCTTCAAGCCGCCCGGTCGACGCGATCACGCGATAGCCCAGTTTGGACAGCAGGGCAATCGCCACCGATCCAGAGCCGCCATTGGCGCCGGTCACCAGGATGTCGCCGCGCGCAGGCGTCAGACCGCCATGTTCCAGTGCCAGCACGGACAGCATTGCGGTGTACCCCGCTGTGCCGATGGCCATGGCATCCCGGGCCGAAAACGCTGCGGGAACCTTGACCAGCCAATCACCGCTCACCCGTGCCCTTTGGGCGAAGCCGCCGTGGTGAGTCTGGCTGAGTCCCCAGCCGTTGGCCAGCACACGGTCGCCGGCCACAATGCCGGGATAGGTCGACGACTCTACGACCCCGGCAAAGTCGATCCCCGGAATCAGCGGAAACTTGCGGATGATCGGTGACCGGCCACTGAGCGCCATCGCGTCCTTGTAGTTCACCGTTGAGTATTCGACCGCGACGGTGACGTCGCCCGGCATCAAATCCTCGTCCTCAAAGTCAACCAAGCGGGTTGAAAGGGTGTCACCGGTCTTGCTGGCGAGCAGTGCCTTGAATGTCATCGTCTTCTCCTGGTCAGGTGACCACGTGCGTTGTGCTAAATCAGTTGACCCAGCTGGAAAACCTTGGGTTCGCCTGCGACCCACCTGAGGGTAGTTGAAGGTGACGATGCCCTTGTCCTTGCGCGTCCCAGCGAGGTTTTCCTGGACCATGGCGGCAAACTCGAAGGCCAAGCCCGCCTCGACGAAAGCAGGTGGGCGCGGTCAGATGGGCGCGCAAATTTCCAGCACCCTTGTGAGGCAAGCACCTCAATGATGTCGATCATAATCTTCGTCGTCAAGATCTTTGATTGCGATTGACATCAATGAAGGCTATAGGCTTCACTGCTGGCCTATCTACACAGATCTTGAAGATGAAAGTCACTAAAGCGCAGGGGAACGCTATCGAGGCGGTCATGCGCCCAGTCGATCCCGACAACAGGGCCGATTCAATTGACGGAGCACAGCATGAAGTACACATCATTTGGAAAGACCGGTTTGCAGGTTTCACAGGTGGCGCTCGGCACGGGCAACTTCGGCACAGGCTGGGGTTATGGCGCCGATCCCGACGCCAGCAAAGCTGTGTTCAACGCTTATGCCGAAGCTGGCGGCAACTTCATCGATTCGGCTGACGTCTACCAATTCGGGCAATCCGAAGAACTGCTCGGTACATTGCTGGAAGGGCGGCGTGAGGATTTTGTGCTCGCCACCAAGTTCAGCAGTGGCGCAGTGCAGAATGCGAACCGACTGGTCACCGGCAACAGCCGTAAGGCCATGGTGGCTTCCGTGGAGGCAAGCCTGAAACGGCTCAAAACCGATCGGATTGATATTTACTGGGCGCATCACCCGGATGGCACCACGCCCCTTGAGGAAATCGTCCGAGGCTTCGAGGACCTGGCGCGTGCCGGCAAGATCCTGTACGCGGGCCTGTCGAACTTCCCCGCCTGGCGCCTCGCCCGTGCGGTCACGTTGGCCGAACTGTCCCATGCCGTTCCGATTGCGGCTGCACAATTCGAACATAGCTTGGTGCATCGCGAGCCTGAGGCCGATTTGTTCAAGGCATCGCATGCGCTCGGTCTCGGCATCGTGACGTGGTCGCCCCTGGGGGGCGGTATGTTGACCGGAAAGTACCGGCAAGGTGAAAAGGGGCGTGCTGAAGGGTTCGCAGGGCGTGTGTTCCAGCCGGAGAACTCGGCACAGCGCACGCAGACGCTGGACGCGGTAGTCGCTATAGCGGGTGAACACGGCGTCAGCCCGGGCCAGGTTGCCATTGCTTGGGCAGGCACGCATGGTGCGGTTCCCATTATCGGCCCGCGCTCACTTGGCCAACTTACCGATAACCTTGGAGCGCTGACACTGCAGCTCTCTGCGGAGCAAATTGGTCGACTTGATAGCGTGAGTGACCTGGCGCCGTCGGCAGTAGCCAGGGTACCTGTTGCTTGGGCTGACGGCGCTTCAGAGCGTGTCGTTGCCTGACCTGTGAAGGTGCAATGCGAACGCGCGGTCAATGAGGGTTAAGCCTGGAGTCACTGCGAGGACGAAACAAGCCAAGCTGACGACGCGGGTTTCGGCTATCGGCATGTTCTCGCATCAATCTATGGCTCGTGCTGGGTACGCGGTCAAGTTATGCCGTCGATCAAAATATGCCGTTGTCCCCGACTGCACTGCTCGATCCGCGCCTCAACCTGGTACACCTCGCGCAGCATGCGTTCGGTGATCACCTCATGACTCGCGCCGCTGCCTTGGGCGGTGCCGTCGGCAATCACCAATACCTGGTCGGCAAAGCGCAACGCCTGGTTCAGGTCATGCAGGGCAATAAACACGATGACCTGCTGTTGGCGGGCCAGTGCGCCCATGAAGTTCAACACTTGCACCTGGCGATGCATGTCGAGGGCGCTGGTGGGTTCGTCCATCAGCAGGACTTCCGGTTCGCGCACCAAGGTCTGGGCGATGGACACCAGTTGCTGCTGGCCGCCGCTGAGTTCGCCGAGGTTGCGAAAGGACAAGTCGCTGATGCCAAGGGCCTCGAGCATTTCGTCGACCAGGTTCAACTCGTCATCGTGGACGGTCCATTGCGGCGACAGTTGCTTGCGGGCCAGGAGTACCGATTCGTAGACCGTCAACCGCGCACTGGCATTCAAGCCCTGGGGCATGTAGCAGATGCCCTGCCGGCCCTTTTTCGAGTCCTGCAGGATCACCTGTCCAGGCCCGTCGATCAGCCCGGCCATGCGTTTGAACAAGGTGGACTTGCCCGCCGCATTGGGCCCCACCACCGCGACCACCTGGCCGCCGGTGAACGCGGCGGTGGTAACGCCACGGATGATCGTGCGCTGGCCATAGCGGGCACCCAGGTCTTGCAGCTGAATCTTCACCATGTGTTTTTCTTCCCGCTGAGGATCAGTGATATGAAGAACGGCACGCCGATCAGTGAAGTGACCACCCCGATCGGGAAGATGGCGCCGGGGATCAGGGTTTTGCTCACCACTGAACTGGCGGACAGAATCAGTGCGCCGGTCAGCAGCGAGGCCGGAAGGAAGAAGCGTTGGTCCTCGCCGATCAACATCCGCGCAATATGCGGGCCGACCAGCCCGATAAAGCCGATGGTGCCCACAAAGGCCACGGGGAACGAGGCGAGCAGGCTGACCATGATCAGCGTCTGAAAGCGCAGGCTGCGTACGTTGATCCCGAAGCTGGCGGCCTTGTCGTCCCCCAGTCGCAGTGCGGTCAGGGCCCAGGCGCGCTTGGCAAAGATCGGCAGGGTGATCACGATCACCAGGCAGATCACCCCGAGTTTGGGCCAGGTGGCTTTGGTCAGGCTGCCCATGGTCCAGAACACCACGGCCGCCACGGCTTGCTCGGTGGCGAAAAACTGCACCAGGGCCAATAACGCGTTAAACGTGAAGACCAGGGCAATACCCAATAGCACGATGGTTTCCGCGGTGACCCCGCGACGCATGCTCAGGAAGTGAATCAGCAACGCCGACAGCATGGCCATGATGAACGCGTTGACCGGCACCATGTACTGCGCCGCCAACGGAAACAGCGCCACACCAAACGCCAGCCCCATGGCTGCACCAAAACTGGCGGCGGCGGAAATGCCCAAGGTGAAGGGGCTGGCCAGCGGGTTATTGAGGATGGTCTGCATCTGCGCGCCGGCCAGTGACAACGCTGCACCCACGGCAACGGCCATCAGGGCGATCGGCAGGCGGATGTCCCACATCACCACGCGAACCTGTGCCGGCGCACTGTCCGGCGCAAACAGTGCACCGAGTACTTCATTGAAGCTGTAGCGCGCCGGCCCGAGGGCCAGGTCAAGCAGCACACTGCACAACAGCAGCAAGAGCAGGCCACTGAGGATCAGGCGTTTGCGCAGCACCAGGGCCCGGTAGGTGTCGCGTTGGATCACGGCACTCATGGCTTGAGGCTTACGAAGTAACCCGGCTCATAGGGCACCGGCAGGAATCGCTCGTGCAATTCGCGAAACGAGGCTTCAGGGTCCAGGTCGGTAAACAATGTCGGATGAAACCACTTGGCCAACTGCTGGATGGCCACGAACTGATAAGGGCTGTTGTAGAACTGGTGCCAGATGGCATGGAACGCCTGGTCATCCTGCGCCTTGATCCCGGCATAGGCCGGGCGTTGGGTATACCAGGCCAGTTTGCGCCGGGCTTGGGCCATGTCGGCACCGGGCCCCACCCCGACCCAGTGGCCACCGGGGGCAAAGGCTTCCCAGTTGGCACTGGTGACCACCACCTGTTCCGGGTTGGCGACGATCACTTGCTCGGGATTCAGCTGGCCAAAGGTGGTGGGAATAACGCCTCTGGCGATGTTATTGCCCCCCGCCATATCGACGAACAGACCGAAGTTTTCATTGCCGAAACTCAGGCAGCAATCGTCGGTGTAGCCACCGATACGCTCGATGAACACGCTGGGGCGCGAAGGGTGTTGCGCGTTGATCACGTCGGTGACGCGGCGGATCTGCTGGTTGCGAAAGTCGATAAACGCTTCGGCACGCGCCTCTTTGCCGAACAACTGGCCGAACAGGCGCATGGTCGGTTCGGTGTTCTGCATCGGGTGGTTGCGAAAGTCGACGTACACCACTGGAATCCCCAGGGCATCGAGCTTTTCGATATAGCGGGCGTCCTCGGTCGCGTGCTGGGCCTCGATATTGAGGATGATCACGTCCGGGCGCTGGGAGATGGCCTGCTCGATATCGAAGGTGCCGTCTTCAAAGCCGCCAAAGGTGGGGATTTTGGCGATGGCGGGAAATTTACGCAGGTAAGCGCCATAGGTGTCCGGGTCGGACTGGATCAGGTCCTTGCGCCAGCCGACGATTCGCTCGATGGGGTTTTGCGTATCCAGCGCGGCAACCAGGTACAACTGACGGCCTTCCCCGAGAATCACCCGCCGGACCGGCAGGTGCACCTTGACCTGGCGCCCGAGCAAATCGGTGACGGTGCTGCGTGGTGCCTGCGGCTCGGCGGCCGTCGACGGCAGAGCCCATCCCAACAAACCCGCAAGCAGCAGCCCGGCGAAGGCGTGGCTGCGTCGAACAATGGTAACCATGGTTAAAGCCTTTGCAGTGGTCGGGCCGGGTGGCGGTGCAGCTTGCCGTGCCGGGCCGAAGGTTTCAGAAATCGACCGTGGTCGACAGTAGAAGGGTGCGTGGCGAGCCTTGAGAGAACGCACCATAGGAAGCGACCCCCGACCAATACTCACGGTCGAACACGTTCTGCACCGTGGCGCGAAAGGTCGTCGGCCGCTGGGCGATGCGCGTGCTGTAGCGCACGCCCATGTCGAAGCGGGTCCAGGGGTCCAACTGCTGGGTGTTGGCCTGGTTCACATATTGGCTGCCGGTGTACAACGCCCCGCTGGTTAGCGTCAGCCCCTCGACCCAGGGCACGTCCCACTCGGCCCAGAGGTTGGCTTGCACCTTCGGCACCCCCACTGGGGTGTTGCCCCGGTTGGCCGCAACCGCGCTTTTGGTCAGTTGCGCATCCAGCAGCGTCACCCCGCCCAGCAGGCGTGTGCCTTGGCCGGCCTCACCGGATACGTTCAGCTCCAGGCCGCGGTTGCGCTGTTCGCCTTGTACCGCAAAGGTGGTACCTGACAGCTCGCCACTGGGTTTGGTGATCTGGAACAGCGCGAGTGTGGACATGACCGTGCCGTAGTCGAGCTTGACCCCCACCTCATGCTGGCGTGAGACGTAGGGGGCAAAGATCTGGCCCGCGTTCGAGGCCGTGGCGGGGGCGATATCGCCTTTGCTCAAGCCTTCCAGGTAGTTGTAGTAGAACGACACATGCTCCCAGGGCCGGACAACTGCGCCGAACAGCGGCGTGGTCCTGCCGTCGTCGTAAGCCGTGGTCACCGTACCCGCCGCGTCGTAGTTGTTGGAGCGGATGGTCTGTTTGCGCAGGCCGGCCGTCACCTGCAGGCGCTGATCGAGGATCGACAAGGTGTCGGCAACGGCGACGCCGGACAATTCGGTCGCCGAGACTTTCGGCGTGGCAGGCGTAGCAATGTCGGCCTCGGGTCGTGAGACAGGGTGGTAAATGTTCGACAGGATCGGCGGGCCGGAAATAATGCCGCGCGACAACTCATCGCGATAGCGCGTGACTTGCAGCGTGGTGCTGTGGCTGATCGGCCCGGTGTCGAAACGCAGTCGGGCACCGGTGTCGACCGTGTAGCGCCGGACCTTGAATTTGTAATAGCCGGGGATCGACGAGGTGTCGCCGGCGGTGTTGATGATGGTCGGGGTCTGGTCGGAAAGGCGTGCCACGTTCGACTTCCCACCGCCGGCATGGGCAAACAGGGTCAGTGCGTCGCTCACGTCATACTCGCCACCCAGCAATGCCGACTCGTCGCGGGTCTTGGACCAGCCCCACGCCTGGCTGACGTTGGTACGCCCGTTGGCGGCGTGGGGAATCGGCACGCCGGGCGCGATCAGGAAGGGCCGTGACGCCGCGTCGAATTGCTCTTGCTGGTTGATCAGGTCCAGGCTGGTGCGCAGGCGATCGCCCTGGTAATCCAGGGCGATGGCACTGACCCCGACATCCCGCGATTGCTTGTCGATGACAGTGTCACCCTGCTGCACGCGGCCGTTGACGCGCATGCCGAATCGCCGGTCCTCGCCAAACCGCCGACTCAGGTCGATATGGGTGCCCAGTTGTCGGTCCTGGGCATAGGTGGCCGTGACGCGGGTCAGGTCCTCGTCCAGGGCGCGCTTGGGGACCACGTTGATCACGCCACCGACGGCGCTGTTGGGCGACATGCCGTAGAGGAGGGCGCCAGGGCCTTTGACCACTTCGATGCGTTCGGCGTAGTCGGTGAATACCCGGTAATTGGAGGCCACGCCGTACACACCGTCGAACGCCAGTTCTCCGAGGTTGCCTTCGCCCACCGGAAAGCCGCGGATAAAGAATGAGTCGACGATCCCTCCCGTCTGGCCGGTGGAGCGGACCGAAGAGTCGCGCTCCAGCACGTCGCCCACGGTGGTCGCCTGCTGGTCTTTGATCAATGACGCGGTATAGGTGCTGATGCTGAACGGCGCGTCCATCACATCCGTATTGCCCAGCAGGCCGAGACGCCCGCCCTCGGCCACCTGGCCGCCCGGGTACACCGGCGGCAGGCTATCGGTGTGTTTTTGCGCCGCCTCCACCGTGGTCGCCGACAGCGTCAGCCGGCGCAGTACCAGGGTGTAGCTGCCATCGCTGCGCAACACCATCTCCAGGCCGCTGCCTTCGAGCAAACGCGTGACGGCTTCCTGCGTGGAGTAGGTGCCGTTCAGTTCGGGGCTGATCAGGCCCTCCGTGATCGACGGCTGGAACGACAGGGCAATACCGGCGTCCACGGCAAAGCTTGAGAGCGTCGCGCCGAGCGGGCCGGGGGCAATGTGGTAGGCCTGCACAGCGACTGAGTCCAATTGGGCCGGTGCATCCGCCAACGCCACCGGGCACATGGCTCCGGCCAGCAGCAGGCTGAGCACAACGCCGTGCACCATCGGTTTGAGCGGACGAGCCGGACGCAGGGGCCGTGCTACGAGCATGAAAGGATGACCCATGGACGAGAGGAAAAGGCTGTTCCTGTCTTTGCCAGTCGAGATCGAAAAAAGTATCACCCCGGCCGCCGTTTATTTTTGCGTGAGAGTCAGGCGGGCGACAGGGTGACCCAGTAACCGCGCAAATGACTGTTCGCCAGCACGGGATAAGTGTGCACCAGCATGCTCAAGGTGCGATCGGTATCACTGATCGGAAAGGCCCCGGAAATGCGCAAGTCGGCGATGGCCGGATCACAGCGCAGGAAACCTCGGCGGTAGCGCGTCAGTTCCGCGACGAAATCCGCCAGGCGCATCTTGTCGGCCATCAACATGCCTTGGGTCCATGAACCGATGTAGCGATCGGTCGGCGCCAGGTCACCAAAGGTCTGTGAGGAGAAGTCGGTGCGCTGCCCTGCATTGACGATCAGCGGCGGGGTCTGGCGGTTATCGGCCAATATCACCCGCACCGCGCCGTCGATGACCGCAAGATGGGTGCGGGGGCTGACTTCACGCACGGTAAACCGTGTGCCCAGCGCCTGCATGCTTCCCTGGCGGGTGCTGATCAGGAACGGCCGGGGCAGGGGGGCGGTGTCCACGGCGGTCTGCACCAGGATTTCGCCCTCGCGCAGGTGAATAAGCCGTTGACGGTCGTCGAATACGACGTCGATGGCGGTGGCGGTGTTCAGGGTGATGCGTGAGCCATCGGCCAGGGTCAGTTCGCGGCGTTGGCCAACGTCGGTGCGATAGTCCGCTGACCATTGCTGCGATTGCGCCAGCTTCCAGATCCCCCAACCCGCAGGCGCCAGCGCCAGCAGGATCGCCAGCTTGCCCAGTGCTGCACGACGTTCAGGGCTGTCTGGCCGGTCCAGCGCCGACATCGCCAGGGCGGGCGGCAGGCCGCCGAACTTGCTCTGCAGCAATTGCGCACGGGACCAGGCGCGATCCCGCTCCGGGCTGCTGACCTTCCAGCGCTCCCATTCGGCGCGCTCGTGCTCGCTCAGTTCGCGTTCGCTCAAGCGCATCAGCCACTCGGCGGCTTCTTCGAGTACCTGCGGGTCCAGCGGCGGCTCCTTGCGCAGACCGAGCATTCACTCCACCAGCATCAGGCACTGTACGAAGGCCTGTTTCATGTAGCGCTTGACGGTGATCAGCGATACACCCAGTTGCTCGGCGATGTCGTCGTACTTGAGGCCGTTGATCTGCGACAGCAGGAAGGCGCGCTTGACCAGGGGCGCCAGGGTATCGAGCATGGCGTCGATTTCGTGCAGGGTTTCCAGCACCATGAAGTGCGCCTCGGGCGACGGCGCTTCGTGGGTGGGCACGTTCGCCAGCGCATCCAGGTAGGCGCGTTCCAGTGCCTTGCGCTGGTACCAGTTGACCAGGATGCCCTTGGCCACGCAGCTCAGGTACGCCCGTGGCTGGTCAATCACCGTGACTTGTGAGGCGAGGATCCGGGTGAAGGTGTCCTGCGCCAGATCCGCCGCATCCATGGCGTTACCCAGTTTTCTCTTCAGCGTGGCATACAGCCAGCCGTGATGCCCGCTGTACAGGGCCTCGATGGCGCGCAGGTGATTGAGGTGATTCGCGGAAGAGATTTCGCTCATGGCGGCAGATTTGTTTGTAATTGAGAAGTATTCCCAATGCTAGTTGACAAACCAGCTTGAGCGCAAGCGCCATCGTGTCCCGTGATCAGGCGTGTGACAGGCGTATCAAGGCGTCAATCAGCAAATCGATTTCAGCTTCGGTGTTGTAAGCGTGAACCGATGCACGGCTGACCTCAAGCAAGCCCCGCTGCTGCATGTCGAGCAGGGTCGAGCCTGCTGTCGAAGTGCTCACGTTGATGCGTTTGGGTTGCGCTGCGAGCCACTGCTGCACCTGTGGGGCGCTGTGGTGGCGATGACTGAAGGTGACGATGCCGGACTTTACAGGGCCCAGGTCCTGCGAGGTGATACCCGCCACGTCGGTCAGTCGATGGCGTAAGTAACCCGCCAGGTGCTGGATGCGCTGCCATATCGGTTCGATACCCTGCGCCAACGCATACTCCGCTGCGGCCCCCAGGCCCAGCTTGGCCGCAACATTGCATTCCCAATTTTCAAAACGTCGCGCATCCGCACGAATTTCAAAGCTGTCTGCCGTGAGCAAGGACGCCGCATGCAGGTCCAGAAAAACCGGCTCCAGGCGTTGGCACAGGGATTGTTCTACGTACAGGAACCCCACGCCCCTCGGCCCGCGCAGGTATTTTCGACTGGTGGCGGCGAGCATATGGCAGCCGATCTTTTGCACATCGATCGGCACCTGGCCCACTCCCTGGCAAGCGTCCAGCAGGAACAACACACCCGCCGCCCGGGCGAGGGCACCGATCTGCTCGACGGGTTGCACAGGCCCGCCGTTGGTGGCGATCATCGGCAGCGATACCAGGGCGACGCGCTCGTCTTCAAGCATGGCCGCCAAGGCTGCGAGGCACACCTGGCCGTGTTCATCGTTGGGGATGATCCGGATCTCGATCCCGCGCTGCTGCCTCAATTGCAGGTATGGGATGTAGTTGCCGGCGTATTCGGTCATGGAGGTCAGCACGGCGTCGCCGGGCTTGAGCGCCAGTGAATAGAAGGCCATGTCCCAGGCTCGGGTGGCGTTTTCGACCACTGCGATTTCAGTGGGGTGCGCATTGATCAGGCGCCCGACGGCGGTGTAGACATTGTCCAGTTCAGGCGCGCATCGGGCGGCCGCTTCATACCCGCCGAGGCGGGCTTCCTGTTGCAGGTGCCCGGTCATGACCTGGACCACCGGCTCAGGCATCAGCGCCGCACCGGCATTATTGAAATGGATCAGATGCTCGACACCCGGTGTGTCGGCACGCAGTTGTTCAATGTTCAAACCCTCACTCCTTGTTCAGTCGCTGCCTGCAACGCCATTGGAAGGCGCGGACACCGACCAGTACCGCAGCGCGACCATGGGAATCAGCGCCACTGCATAGGCCAGGCACACGAAAAGATAGGTGTATTGCAGGCCGTAGACCTGGCTCAGCAAGCCACCGATGGAGATGCCGGCAATCGAGGCGAACTGCGCAGTGCTTTGGGCAATACCCAGTACGTAGCCTTGTCGCGAGCTGTCGGCGGTTTTCGAGACCAACGCCATCAGCACGGGGGTGGTCGCCCCCAACAGCACCCCCCAAATGAAGTAGGCGACGATAAATACCACGGCGCTGCGCGTTACGCCCGCCACGGCGGTCAGGGCGATGCAGCCCATGACGACATATGTGATGCGTTGCAGGGTTTCTGCCTGGGAACGATGCTCGAAGTAGCGCGACCATGCCGTTGCCGACAGGATGAAGCCCAGCGCCAGCAACCCGTAGCACAAGCCGACGACGGAGTTGTTGACCTCGAACGTCGAGCTCACATACAGCGAGAACGAGGTCTGCGGCAGCATGCGCGCGAGCAGCAGGATGCCCATGACGCACAGCAGCGACAGCAGCGGAGAGCTGCGCCATACGCTGTCGGTGCCTACGACCGGCGTGCGGGTGGCCACCGTCGGCTTTTTTGGTACGGGAGGCACATCCGGCAAGGTCACGGCGGCGATGACGGTACAGAGTGCACAGAGCACCGAGGCGACGATGTTGATCCAGAAAAACGTCGCGTAATCGAGGATCAGGCCGCCTACGACCGCACCGAGCAGTGAGCCGACATTGGTCGATATCTGCAGGATCGCGAATAACCGCGCCCGCCGCGACGGCGCTTCGATACTGACCCCGTAAGCCTGCGCCGGGGCTATATAGCCGGCAAAGGCGCCCTGCAGAAAACGCAGGACCAGGATGACCCAGATGTCACTGAAAAAGGCCAGCCCGAGCTGGGTCAGGGACAACCCCGCGAGTGCGCGGATCATCATCAGCTTGTGGCCGTAGCGATCGCCGATACGGCCCCAGAATGCACTGGTCAGCATGATGCCCAGCATCGGCCCGACGTACACGGCGATGCTGGCGAAGCTGAATACCGACTCCGAGGACGCCAGCCCGCGCAGGTGCACGGGCCAGAACGGCCCGCTCATTTCCATCGCGCCCATGGAGACCAGCTGGATCGCGAACAGAAGATAAATGAGGATTCTTACACGCGAACCCTGGATGGCACCTGCTTGGGACATGAGACGGCCTCAGTGATTAAACGGCAGCTAGCGGGTTGGTCAGGGTGTGCTGCAAACGATAGTTGGAATACTGCATCAAATGCATGCGCAGTAACGAACGGGTAGGCCATGGATCCTCGACAAAGGCCTGGCGCTCGACCTCCCACACCTGCGGCGAGACCCGCTCGCGCACGGCGGCAAAGGCGTTTTCGGTTTCCTCGCGCAATATTGCCCACAAACGTGTGTTGTCCATGCCGTACTCCTTGGTCAGCCACAGGGCCATTTCATGCAAGTGGGTGAGGAACGCGGCGTCCAGTACAAACATGCGCACCGGCTCGATATCGCCGCTAAATACCGTAGGCAGAATGCCAGGCTGCACATGCGGCTGTAACGTATAACCGCGTTCTTCCAGCAGGGGGGCGTAGGTTCTGCCATCGCCAAAATCGCGGATCAGCAGGCTGCGCGGCACGCCATCGGGTGAGAACAGCACCATGGTGTTCTGCTGGTGCGCTTCGAGCCCGATACCGTACAGCAGATAGATTGCCACCACGGGGTGGGTGACGACCTTGGCATAGTGGCGAAACCACTGTTCTACGCTGGCGGCGTCGGCACGCACCCCGTCGCGTTCGATCAGGTCGGTAAACAGCGGCCGACCGCTGCCCGGTAAACGGGTGAACAACGAAGCCACCGTGATCGGCAGACGCTCATCGCTGCGTTCGAACGCTTGCCGGCTGGCACGAAACACCACGGACAGGTGTTTTCCCGGTACGTCGTCCTGGGTGATTGCGTGGCGGTAGCGCACGCCGATTTCTTCCGGGAAGATTTCCAGTTGCTGGTCGAAACCGTTTTCGGCTTCCAGGATTTGCGTGATCACTGTGCTGATGCGCGGCCCCATATGGATCGACTTGGCTTGCAGGCTGCGCAACTCGCTGGTCATCCACAACGCGATGGGCAATTTGATCAGCGGTGCAGCGTGGTCCAGGACCGGCATCATCGTGCGGTATGACATGGTCGGCAGCGTCTGAATATCCGGCCCCTCAGTGATCAGCAGGCCTTCTTCGATTTCCGCAGCAAACGTCTTGAGCACATAGGCCTGCAAGTGCCAGGCATGAATCGGCAGGGGCAGCCATTGCGTTTCATCCAGGCCTTTGGCGTTGAGCGCCGCTTTCCATTGCTCCCAGTGTGCCGGGAAATTGCTGGCGAACCAGGCGTGGTAGTTGGTCACGTGAGGCATGCTTTCGCTTTTGGCCATGTCGGCACGCAAGGCGGCTATCCGCAGGGGCACCTGGGCGTTGAACTCCGGAGACAGTTGCTCGACCTCAGCGTCATTCAGCCCGGGGCGGGCTTTCCAGGTCGGGTAGTAGGGGTGGCCTTCCAGCGAGCCCCACTGATCCAGCAAGATCGCGGCGTCCTTGGTGCTTGCATGCCGACGCAGGTAATCGGTGAGGCTGCTGAGGCCCTGGCGTTGAGCGGCCTGCGCCAGGCGCGCGTTCCAGTGTTGGCGGAACTGACGTGCGTGGGCGTCGTTCAGCAGGCTGTTTTCCATATCCGACTTGAGACCGGCCACACCTTCGTCGCTGGGCTCGAAGTCGAAACTGTCGCGCAGTACATCCAGCAGGTCCTGATGGCGGGTGATCACCTGGCGCACGCCTTCGGCCGTCAGTAGCACCACGTCGCCGTCATTGACCAGCGTGTCGGCCGGGCCCAGCGCAATCTCGGAGAAAAACAGCTGCGCGCCGTTCTGCTTGAGCGGGTAGGTGGCCTGCTGGCCGTCGTGGGTAAACGCCAGCGCCGAACGATCCAGGATATTTTCCGCAAACAAGCAACGAATCAGCCGGCGCAGGGCGTTCTTGCGGGAGTAGGCGATCAAGGTGTTGAGGTCATCCATATCAGCTCTCTGCTTGTTGAGTCATTCATTAAAAGGGTTATGCCGTGCGAGGCCATTGGCTCGGGAAGTAATCCAGCGCCGAGTCGCGCAGGCCTTGCATGTAGGCAACGTTCCAGTGCAGGACTTCTTCGATATAGGGCACTTTCAGTTCAAAACGCCTGGCCATTTCCACCAGCAGCACCAGGCCATAGGCGACGTCTTCGTTGAACGCACGGCTCTCACGCTCGATCACATACCCGGCGCGGTTATCACCGGCTGGCACCATGGGCGCGAGGATGTCGTTGTAGGCCTGGTTGGTGCGCAGAATGGACAACATGCTGCTCTGGTCGCGAATCTGATCGCCGTACGCCTCGACGATTTCCTGTTTCAAGGATTTGACGGACGACAGGTCGACGCCCATGCGCGCACTGATGACCGCGCACAGTTCCTGGCTTTCCTGATCCATGCGTTCCAGGAAGTAGGCGCCCAGTTCGGGGCACTCCGTCCACCAGCACAGGCGCTGGGGAAAGATCTTGCGGTGCCACTGCCCGTAGGGGCCGATCAACCCGTAGATCACCGAGCTGTGCATGATCGGGTTACCGGGCGTCAGGGTGATCTCCAGGTAGTGATCGAGCAGCGTGACGCAAGGGCCGTAGAGGCGTGTGAGGATGTCGTGCAAGTGCTGGCGCGACACCTGGGATTCGCGGGCATGGGTCGCGACATATAACTGGCTTTTGCCGCCGCCCATTTTTATCGACCTACCGGGGGTGAGATCGAAGGCGGTATGAGGTACGTCCTTCATGCCCCAGATCACCAGGTTCGGGTGGTTTGCCAGTGTGGCCTCGGCCAGCCAGTCGAACCCGCAGAAGCCCGGAATCGCACCGATGTACACCGGTTTGCTCGTGCTCAAGTGCGGCGCGATGGCCTGCAGGGTTTTGGCACGGGCATGGGCTGGCACCGTGATGATGACGATGTCGGCGTCTTCGACGGCGGGCCTGGCCTCGGCGGTCACCCGATCCAGCCGGGCGTTCAATGTGGAGCCGTCCGGCAGCAGGGCCTGGAGCGGCACCTGCCGCGTGTGGTGGTCGACGACTTCCAGGTTGCTGGTCAGCAGCGAAACCTGGACGTCAGGCAGTTGCTTGAACAGAATGGCGTTGAGATGACCTGTTCGGCCACCGCCGCAAATGGCGACTTTCAGCGGTTTCATTCAGAGGCGCTCCTTGGTCGAAAGAGGGTCATGCGACGCTCAGTTGCAGCGGGGCGGAGCTGGACTCCTGCCAGTGGTTCTTGCCCAGCCAGGCATCCAACTGCGACGCGACGCCGGGGTCGAGCAAGTCGCGTTCCTCCAGCCACTTATCATCGAAGACCGTGTGCAGGTATTTTTCGCCGCCATCGGCAATCGGCACTACTACATTGCCGCTCAGTACACCTTTGTGAATCAGCTCCAGGGCCTTGAAAATTGCGCCACCGGTCGAGCCGCCTACCAGCAGGGCGAGGTGGCGGGCGATATAGCGCGAGGTCTCGAAGGCTTGTGAGTCGGTGACCTGCACGCCCAGGTCGATGCAGCTGTAATCGAGCACCAGCCCCACTGTGTCCCCGGCAGGCGTGCCGGTACCGGACTGATAGTACGGATAGCCGGGATGCCCGAAAACGATGGAACCTGCGGGCTCCACCGCCACGGTCACAATGTCGGGGTTGTGCTGTTTAAGGCCTCGGGCAATCCCGGTCATCGACCCGCCGGTACCGACGCAACCGACATACGCGCCGATCACACCTTCGGCCTGAACGATGGTTTCCCGCACAAAGTCGCTGTAGCCGCCGGCGTTGGCCGCGTTGTCGGACTGGTTCATGAACACGGCCCCCGGGATCTGCTCGGCGAGTTCGGCCGCCAGGCGCTGGCGCTCTACCACCGCGACTTCATCTTCACGATAAGTTCCCGCGACAAACCGAATATCGGCGCCCAGTGCCTTCATCACCGCGATCTTGTCCTGCGCCGCGTGATGGTCGACCACGGCGATAAATTGCAGGCCGAATTCGACGGCGGCCATGGCCAGGCCGATGCCGGTATTGCCCGACGACGACTCAACCACCACGCCACCTGGTTTCAAGCGTCCGGACTTGAGCGCGGCGAGTACCATGTTGCGCGCCATGCGGTCCTTGATACTGCCGCCGGGATTGTTTTTCTCTATCTTTAATAACAGCCGGGCATCAGTGCCCGGAATATAAATACCCAACATAGGCGTATTGCCGATCAGCTCGGAAACTTTAGTCAGTATCATATGAAGTACTTCCTTTAGTCGTCAGGTGAAAACGCGTAGTTACCGTACGTGCAACAGGTCGCCACCATTCGCCGGGGCAGGGGGTGACGATGGAACTCATTCTCCAGTAAGTCCATTTGATAGCCGGCGGTGTTGGCATAAATTAATAAGTCGCCGGCCTTGGGGGAAGTCGTGAAGTTGATCAGGCGGTGGGTGATGACGTCATCATCCAGGCAACTATGCCCGGCAATATAGGCTTGCATTGGTGTGGCGGATGTTGGCGCTGAGCTGATTAAAATCGGGTCGACCAGATATTCCGACGCGAACCATGTTTCGCAGGCACTGAAGCTGCTGCCTTCGACAAATAACACCGTTTTGTTATTGGCCAGTTTTTTGCTGCGTGTAATGCGAAATACCGAAATTGCCGCTTGGTCCACCAGACTTCGGCCCGGCTCCAATGCCAGGGTTATGCTGTTGGCTTTCAAGTACTGGGCAATGTTTTGTCGCGGCGAGAAGGCACTTTCCAGAAACAACGTTAACCATTGGCTCGCCGTCAAGTTGCTGCCGTAAGGGTAATAAGACTTGGGTACTGACTGGTTGTAATAGTGATTGGGCGTATTGTCGTTTTGTAGAAAGCGCTCGTAGGCGTGTGGCTCGACATAGCGGATGGGCAAACCTCCGCCGATATCGATCATGGTCGGAGCCAACCCCATCGTCCGAGCCACATCGACGAAATCGGTCACTTCACGAAAGGCCTGTGCTCGAGATTCGAACCCATAGCCACCGAGGTGGAAATGGAAACCCTCGAAGTCAAAAAATGCCCTGAGTCCGGTCAGTAAGTGCAAGCACACCAGCAGGTCCGCGGCCCCCATTCCGAAGCGGCTGGTCCCACAGGCTTTAGGCCTGTAACGCAGTAAAACCCTGGCCTTTATGGCCTCGCTGCTGGCTTCGACCAGTGTTTTCAAATGGTCGAACTCTTCCAGCGAATCCACGCAGATCAGTGCACCGGCATGGACCAGCGCCCGATGAAAATCCTCGGTTTTGGCCGGGCCGGTGGCACACAACTGAGCGGCCGGCACACCGGCGCGCAGTGCTGCTTGCATCTCGTAAATGCTGGAAACGTCGACGCCGATACCGGACGCCTTGGCCGCGCCGAGTAAACATTGTGACTTGTTGGCTTTGGCGCCATAGAAGATCGCATGTCGGACTTCATGCTGTTCCAGCACGGATTGCAATGCGCCGGTGTTCAGTGCAAAGGCGTGTGGCCATACAAGATTCAGGGGGGAGCCGTGTTGCGCAACGAGTTCAAGCAGTTTGTCGGGTTGGCTATGTAACAGCTGTGCGATACATGCGTCCAATAATGGATTAAGCATTTTCGAAAGATGAACTTCAGTGCGCGCTTCATTGAGGCGCGTTATTGCAATAGACATAACTATCCCCTGGCGCTTATAGCGTCGTCATTCATATTTAAATCTCTGGAAGAGATCGATGAATGTGGTCTTGTCGTTCGTCGTGTTTTTAACGCTTATGCGTTTGGCGGTGGATGCCACACGAATCCTGCAGGCGAAACTGTGGCTTTGATGGTAATAACCGGTTCATAAAACAATTGCATAAGAACCCCATTCCATAAGGTTTATACGGGTGTAGCTATCGGCCACTAACTGCCGTTTTTCTTGATCTGACTCACCGCTGAGTGATGGTTAAATGATGTCGCGAGGCCATACTTTCGGTGAGCGTTAAGACTTGCCTAGGGTCATGAAAAGTTTCTCTTGGCGGCGTGAACAATATTGCTACCGAGAACGATTATCAAGTAAGGTTTTCAAATATTTCTAATTGATCCCGGCCAAACAGCGTTGCGCGAACGTGTATTTGCACGCTCTTGCGGGCGTTCGTACCAAGTTTGAAAGCGTTGTTAATTCATTGATCAATAAGGGGTTAAACGTTGATCGGCGAGGGCGCTGACAGAGGCGCAATTCAGCCGCCCCGAGGCCCCTGAAAATTTTGCAAAAACCACGACTGATGCACGCCAAGGAGAACTGCTATGAACACTGATCGTCCGATCACGACTGCCCTGCTTCCCATCAGCTACCTGTTCGTTCCGGGGAACCGTCCGGAGCGCTTTGCCAAAGCGGCTGAGGCCGGAGCGGATGCAATCATCCTGGACCTTGAGGATGCGGTTCATCCCGATAGCAAAGCCGCTGCTCGAGCTGCCATCTGGACGTGGCAGGAGAGTGCGCCAAGTGTGGCGTGCCAGCGGTTTATCCGGCTCAACAGCGTCGGCAGCGCGTTGTTCCGCCAGGACCTGACGTGGTTGGGCGACATGCGTTACCCCGAGCGTTGCACCGGGGTATTCCTGCCCAAGGCCGAGGCGCCGCAAGCGTTGGCGCGGGTGGTCGAGCAGTTGCTGGCGTGGCAACCCCAATTGCACATTGTCGCGATCATCGAGACGGCCAGAGGCTTGCAGCAGGTGGAGGCGATTGCTGCGGTTCCCGGCCTGTCACGCCTGGCCTTTGGCTCGCTGGATTTTTCCCTGGATATCAATTGCGGCCAGGTGCCTGAGGCGTTTGTGTACGCACGCAACCGCATCGTGCTGGCCTCTCGCACTGCAGGTTTGCCGGCGCCGATCGACGGAGTCACACCGGCGATCAACGACCTGGCGGTGGTCGCCCAGGACTCGCTCTACGCTCGCTCCCTCGGGTTCGGGGCCAAGCTGTGCATCCATCCCGCGCAGTTGGCGACGGTGCAGCGCGCATTTCTACCCGATGCGCAGCAATTGGCCTGGGCGGGTCGGGTGATGAGTGCCGTGGCCGGGGGCAGCCATGCGGTGCAAGTTGACGGCGAAATGGTCGACCTGCCGCTGATCGAACAGGCGCAACGCCTGTTGGACATGGCCCGCCGACACGCAGCGGTCGCCAAGACCGGAGCTTGCTGAACATGCTGCCAGGACAGGAAGGGGCCATTGCGCAGACCTATCAGATTGCGCTGCGACCGGTGTGCGAAGTGCTGCAATCGGAACAGGTGGACCCGGCGAATGTGCAGTGGCTATGCGACTCGATTATCCGCGCAGGGCATTGGCTGGAACCGATCATTGTCGAGCGCTCGCAAGGCATCGTGATGGACGGTAACCATCGCCTGAATGCAGCGTTGCAGTTGGGTCTGTGTCGGGTGCCGTGCATCCAGCTCGACTACGCGGACCCACGGGTGTGCGTACGGCACTGGCACACGGGGCACGCGTTCGAGGTCGCGCGGATTTTCAACACCATCGCCCGCGGCGAGATCTTTCCGTACAAGACCACACGGCATGTGTTTGATCCGGCGCTACCGGTCATCGCGATCCCGCTGGATCGCCTGTACGAGTGAGCCGTGCAAAAAAATCAGGTGGGTGGGTGATACTTTTTCGCACGTCGACTGGCATTAGGAGTGATTCCCATTTTCTCTCGTTGAAAGGATCCTCTCGTCATGCCTGTTGCCAGTCGGCCCTGCGGTGAACGCGCGTTAACCCTCGCTATTCGAACCGCCCTGTTGAATTTCGTCATGGTCGCAGCGGGCGCCAATGCCTGGGCTGAGACACCAACGCCTGCCGCCACGGATGACAGCACGCCCAGCCTGACCCTCGACACCACCACGATCGACGGCCGCTACAACGGCCCGACGACGTTGCCCGAAGTCCTCCCCGGTGGACAGGTGGCGCGCGGCGCGCGGCTGGGCATGATGGGCAACAAAGACGTGATGGACACGCCGTTCAGCGTCACCAGCTACACCGCCAAAACCCTCGCCGACCTGCAAACCGTTACCGTTGCCGATGCCCTGGAACGCGACCCCTCGGTGCGCTCGACCGGCCAGACCGGCGGTATCGTCGATTCGTTTTTCATTCGCGGTTTCGCCATCGGCGAAGGCAACCTGGGTGAGCTGGCCTACGACGGTGTGTATGGCGTAGCCCCCAATTACCGGGTCTTTACCGAGTATGCCGAGCGTGTCGAAGTGCTCAAGGGACCGGGTGCCTTGATGTATGGCATCTCGCCCAACAGTGGCGTGGGTGGGGTCATCAACATCGTTCCCAAACGGCCGCTGGAGGAAGACCTGACCCGGTTCACCGGTAGCTACGCGTCAGATTCCCAGGCGGGCGGGCACCTGGATATCAGTCGGCGTTTTGGTGAGGAAAACCAGTTCGGCGTGCGCTTTAACGGCAGCCTGCAGGGCGGCGACACGGCGGTGAACGACCAGCATCGCGACGTAGGGATCGGTGCGATTGCCCTGGATTATCGTGGCGAGCGGCTGCGCCTGAACCTGGACTACATCAGCCAGAAAGAAAGCTTCGACGGTGCCTCACGCCCGTTCACCATCGCGCCGGGCGTTGACGTGCCATCCGCCCCCAATGGCCGCACCAGCCTGCCGCAAAAGTGGGGTTGGTCGGATACCAAGGAACAGTCCGCATTGCTCGGCGGTGAATATGATCTGAGCGACAACCTCACGGTGTTCGCCCATGCAGGGGGCGGCAAGTCGGATGTGAAACGCATGTCCGACCAAGTGCCGCGCATCCTCAATGACGCGGGTGACACCAGCAACGTCCCGGGCTATTACAAGTTCAACGTCGACCGTTCTACCGCCGATGTGGGGATGCGCGGGCTCTTCGCCACCGGCCCTGTAACCCATACCACCACGCTGATGGCGACCCGTTACCAGGATGAGCTGTCGCGGGGCATCAACAACGGCACCACAATCCTCTCCAATATCTACCACCCGGTGGACACGCCCAAGCAATACATCAACACGCCCAAGGTGCTGCGAATCTCCGAGTCGGAGTTGTCCGGCGTGGCATTGACCGACACCTTGGGGATGCTGGATGACCGTTTCCAACTGACCCTGGGCGTACGCCGGCAGTTTATCGAGTCGCGTAACTACAATGCCGCCGGCACCGTCAGCTCGCGTTACAGCGCCAACGCCACCACGCCGTTGCTGGGTGTGGTGGTCAAGCCTTGGGAGGACGTCTCCCTCTACTACAACTACGTCGAAGGGCTGAGCAAAGGCGATGCGGCACCGGGCACGGCGAGCAACGCCGGGGAAACCTTTGCGCCGTATGAGTCCAAGCAGCACGAACTGGGGGTGAAGTATGAACACGGCACCTTCATGACCACACTGGCGCTGTTCCAGATCAAAAAACCTGCCGGCGAACTGGGCGCCAATGGCGTGTATTCGGTGCAGGCCGAACAGCGCAACCGTGGCCTGGAACTCAGCGTGTTCGGCGAAGTGGCCACCGGCACCCGTTTGATGGGGGGCGTGACCTTCCTCGATGGCGAGCTGACCAAGTCGGCGACTGCCGCTAACCAGGGCAACAAGCCGGTCGGCGTGCCCGATATCCAGGCCAACCTGTGGGCGGAATACGACACCCCCTGGCTGGAAGGTTTCACCCTCACGGGTGGTGCGATCTACACCGACAGCCAATACGTCAACCAGGCCAACACCCAGGAACTCGACGCCTGGACCCGCATTGACGCCGGTGCGCGTTACGCCACCAAGATAGAAGGGCGGCCGACGACATTCCGCGCCACGGTACAGAACGTGTTCGACCGTGAGTACTGGTCCGGCGTGGCCTCTTATGGTGCGTTTTCCCCGGGGTATCCGCGTACCTTGCAACTATCGGCGACCGTCGATTTTTGACGGGCGCCGGTATGGAGCAATCATGCACCAGCAATAAGCTTAAGCCTTGCTGGCCACCCGATCGTCACTGACCCGAATTCGCCATTGCTCAACGGTGCGCAGGGGTTTACAGCCCTTGCGCTCTTTGTTGGCGTGGCTGCTCGGCGGCGTCACGGTGTCCTGCGATCATTGCCCTTTGAGCGCGATTGCCACTGCTGCTGAAAGTGAAGTCGTGGCCCTGCCGATCAGCGTCGAAAGCTGATGGCTATCATCGAAAAGTGCGCCTTGGGATGCGTTGACATCGTAGCCAGCCAGGGCCTGTGCGAGTGGCTCCGGGAGGCCGAAATTGATTAACGCAGAGGCGTAGTCAGTTTCAGGCAAGTTCTTGTAGGGAATGTTCCTACCCGTTTGCCGAGAAACCTCGGCTGCGAGTTCCGATAACGTCCAGGCGCTGTCACCCGCCAACTCGTAGACCTTCCCCTCTTGATCGTCGCGGGTCAGCACGACGGCAGCGGCCTGGGCAAAATCTTCCCGTGTCGCCGCGGCAATCTTTCCATCACCTGCACTGCCGATAAATTCACCGGCCGATAACGCGCCAGCGATAAAGCCGGTGTAGTTCTCGGTATACCAACCATGACGCAATATCGTGAATGCCAACCCCGACGCTTTGAGCTCGGCTTCCGTTTGCCGATGCTCCTCGGCGAGGCTCAATGAAGAGGTATCCGCGTGCAGTACACTGGTATAAACGACGCGACTCACACCGGCCTGCCTTGCAGCGTTGATGACATTTCGATGCTGTGAGAGTCGCTTACCTATTTCGCTTGAGGAAATGAGTAGAAGCGTGTCGACTCCGCTGAGCGCCGCGACCAGGGTTTGCGGATTGTCATAGTCGGCAACACGTGCCTCCACGCCTAGATCACTCGCCTTGTCAGGGCTGCGCACCAGCGCGACCAGGTTGGACGCGGGTACTTTTTGCTTGAGTTGCTGGACAACGAGGCGGCCAAGTTGGCCGGTGGCTCCGGTGACGGCGATCATGAGGGGTTCCTTTTACAAAAAGTGATAGAACAGGCAGAGTAGGGCCTTAACTAACTTTTCGTAAGTACGTACCTAAAGGTAAGTAAGCATGCCGGATTCCGAGCCCTCTGGAGCAACCCGTCCCGCAACAGTGGCCAACCGACTGCGCAGCGGTGAATTATTCGACCCGGATTGTCCCTCGAGGGTCGTGCTCCAGCACGTCAGCAGCCGCTGGGGAGTATTAGTATTGGTGGCCTTGCTCGCGGATACGCATCGCTTCAGCGATCTGCGTCGCAAGATTGGAGGCGTCAGCGAAAAGATGCTTGCGCAGACCCTCCAGTTTTTGGAACTCGATGGTTTCGTCCTGCGCAAATCCTATCCGGTCGTGCCGCCTCACGTTGAGTACAGCCTCACCCCTATGGGAACTGAAGTAGCCCGCCATGTCGAAGGCCTGGTTGACTGGATCGAAGGCAATCTGCCAAAGATTCTGGAGGAACAACGCTCTCGCCAGATTTCATAACGGGCTTGCGACCTATTGATCACTCAGGCGGGACCTTAGGCAAGAGTCCCTCCAATCCGATAGTCAGGCGGTCAGTTCCCGATTCATGGCAACAATGTCCTCGTGTGTGAAATGGCCACCGGGCGTCATGAACGTGGCCATCAGGGCATCCCGGTTTTGAGGCGCCCTCAACTTATCTGCCGCGCACAAGGCTGCCTTCAGCGCTGGCAACTTCAGTTCGGTGCAATAGGCAGGTGTACCGGGTTGCTGACGCCACGAGTCTTCAAGGCTACCCGCGGCAAGCGCGGTGAAGCCGGTGTCCTCTACAAGATCTTGCGCGATCGCTTCAGCATTGATGTCACCGCCAGCTACAGGTAAGGCTATGCGTGAGGAAGACCCGACCGGTTGGCCGTGGTCGGCAAGCGTTGCTGCGAGGACGGCATTCCATGCCTTAACCACCGGGCGGCCAATCTGCTCGCTTACCCAAACGCTTTCGGGCTTGCCGTCGTCCACTTCTTTGATCGCTCCGTCTCGTCCTGGATAGTAATTGGAGGTGTCGATGATGACGACCTTCTCGGGAAGATTGCTCAATGTTTGCCGCAGATCCGGGTACTTTGCAAAGGGGATAGAGAGGATTACGGCGTCCACGTCGGACACCGCGTCTTCTTTGGTCACCGCGTGTACACCGATTTTGTTGGCAAGGTTCTCAAGGGTATGAGGGCTCTTTGAATTTGCCAGTTTGACTTCATGGCCGCACGCCGCGAGCTTACGGGCAAGCGTTGCGCCAATGTTGCCTGCGCCGATAATTCCGATTTTCATTTCAATTGGATCCTCACCTACGAACAATAATCAAGCTATCAAGCCGTGCCGATCAATCCTGGGCGCTGCGAGATGCCATCGGGTGACCGCGATGGCAGCAGAGGCTACTCACACGGTTGACATCATTCTGCCGGTGGTTTGTATCCCGCCAGCATTTTCAGCACATCATCATGTGATCCGCTTGCTTCAGCAAACCGTAAGGGCTTGGCGCGCTCGACGACAAGTTCCCGTGGGGTCGGAGAGATCTCGAGCAGTTCGAAGATTTCATCCAAAAACGCCTCCAGGGGCATGGCGTGTTCGTCGTTTTCCTGCCCCAGTAAAGTGGTACGCACCCCCGGTGGCGCAAGCTCTATAACCTCAACCGGCGAGTTCTCCAGCTGTACTCGAAGACTTTGAGTGAACGAGTGAACTGCAGCTTTGGTTGCGCTGTAGGTCGGTGTGGCTGGCAGCGGTACGAATGCCAGCGCCGAACTGACATTCACAATCGTTGCACTGGGTTGCTTGATCAGTTGGGGAGTGAACGCGTAAACCATACGAATCGTGCCAAGTAAGTTCGTGGTCACGATATCTTCGGCCGTGCTCAGGCTTTGCGGATCAGTCAGATCCTCCCAGTGCATGATCCCGGCGTTGTTTATAAGGACGTTCAGATTCGGATGGCTGGTCGCAAGCGCTGTGCAGCTGCGCTGGATGGATTGTGGATCGCAGACGTCCAGCACGACGGATTCAATCCCCGGATGCTCCGACACGATCTTGTCGAGCAGAGCCTTGCGACGTCCTGCAATGATGACGGTGTTGCCCGCCTTGTGAAGCCTGAGCGCCAGACCGAGGCCGATGCCTGAGGTGCCGCCAGTAACCAGAATCGTGTTGCCAGTGCTGTTCATAGTAAACTCCAGAAACGACGCTTAAACGGACAAGTGTCCGCTTGATAAAAATTACCGGACAATTGTCCGATTAGCAATGCAATGAAGGAAAACTTTGTCCATGACTGACGAATTGGTGATGCGTTCTGACGCCAAGAAAAACCGCGAACGGATACTGGAAGTCGCTGTGCTCGAGCTGACCAGCGATCCTGCGGTTGCGTTGAGCACGATCGCGAAGAAGGCCGGGGTGGGGCAGGGCACGTTCTATCGCCACTTCGCCACCCGAGAGAAACTGGTATTCGAGGTCTATCAATTCGAGATGCAACAGGTGGCATCGTTGGCGCAACAGCTTCTCGCGACAAAACCGCCCAAGGAGGCCCTGCGGGAATGGATGGACAGCCTCGCTGAATACGCAATGACAAAGGCAGGACTCGCTGCTGCGATTCAACAAGCTGCGTCTGTTTACGAGTTCCCAGGGAAATCGGGATACGCTCCAGTCCAGGCCGCCGCCGAGTTGCTTTTGAGGGCGAATGAAAAGGCCGGAACTATTCGTAGCGGGATTACCAACGACGATTTCTTTCTAGCCATTGCTGGCATATGGCAAATGGATGCCCAGAGTGAATGGCGCTCGCGTCTCGCCAGATTGATGAACCTGGTGATGGATGGTCTGTGCGCTGGCAGCCCCGAGAGCCTGAAGAAAAACGTGTAGCCTTTAGGGCAGACCTATTGCCAGCAACCTGGTGGTCACTCCGCCCGCCTGTTTCAGGGGTAATTTGAATCGTGCCCTGACTTCAAGTAGGTCTTGGCCCACTCACGATAGTTATCCGAGAGCGTGTATTTTGAAAGCAGCTCAGGAAGGGAAAGCTCGCTTGCGTGTGTGCCGCTTTGTTCGCGCAGCGCCTCGTAGGTCGCTTTGATTGCGGACAAATAAGGGGCATGCCCATTGACCACGACCCGCACATTGGCGGCACTCAGTTTCTCGACATCGCTCAGGGCCGGATTGCCGTAGTTGATCAGCATGATTGGCACGCTGAGGTGTGCCGTGAGTGCTTCCAGGTGCTGGAAATCCTTAACGCCAACCAGGCAAATCGCATCTGCTCCGGCCTTCTGATAGGCCGCAGTGCGAGCGATGGAGTCTTCCAACGTGGTAGCGGCCACATTCGTTCTGGCAATGATGCTGAGCGCATCATCCGAACGGGCAAATCGTGCAGCGTAGATCTTGGCTGCGGCTTCTTGCCTTTCGATAAGCACGTTCGACTGCTCGTCGTACTTGGCCGGTAGGTGGGTGTCTTCCAGCGTCAGGGCGGCAACCCCGGCTTTCTGAAGTTCGGTCACTGTTCGCATGACATTAAGTGCGTTACCGAACCCATGATCAGCGTCGCCGATGATTGGGATTTGACTGGCCCGCCCGACTCTAGAAACCTGTTCGACGTACTCATCAAGCGTGAGCAGTGCAATGTCAGGTGCCCCGAGCACTTGAAGCGAGGCGACGGAACCACCTTGGATGGCAACCTCAAAGCCAAGGTCGGATGCCATGCGAACCGAGATAGGATCGAATACGGACGCGGCAAATTTACAGGCGGTTCCGTGAAGTAAGTCACCAAACGTCTTGCGCAATTCATGATGAGATCGCTCGATCATTTTTTCGGCTCCATCCACTTCATTCACGGTTTTCGTTGGGATCGTCCCGCGTTGAACGAGACCTGGAAATCACGACCGGTCATGGCCATGGTTGATGCGCAAATGACCGGTAAACTGTGCTGATTACTTTTGCGGCAACAGTGCTTTGCGCACTGCTTTTTGGTGTTTCATTGCAGCAATTTCATGCTCGCAGGCTTCGACGTCAAAGGAGTTGTCCCATTTGGCAATGGCGATGGTGCCGATACCGTTGCCGATCAGGTTGGTCACGGCACGCGCTTCGTTGAGGAAGCGGTCGATGCCCAACAGCAGGACAAGGCCTACCAGCGGAATGGAGTGGATGGTCGTGAGCGTTGCCGCAAGGGTTATGAACCCGGCACCCGCCACGCCAGCGGAGCCTTTTGAGGTCAGCAGGAAGACACCCAGCAGAATCATCTGATCCATAAACGTCAGGGGCGTATTGGTTGCCTGTGCGATAAAAATCGCCGCCATGGTGAGGTAAATGCAGGTGCCATCCGCATTGAAGGCATATCCAGTGGGTAGCACCATGCCCACCACTGACTTCTTGCAGCCCAGCTTTTCAAGTTTCACCATCATTCGCGGAAGCACGGCCTCGGTTGAGCAGGTGCCAAGCGTGATGAGAATTTCATCTTTGAAATAACGCAGAAATTGCATAAGCGGCATGCCTGACCATCTAGCAACCGTCCCTAGTACGACCACGATGAAAATCAAGGTGGTGATGTAGAGCGCGACCAGCAACTGGCCGAGTGACAGCAAGGTACCAATTCCGTACTTGCCTATCGTGAACGCCATCCCGGCGCCGGCGCCAATCGGCGCCAGGCGCATAACCATTGCTACGATCTTGAACAGCCCTTGCAGAAACAAGTCGATGGTATTGATCAGCGGTTTGCTGGTTTCACCCATTTGAACGAGGGCGATGCCCATCAATACCGAAATCAAGATGACCTGAAGCATGACGCCATTCGAGAATGCGCCAATGAAGGTGCTCGGGATGATGTTGAGAAAGAAATCGATAGTCCCGCCCTGCTCACTGGCGGCTTGGCTGTACTTGGCGATAGCGCTGGCATCAAGCGTGGTAGCGTTGATATTCATCCCGGCGCCTGGCTTTACGACATTGACCACAATAAGGCCGATGACCAGCGCAATGGTTGAAAGGATTTCAAAGTAGAGCAGCGCCTTCACGCCGATCCGCCCAACCTCCTTGATGCTGCCCATCTTGGCGATACCCACCACGACAGTACCGAAAATAATCGGCGCCAACAGCATTTTGATGAGTTTGATAAAGCCATCCGCAAAAGGTTGAAGCTTGGCTCCGAATTGCGGTTCAAAGTGACCGATTGCAGCGCCGATGACGATACCGATCAGCACCTGCACATACAGCTGGCTGTACCAGCGGGACTTGGACATTTCCACGGAAGCACCTCATTTTATTTTTGTGATGGGCATGTGGTTTGGCGTCAATGGATGACGCCTGAGTCTGCGGCCCCTTTAAAAGAAACCGCAGACCGAGGTTGATCAGCCTTCGCCTAACTCGCGCATGACTGCGTACAAGGCGGACTTGGCTTCGAAACCAACACCTGGAATATCCGGCAGGCCGACATAACTATTTTCCACCTTGATTCCGTCGGCGAAGCCGCCGAAAGGCTGGAACACGTCGGGGTAGGATTCGTTGCCGCCCAGGTGCAGGCCGGCTGCGATGTTCAGGGACATCTGGTGGCCACCATGGGGAACCACGCGGCGGGAAGACCAACCCATGTCTTCCATCACTTTCAGGGTGCGCATGTACTCCACCAGCCCGTAGGACAGGGCGCAGTCGAACTGGAGGAAGTCGCGATCAGGGCGCATTCCACCGTGACGCAGAAGGTTACGGGCATCCTGGTGGGAGAACAGGTTTTCCCCGGTGGCCATGGGCAGCTCATAGTGATTGGCAAGCTCAGCCTGAAGTGCGTAATCGAGCGGGTCGCCGATCTCCTCGTACCAGAAGAGGTTGTACTGCTTGATGGCTTCCGCGTAAGCAATACCGGTCTGTAGATCGAAACGACCGTTGGCATCGACCGCCAGTCGACGACCGTCACCCACCACTTCAAGCACCGCTTCGATGCGACGAATATCCTCATCCAGCGGTACCGCCCCAATCTTCATTTTGACGACGTCGTAGCCACGATCCAGATAGCTCTGCATTTCTGCTTTGAGCTTGGTCTGGTCTTTACCTGGGTAGTAATACCCACCGGCTGCGTAGACCCAGACCTTGTCATCTGCCACGCCGTTACGGTAGCGGTCAGCCAGCAGGCGATACAGAGGTTTGCCCTCAATCTTGGCGACGGCATCCCATACAGCCATGTCGATGGTGCCAACCGCGACCGAGCGCTCGCCGTGGCCGCCTGGCTTTTCGTTGGTCATCAGGGTTTTCCAGATGGCGAACGGATCCAGGTTGTTGTTTTCATGGTCGACGAGCGTGTCAGGATCAGCTTCCGTGATACGCGCCAGGAAACGATCCCGCATCAGAGCGCCTTGGCCATAGCGGCCATTGGAGTTGAAACCGTAGCCGATGACGGGTTTGCCATCGCGAATCACATCGGTGATGACCGCGACGACCGAGCAGGTCATCTTGGAAAAATCGATATAGGCATTGGCAATTGGGGAGGCAATGGAAACTGTTTTTTCACGGATGTCTACGATACGCATGACGGGCTCCTCTTGTTGTTTGTGGCCCCACGTTATGCTTTGCGATGTCACCCGCCCAATGCTATTAATGCCGGACCCTATGCACAGGAGGCATGGCCCCTTGGAACTCGTTTGGCTTGAAGATCTTTCAGCGCTTGCGGAGTACGGCAGCTTTGTCCGTGCCGCTGAGGCACGCCATGTTACTCAGCCAGCCTTCAGTCGAAGAGTACGCTCACTGGAGAATTGGATGGGCGTCGAGTTGTTTGTGCGCACACCACAAGGCGCAACCCTTACCGAGGCCGGAAGGCAAATTTTGCCCAGTGCTCAGGAAGCGGCCCGACACTTGTACAGGATGCGCAACGAGGCTCAAGAGGTAGCAGGAATCGCCGCCAAGTCGTTGCAATTCGCGGCAACTCATTCGCTGTCGTTTACGTTTTTTCCCAAGTGGCTTCGAAGCTCAGAAAACGGTGCCCCCATTGAGGCAGTGAAACTGCACTCGGACAGCATGGCCGTCTGTGAGCAGATGCTGATACATGGTCAGGTTCAGTTCCTGCTCTGCCACCGCCATCCCGACGTTCCGCCTTTACTGGCGCCTGATCAGTTCACCGGCAAGAAGGTGGGGGAGGACGTCCTCGTTCCGCTTGCGAGTGCTTCCACTCACTTCGGCACCTCACCCGCGGCATTGCCATACCTCGCATACACCCATGAGTCTGGACTGGGACGTATCGTCGCCCACAGGTTGCGTGGCAAGGAAGATTACCTTCACCTCAAGCCGCTTTTCAGCAGCCACCTTGCAGCGGTACTCATGTCCATGGCCCTGGAAAGCAAAGGTGTGGCGTGGCTGCCCAAGAGCCTTACCGAGCAGGAAGTTCTTGATGGGCGCTTAGTCAGAGCGCTCGACGAAAGCTGGGACATACCTCTGGAAATTCATCTGACCCGCCCGAAAGCAATCCTCAGTCAATCTGCTGAAGAGTTTTGGAGCCGGGCGGGTAGTGACCCCCAAGCTCCCACATGACGAGCGCTCAGTTACGCGCAATGCCCAAGCGGGTCTTTATCTTCACGTCGGATGACTGAGCGACGGAGGTTTTCTGGTTCCCGCGGCAGAGTTTAACCAGAGCAGCATTGCGGCGAGAGAGGCGGCGACTATCAGCGTAAGCCACATGATGACCAGCAGGGTGAAGGTGACACTGTTGTTTAACTCACGAAAAATGCCGAAGGCAAAAGCCGTGTACCAAGACACCCCCGAAACTGCACCGGAGGCGAGAAACAAGGCCGCTCTTTTGCGGGATACGCCAAAGAGCAGGGGGCGACTCAGGTCGCGTAGGGCTTCTGGCAGCACAAGCGCGTGGATGATTATTCCGTTGGTGGTCAGGACGATCACCACAATGACTTTCGCCCAGAGTTTGGGGTTTTCAAACTTTTCCGGCGACTCCATCGCGTAAAGGGCAAGGAAACCAAGGCCTGAAAGCCACAGGAGGCAGAGTCCAATAGTGACCGCGTCGCTGATGAAGTGAAAGGTGCGTCCGATTTCAACCGGGAGGCTGCCCCGGCGCATCCAACGCAGGATCCAGAGGTCCAGCATCGTCGCCCCACCGAGACCGAAGCACATGCCGAGCAGGTGTATACCTATAAGGAGTGTCAGCACCTTTAGCTGTGGGAGTGGAGCCGGCAATGTAACGCTCAGCGCGAGTGTGTCGGCGAGTAAGTAGCCACTGCCGGACAGCGCAAGCAGGCCGCCTAAAATCATGAAAGACGTGCGTATCTTCATTTATTACGGCCTTGGACGAGTGTTTTTAGTTGGACGCGTGCGCAGTTTGTTTACTGGAACAGGCGGATCAAGCGGCTGCTATCTGCAGCGTTGCTGCAACCAGGAAGATACGTTTCGGGTTAAATGAGGCCAGCGACGCTAGCGTCACATCAGTAGGTTGCACGGGCGTAGACCCTGCTCAGGAAGGGACCGGTGCTTGGGCATCGATCAGGTTCCGGCTCTTGAGCTCCTCCCAAAAGGCTGCCGGGATACCGACCTTCATCGCCTGCACATTGGAAACGATCTGCCCCGGCGTGCGGGCACCCGGAATGATCGCTGACACTTGCGGATGTGCTGCCGCGAACTGCAGGGCGGCAGTATGAATGTCGATGCCATGTCGTTTGGCAACCGCCATGATTCGCGCGCGCTTTTCCACCGCTCCGGCAGGCAGATCCAGACTGAAGTTGTATCGGCTGCGTCCTCCCAGGAATCCATCGTTCAGTGGTGTTCCAACCACAACGCTGGTGCCCTTCCTGCTCAACGCCGGAAAGGTGTTGCGTAACGCATCGCTGTGCTCAAGGAGCGAATACTGGCAGGCAAGCAACACGATGTCGGGAGTCGGGTCATCACCGGCCATTGCCTGGACCACAGCATTCGGCGTATTGACGCCGAAGCCCCATGCCTTGATGAGCCCCTCATCACGCATCTTTTCAAGCTCAACCATCGCCCCTGTGCGCGCAATGCGATACGCCGCTTCCCAACCGCCTTCCAGTTCGCTGTTATCGGGCGAGATGTCATGGATAAACACGATATCGATACGCGGCAGCCCCAGCCGCTGCAGGCTGTCTTCCACGGAACGCCGTGCGCCTGCCGCGGTGTAGTCATACCGGTAGTTGAAGGGCGCGGGTGACTTCCAGATGGCATGGTCCGCGCGGGGGCCACCCGCGGCAGTCAAAACGCGTCCTACCTTGGTGGAGACCACATAGTCGTTCGGATGTTTGCCGTGCAGAAAGCGGCCTACCCGATATTCACTCAAACCAAACCCGTAGAACGGCGACGTGTCGTAAAGCCTTACACCCGCGTCCCAGGCGGCCTGTAGAACCAGGCCCGCCTGCTCGTCGCTGAGCGGCGCAAAGATATTGCCAATCTGTGTCCCGCCCATGCCAAAGCGTTGAGGCGTCATGTATCGCAGGGTAGGCGAGGGTGAATTGAGGGGCAGGCCTGTGCGCACTGGCCGGCCTTCAGTACGCATCACGCTCCCGCGCTCTGTCAGTAAAGAGGGCGCTGGGGCTGCCGAACTGGCGACACTCGAGGCTGGCAGCAAAGCGGCTGCAACAGTACCCACTGCCGAGTAAGTAAGAAAATCTCGTCTGTCCATCCAACGTTCCTTTCGCGACCGAGGTTTCACGGGATCATCGAAGCCGGTATTCGTACTGGAAGTTAGAACAACGAGGGTTGGCCGGGTGACCCTAATACGCCATATTTTTTGCACAATCCTGCCGATGCGCTTGTGTTGGTCACGCACTCTCAGCAGACTCGAACATTCCGTAAACAGGGGCGCATGTAATGACGAGCGGTTCCTTCTCGCAGTTCGGTTCCGGCCATCTGCATTCTCTGGCGTTGCGCGATCCCATACAGCCCAACGAGCGTCTCCAGGCACTCAGGCGGCTGATCGAAAAAGTCACCCGGCAGATTGGTTTGAACGAGGTCTGCAAAACATCGATTCCAGGTCTGGCCTTTTATCGAATGGCTGACCTGGGTACGCCCACTTACTGCATTTATGAGCCTTGCGTGGCCATCATTCTGCAGGGCGCGAAGGAGATCACGTTCGGTGAGGAGGCCTGTGAGTTCGGGCAGGGGGCGTTCTTCGTCACGTCGGTCGACATCCCCACACTGGCCCGTGTTACCGCTGCCAGCGAGGAAACCCCCTATTTATCCGTCGTGTTGAAGCTCAACCTTTCCATGCTCAACGAGGTGATCCAGACCTTGGAACCGCCTGCGCAGGAAATGGCTACTGAAGCGCGAGGCTTCGTATCCGGTGCGGCGTCGAGTGAGATGCTCGACGCATTCGCTCGACTCGCTACGCTGATCGAACGGCCGCTTGAAGCAGGCTTGATGTCGGATCTGATCAAGCGGGAAATATGCGTTCGGCTATTGCTAAGTAGTGCAGGGCACTGGCTGCGCAGCGTCACCCGCGACGGTTATCGAGACAAGGGCATCGTGAGAGCCATTGAATGGCTGAAACATCACTACGACAAACCGCTGCACGTGGCCGATCTCGCCGAACGATCAGGAATGGCCAGCTCTACGCTGCATCACAGTTTTCGCAAGCTGACAGGCACCAGCCCTGTTCAGTATCAAAAGGCGTTACGGCTGCAAGCCGCACGCAGCCTGATGTTGACCGATCGTGTTGACGTGAACACCGCCGCGTTGCGCGTCGGCTATGAAAGTGTCGCTCAATTCAGCCGTGAATATGCCCGGCGTTTCGGAGCCCCGCCCTCGAGAGACATCAAGCACGTACGGGAGCAGGGCGGACTGCTCGACTAGCGACGCTTCAAAGAGGAATGTGGGTGGTCGACAAGACCTGACGCAAGCCCATGAACGATCGAATCTGGCGAACCCCAGGCAGGTAAAGCAACTGTTCCGCGTGGAGCCGGTTGAAACTGTTGCTGTCCTTGGTTCGTATCAACATGAAGTAGTCGAATTCCCCCGTCACCACATGGCACTCCATACAGCCGGACACTTTTTGTGCGGCTGCCTCGAATGCGGCGAAGGATTCCGGTGTGGAGCGGTCCAGCACCACGCCGATCAACACCACCATCCCCGCATCCAGCGCGACATTGTCGAGCAGCGCGACTATGCCTTTGATCAGGCCGACTTGCTTGAGCCGCTCGACTCGCCTGAGGCACGCCGGTGCACTCAATTTCACCTTCTCTGCCAGCGCCACATTGGAGATGGAGGCATCTCGCTGCAGGGCCTTGAGAATGGCGCGGTCGGTTCGATCCAGCGGCTGCGGCACCGGGGCCGATACACTTGGCTTCTTGCGAGTGTTTATTGCGTTCATGACTGTTTATTCGCAATTAAAGTATGTTAGATATTTGTAGCGAGAAATTATAGTTCTTTAAGTGGTAGAAGTTTGCAACACATCTTTTTGGAAATCTTCTTAATATTGAACTCATCGAAGCCCGCCTGAAAGAACCTGGAAGGCAACCTTTGCCTTTCGGTCTGGCGCTTTGATGTCCAGTAATCAAGGAGCAGCGTCATGAACCTGAATCGTTTTAAACGTTATCCGTTGACCTTCGGTCCTTCTCCCATCACGCCCTTGAAGCGCCTCAGTGAACACCTGGGTGGCAAGGTCGAGCTGTATGCCAAACGTGAAGACTGCAACAGTGGCCTGGCCTTCGGCGGGAACAAAACGCGCAAGCTCGAATATTTGATTCCCGAAGCGCTCGAGCAAGGCTGCGATACCTTGGTTTCCATCGGCGGCATCCAGTCGAACCAGACCCGCCAGGTGGCCGCCGTTGCCGCTCACCTGGGCATGAAGTGCGTGCTGGTGCAGGAAAACTGGGTGAACTACTCCGATGCGGTATATGACCGCGTTGGCAATATCGAAATGTCTCGCATCATGGGCGCCGAGGTACGACTGGACGCCGCCGGGTTCGATATCGGCATTCGGCCCAGTTGGGAGAAGGCCATGGACGATGTGGTGGCGCGGGGTGGCAAGCCGTTCCCGATACCGGCGGGTTGTTCCGAACACCCCTACGGCGGCCTTGGGTTCGTCGGCTTTGCCGAGGAAGTGCGAGAGCAGGAAAAACAACTGGGGTTCACGTTCGACTACATCGTGGTCTGCTCTGTGACCGGCAGTACCCAGGCCGGCATGGTCGTCGGTTTCGCCGCGGACGGCCGTTCGAAGAACGTTATCGGCATTGATGCCTCGGCCAAGCCGGAGCAAACCAAGGCGCAGATCCTGCGTATCGCCCGGCACACCGCAGAGTTGGTGGAACTGGGCCGTGAGATCACCGAAGACGACGTGGTGCTCGATACACGTTTTGCCTACCCGGAATACGGTTTGCCCAACGAAGGCACGCTGGAAGCCATTCGTTTGTGCGGGAGCCTGGAAGGTGTGCTGACCGATCCGGTGTACGAAGGCAAATCCATGCACGGGATGATTGAAATGGTCCGCCGTGGTGAGTTCCCCGAAGGCTCCAAAGTGCTGTATGCGCACTTGGGTGGGGCGCCTGCGCTGAATGCCTACAGCTTCCTGTTTCGCAACGGCTGATTAACGCCAAAAAACCAGGGAGCTCACGAAGCGATGGGTGAGTCGGCATCAATATTGAATGTCACGACCCCATCGTCGAATCGCCACCCGGAGCACGTTGCTCCTATCCAACCGCCGGAAGTACCGCCATGCATGCGATAACGCAATCTGCAGTCTGGATCAAGGAGCCTTCGGCGGATGCCGGAGTAGTGATCGTTACCAGCGCCGCGTTGCCCCCGTACATGATCGACAAGCTGCATGTGGCGATAGATGAGTGGGACCAGGTGGCTTATCTAGCCATCAAACAGTCCGAGGCGTTGAGGCTCGACTGGTTGCAGGTCGGGTCCAGCCCGGAGCCGTCCGACGGGGCCTACGCGTGCCATGCCAGCCAACTGTTGCGCGGCGTCTCCCACGGCAGCTTTTTACTGGATGTCGAAACTGGCACGGATTGCGGCATGACGTGGCTGGGGTCCGTCTTTGGTCATCCGCTGCGCGTGGTCGAGCTTGGAGAAGTAGCCTCCTCCACTGCACAGATGGATCAACAGGTGGAGGTTGTGTTAGCGGCGACCCGAAGCCTGGCGAAAAGCGTGTTGCAGGCACGCGGCGTCATTTAACCAATGACCTGGTCCATTCGCCTGTTGGAACCATAAAGGCATCGCTTATGAGCCAAGCTGTCGATTGTCGTCCCAACGCAATGAGGTGGATGCGCGAGCCATCAAGTTGCACGCGCATCGTGGTCATCGTGTGCGGACTTGATAGCGCTCATATTGACTTGATTCATCAAGGGTTCAGCTGTTTTGACAATGTTGCGCTGCTCCATGTCGATGCGGTGGACACCGTCCCTGGCAAGCACGTTGATGTGCAAGTGGCCAGGAGTGACTGTTCTTTTGTCGTGCTCGGTGAACTGGATGAACGTGTATTGCATAGCCTTTCCATGGGTAAGCGATGCCTCTACTCCATAGCGCCAGACGTGTCGGCCGAATGTTCGGTGATTGCAGCAGTAGAACAGGTCAAAAACTTCGCCCGAGTGAGCTATTCCCGTCACCTTGAAACGATACCCGACAGCGCCGGGAGCTGCCTGTGAACCTGTCGGGGACCACACGTAGAAAACCATGGCCTCAAACGCTGTCGCCGACCGCCAGAATGGTCGCCACCAGGGCCAGGGCGCGAGGTACCAGGGTGTCCAGCTCCAGGTATTCACGATCGGTGTGGACCTTGCCACCCACCGGGCCGAGCCCGCACAGGGTTGGAACGCCCAGGCTGGCGGTAAAGCCGGAGTCGGCGCAACCGCCGGTGAATTCGCCTTCGACGCTGAAACCCAATGCCAGTGCTTTTTGTTGATAGAGGTGCAGCAGTCGTTCGCTGTGGCGTGCTTCCATCGGTAGAAAGGTCGTCGCTTCCTTGAGGACGGCGCGGGTGCCGATCAGTTCTTCTTCGGCGACGATGGCCTGGATTGCGCTGAAGATCCGATCCCAGTGCTTGAGTTCGATGAAGCGCACGTCCAGCCGCGCACAGGCGCTGGGCGCGACGGTGTTGCTCGACGTACCACCGGATATCAGCCCAACGTTAGTGGTGATGCCGGCCGGGTAATCGGTCAAGGCATGCAGCTTGACGATCTTGCGTGCCAGGGCCTCGATGGCGCTGGCCCCGTCGGCATGGTTGACCCCGGCATGCGCCGCGCGGCCGCTGACTTCGATGATCAGCGTGGCCCCGCCTTTGCGTGCGCTGACCACGTTGCCGCTGGCCCGGCCGGGTTCGGTATTGAGCACGGCGCGGGCGGCACGGGCGGCGTTTTCGATATGGGGCCTGGCGCTGCCGGAGCCGATTTCTTCGTCGCCGGTGTACAGGACCTGCACCGGATAGGGCAACCGGCCGGCGCGCTTGAGTGCTTTGAGCGCGAAGCAATTGAGCACCAGGCCGCCTTTCATGTCGGCGACGCCGGGGCCATAGGCGAGGTTGGCGTCGCGGCTGTAGCCGCGAGTCGTGGTGGTGCCCTTGGGGAAGACCGTGTCGCGATGGCCCAGCAACAGCACCGGTTTTCCAGAATCGCCTGGCACTTCGGCGAGCAGCACGTCACCAAAACCCTCGACCGGGATGCGCTTGAGCAGGATGCCGTCGGCCTCCAGTTCAGCCGCGAGCAGCGCGCCCACGGCGTCGACACCCGCCTTGTCATAGCTGTTGGAATCGGTGTCGACGATGCGCCGCAGCAGTGCTTCCATGGCTGGGCGCTGGTCGGCTAGCCAGTCCAGGGCCTGTTGTGGCGTGGCGCTCATTGCGCCTGCTCCCGTAACTGATGTTCCCGGGTCAGGCGTGCCGCATCGTTGCCCAGGTCCCAGAACAGCCCGGCCATGATTTGCAGGCTTTCCTTGACCACCGGCGCCAGCAAGTGTTCGTTCGGCGCATGTTGTGAACAGGCCGGGTACGAGTGCGGCACCCACAATGTCGGCAGGCCCAGCACGTCCGCGAACACATCGTTGGGCAGCGAACCACCGAGGTTTGGCAGCAGCGCAGGTTTTTTGCCCGTGGTCTGTGCCAGGGAGCCGAGCGCCCAATCGACCCAAGGGCTCTGCGGGTCCAGCCGAGTGGCATGCATCACATCGATGCGGCTTTGCTTGACCTCGACATTGCTGAAGCCATGCGCATCCAGGTGGGTACGTACCGCCGGGATAAAGGTCGTGTAGTCGCTGTCGACCACGAAGCGGATATGGCAGTGGGCGTTAGCCTTGCCGGGAATCGCATGCACCGGGGCGTCTGGGTTGCCGGTCTTGAAGGCGATGACGTCGAGGGTGTTCCAGCCGAACACCTTTTCGCTCAGCGAAAGCGCCGGGTTACCCCAGTTGGCGTCGATGTCCGGATCGCCCGGTCCGCCACCCACGGCAATATCGGCCAGCGCCTGCCGAACCGGCTCCGGCAGTGTCTCGGGCATCAGGCCCGCCACTTTCACCCGACCGTGTTCATCGACCATGCTTGCGATGGCATTGGCCAGGATGATGCCGGGATTGGCCAGCAACCCGCCCCAGTTGCCGGAGTGGTGGGCGCCTTCACGTAAATTGACCACCAGCTCGAAGTTGAATACCCCGCGCGAGCCGAGAAAAATCGTCGGGCGTGATGCCGCCAGGCGCGGGCCGTCCGAGGCGATGAAAATATCCGCCGCAAGCTCTTTGCTGTGCGCGGCACAGAATGCGTTCAAGCCCGGCGAGCCTTCTTCTTCGCCCATTTCCAGCAGCAGCTTGACATTGAAACCCAGTTGGCCATCGCGCGCCTTGAGCGTTTGTTCCAGCGCGGTCAGGTTGATCAGGTGCTGGCCTTTGTTATCCGCCGTGCCGCGGCCGTACCAGCGATCGCCTTCGGCAATGACGTGCCACGGCGACAGGCCTTCGCGCCATTGCGCCTCATAGCCGCGCACCACATCACCGTGGCCGTAGCTGAGCACGGTCGGCAGGTCCGGGTGTTCAATGCGCGTGGCGATCATGAAGGGGCCGCGCTCGGCCACTGGGTTGTCATAGATCTTGACGCTGAAACCCATCGCCTCGACATGTGGGGTGATGAACTCATTGAGGTAGCGATACAGCTCGGGCTGGCTGTCCGCTGCCTGGCTTTCGGTGTGCAAGGCGACGCTGCGTTGGAGCAGATTGAAAAACTCGCCATTGTCGAATTGTGCTGTGGTGTTGCTGATAGCCAGTGAACGACTCATGAGTGGACAAGCTCCAGTGTTTGGGCAGAAGTGTCGTGAAGGTGGCAACGCACGTTGCCGCCGATAAGCGGACCATTGGCCGGGTAGGCCGTTTTGCAGGGGGCGAGGCAGCTCGGGCAGCGCGGATGGAAAGCGCAGCCGGACGGCGGTGACATGGGGTTGGGGAAGGTGCCGTGCAGGCCGATCTCGGGAATGCCCAGGCGCGGATCGGGCGTGAGCACCGAATCCAGCAAGGCGCGGGTATATGGGTGACCGGGCTCCGCGAACAACGATTCGCGCGTGCGTTCTTCGACGATGCGCCCCAGGTACATCACGGCGACCCGGTCGGCGAGGTGTTCGATGACCGCCAGGTTATGGCTGATCAGCAGATAGGTCAGGCCGAATTCACGCTTGAGGTCCTGCAGCAGATTGAGAATCTGCGCCTGCACCGACACATCCAGCGCTGAGGTGGGCTCGTCGCAGATCAACACGTCAGGGCGCATGATCAGCGCCCGGGCAATCGCCACCCGCTGGCGTTGCCCGCCGGACAGCTGGCTCGGGTAGCTGTCGATCACCCGTTTGGGCAGGCCGACCACATCAAGCATCGCTTCGGTCTTCCTGCGGCGCTCGGCGGTGCTGCCGATGGCATGCACGATCAGCGGCAGGGTAACGATTTCGCGCAGGGTCTTGCGTGGATTCAGCGAGGAATACGGGTCCTGGAAAATCGGCTGGATATGCCGGGACATTGCCTTGCGATCAGTCGCCGCCAGGTGTTTGCCATTGACCAACACGTCGCCGCTGGTGGGCGGCAACAGACCGAGCAGCATCTTGGCCAGGGTACTTTTGCCGCAACCGGACTCGCCCACCAGACCGAGGGTCTCGCCACGCATCAGGCGCAGGGAAACACCATCCACGGCCTTCAGGGTGGCGGCGGGTTTGAAAAAACCCTGGTTGATCCGAAACTCACGGCGGATGTCACACAGCTCCAAAGCGATGTCTTTTTTCATGACCTTGCACGCTCCTGAAGGCGAATCGGTGCCGGGGCCGGGGCGGCGAACAGGCAGCGCGCCATGTGCCCGTCCTGTTCGACTTCGGGGATGTTTTGCGCGCAGGCCGGGATCGCCTGACCGCAACGATTGCGGAACGCACACCCTTGCTGTTCGCCGACCAGACTCGGCACCAGGCCTGGAATCGAACCCAGCGCCTCACCCGGTTTGGTCCGGCCAGGGATTGGAATACTCGCCAGCAGACCCCGGGTGTACGGATGCTGCGGATTCTCGAACAGTTGCAGGGCAGGGGCGGTTTCGACGATTTCCCCGGCATACATCACGGCGACCCGGTCGGCGATCCGTGCCACCAGCCCAAGGTCGTGGGTGATGAAGATCACCGCCAGGCCGAGTTCTTTCTGAATGTCGCGGATCAAGCGCAGGATCTGCGCTTGAATGGTCACGTCCAGCGCCGTGGTGGGCTCATCAGCGATGATCAGGTCCGGTTCGCACATCAACGCCATGGCGATGATCACTCGCTGGCGCAGCCCGCCGGAAAGTTGATGCGGATACTGGCGCAAGCGCTCGGTGGCATTGCTGATCCCGACCTTCTCCAGCATCTGCGCGGCGCGCGCCAGGGCCTCCTTGCGTGAGACCTTGCGATGCTGGGTCAGTACCTCGCTGAGTTGATCGCCAATGCTGTAGGCCGGGTTCAGTGAGGTCATCGGCTCCTGGAAGATCATCGCCAGGCGGTTGCCGCGCAGGTCGCACATGCGCCGCTCGCTCTGGCCGAGCATGTCGATGCCGTCCAGCGTCAGCCGGGACGCGGTGCGTTTGGCCTTGCGTGGCAACAGGTCCATCAACGCCAGCGAGGTCAGGGATTTGCCGCAGCCGGATTCCCCGACGATGCACAGCATTTCACCGCGCGCGACTTCAAAACTCAGGCCGCGTACGGCATGCAGCATGTCATCCGGCGTCGGGCTGTTGCCCATGGGGATGTCCACGCGCAGGTTTTCTACATGGAGTAGTGCCATGTTCGGTTCCCTCTATCAGTTACGGCGGTCTATCAGTTACGGCCGTCGGGCAGGATCAGATCGCGCAGGCCATCGCCGACGAGGTTGATGCCCAGCACCAGAATCATCAGGGCGACGCCGGGAATGGCGATAACCCACGGGGAAAAGAACATGTAGGGTTTGCCTTCCGCGATCATCAGGCCCCAGGACGGCGTCGGTGGCTGCACGCCAACCCCGAGGAACGAGAGGGCCGACTCCAGCAGGATCGCGTGGGCCATTTCCAGCGTCGCGACGACGATCAGTGCGCCGACCAGATTGGGCAGGATTTCACTCACCAGAATGCGCAGGGTCGAGCAGCCGAGCGCCTGGGCCGACGCCACATATTCAGCATCGCGAATCTGTTGCACCGAGGCCCTGACCACCACCGCGAAGCGATCCCATAACAGGCAGCCGAGCAGCACGATCACCACTTTCAGTGAGCCGCCCATCAACGAGGCCGAGGCCAGCGCGACCATCACCACCGGCATCGCCAGCCGGGTGGTGATCAGGTAGCTGATAAACCCATCGACCTTGCCGCCGTAGTAGCCCGCCAACAGCCCCATGAGCGTGCCGATAAAGCCGGAAATCAGCGCCGCTGCAATGCCGATGAACAGCGAAATACGTGCGCCGTAGAGCAGCCTCGACAGGTAGTCACGGCCCAGCTTGTCGGTGCCGAGCACGTATTCCCAGGTGCCGTTGGCCATCCATACCGGTGGTTTCATGCGCAGCATCACGTCTTGCGCATAAGGGTCGTAAGGTGCCAGCCACGGCGCGAACAGTGCACCTGCGAAGATAATCAGCAACAACACCGCGCCGATGGCGAAACCCCGATGACGCAAGCTCTTGCCAAGCACTCGGCTCAGGCTGCTCGGTGGTGGCAGGTAGTCATTGATCGCGAGGGTAGTGGGGGTGCTCATGTAGGCCTCCTAGCGCACGCGAATACGCGGGTCGAGCAGTGCGTTGAGCACATCGGCCAGCAACGTGAGGATGATGTAGATCACCGCAATCAACAGGACCACGGCCTGTACCACCGGAAAGTCGTCACGGGCGATGGCGTCCCAGGCCAGTTGCCCGATGCCTTGCAGGGAGAACACGGTTTCGATCACCACCGAGCCGCCGAGCATGAAACCGAACTCCACCGCCGCCAGCGCGACGACCGGAATCAGCGCGTTGCGCAGTGCATGCTTGAACAGCACGCGGGCAGGGCGCAGGCCCTTGGCGCGGGCGGTGCGGATGTAATCGGAACTGAGCACATCAAGCATGCCGGCGCGGGTCAGGCGCATGATTGCCGGCGTCGCGTAGTAGCCCAGGGCAATGGCCGGCATGACGAAGTGCAACAGGGTCGCGTTGCCGGACACCGGCAGCCACTTGAGCGTCACCGCGAACACCACGATCAGCATCAGCGCAAACCAGAAACTTGGCATCGCCTGGCCCAGCACCGCGATGCTCAAGGCCAGCCGGTCAACCCAGGTGTCGCGTTTGACTGCGGCCAGCACGCCCAGTGGAATGGCCACCAGCAAGGCGATCCCCAGCGCCATGGCACCCAGCCCCAGGGTAATCGGCAAGCGGCTGGCGACGAGGTTGTAGACCGATTCCTGAAAGAAAAACGAGTTGCCCAGGTCCAGCCGCAGCAAATCGCCCAGCCAGTTGAAGTACTGGGTCGGCAGCGGTTTGTTCAAGCCGTACTGCACGCGAATCTGTTCGATCTGTTCGCTGGTGGCTTCCGGTCCGCCAATGGCAGTGGCGAGGTCGCCGGACAGGTGCAAAAGAGAAAAGCTGATCACCGACACGGTAATGGCAACGCAAATGGCGATGCCCAGGCGGCGCAGAAGGAATCCAAGCATGGCAAGTTTCCTCATATCCAATGGATGACAAGTGTGAGGACGTGTCCGTGGCGCACGAGAGTCCGTGCGCCCGGTTACGTATTACTTCCACGTGGACTCGACGAAACGCGGCAGCTCATCCGGGTACGGTGTGAACGCGAGTTCCGAGGTGTAGGCGTAATTCATCGAGTAGTTGAACAGCGGCGCCCAGTAGGCTTGCTCGCTGATGCGCTGCAAGGCTTTGCGGTAGTTATCCTTGCGCACTTGCGGGTCGAGGGCATTGTCGGCGGTCTGCAACCAGCCCTGGACTTGTGGGTCCTTGATATTGTCGTCCGGATTGCCCTTGAACCAGGTACCGGCCGACGCCGAGGTGTCGAGGATCGAGAACGAGCCCCAGGCCTGAAACGACATGGGCACCTTGCCGCCACGTTGCTGATCGCGCAGGGCGGCGTACTTCAAGTAGCGCAGCTTGGCGTTGATGCCCACTGCGCGCAGGTTGCCGATGATGGCTTCGACGTAATCACGGTCGCGATAAGCGAAGATTTCTGTCTCGAAGCCATTTGGGTAACCGGCTTCGGCGAGCAGCGCCTTGGCCTTGGCGGGGTCATAGTCGTAGACCGTGGCCGCAGTGGTATCGCAACCGAACTGGCCGGGATAACAGGCAACCTGCAAGGGCTTGGCTTCGCCCCCCACCAATTGCGTGGCCAGCGCATTGCGGTTGATCGCATGGTTGATGGCCTGGCGCACCTTGAGGTTCTTCATCGGTGAGTTTTCAGAGGAGGTGCCACGTGCATCAAGAATCAGGAAACCGATGCGCATGGTTTCGCCACTGGTCACGGTCAGGTTCGGCATACCCTTGAGGTCGACCGCCTGATCCGAGGTCACACGCCAGGTCCAGTCGACACCGTCGGTCATCAACTCGGCCAGACGGGTTTCTGCATCCGGGATCACGCGGAACTTGAGGTGGCTGATATGGGGCTTGCCTTGTGGGCTGTCCGGGAAGTAGTCCTTGTTGATCTCCATGGTCACGCCTTCGCCGGCCACCACCGACACGGCTTTATACGGCCCGGTGCCAATGGGCTTGCGACTGAATTCGGCCAGGCCGACCTTCTCGAAGTACTGCTTGGGAAACATCGGAACGGCGTTGGACAGGTATTCCAGTGCTGGCGGGAAAGGCTTCTTCAAATACAGGCGGACGCTGTAGTCGCCGGTTTTTTCGGCGCCCTTGATCCAGTCTACGTTTTGCACGGTAACGACTTTCGCTTCGGGCGACACCACGTAGTTGAGGGTGAACACCACATCGTCGGCGGTGAAGGCGTCGCCGTTGTGAAATTTGACGCCCTTGCGCAGCTCAAAGTCGAGGGTGGTGTCGTCGACCTGCTTCCAGCTGGTAGCCAGCATGGGTTTGTATTCGCCGCTTTTGGGATCGCGGTAGATCAGGTTGTCCCAGATCAGCCGGCCGAGAATCACGCCTTCGCGTAAATCGTTGTGATAGGGGCTGATGTTTTCAGGCTCGCTGTCGGAAGCGTAAACCAGGGTGTCGTTGGCTTTGCCGGCATGCGCCGGAAAGCTGCTGATAAGGCCCATCAGCGCGATACTGCAGGCGAAACCTTTGATGCCCATGCCGTCGTCTCCGTTGGCGAGAGTGGTTGAATCAAAGGGCAGCGAATCGCAAATGCGTAGAAGGAGGAGGAAAAGGTCGGGCGCTGTTTTTTTTGGTCTGGACACGAATGTAGGGAAGGGCTATCAATGCCGCAAGCACAATATTTCGATACTTCCTTTGCCGAAAAGGCAATCCTTGGGGGCTCCGATGCAGCTGTATGGCGTGCAGTCCACGGCACTGCGCTATTTTCTTGAAGTCGCCCGATGCGGATCGATCAGCGAGGCCTCAATGCGGCTGAATGTGGCGGCATCAGCGGTGAGCCGGCAAATTTCCAAGCTTGAGTTGGCCCTGGATGCCAGCCTGTTTGAGCGTCGCGCCCGCGGCATGGTGCTCAGCGAGGCGGGGGCGCGACTGGCGGCGTATGCGCGCAAGTCGCAGCTTGAGGCCGAGCAGGTGGTACTGGAAATTACCGAGCTGCACGGCTTGCAACGGGGGCATGTGCATGTTGCCTGTTCGGAAGGATTTGCCCTGGAATACATGCCCAGGAGCATCAGCGCGTTCAGGCGTGAGTATCAGGGCATTCATTTTACGTTGGAGGTCTGTGCGCCCGCTGAAGCGACCGAGAAGGTTCGCTCCGGTGAAGCCGACCTGGCGATGACGTTCAGCCTGACGCCGCAAAAGGAAATCAAGGTCGAACATGTCCTGAGCGGGGCGATTTTTGCCGTGGTCTCCAATGCCCATCCCTTGGCCGGGCGGGAGTCTGTCAACCTCGCCGAGTTGCAACCCTGGCCCATTGCGTTACCCAAGGCCGACACTACGATACGGCAACTCTTCGACATCTGTTGCGGCGTCCAGGGGTTGTTGTTCGACCCGGTATTGACCACCAATTACGTTGCCGCGCTCTACAGTTTCGTCCGTGAAGAGGGAGGCATCAGCCTGGCCAGCGAAATGACCTTGCACCAACAGGTGGCGGACAAGCAGTTGCAATGCTTGCCGATCCTTGATGAAGGCATGCAGGCGCGGCGCATCGAACTGCAAAGCATGGCTGGGCGCAATCTACCGGCGGCGGTTTCGGCGTTCAGGGATTTTCTGATCGCTGAGCTGGCGAAGGCGAAGCGGCTTTGAAAAGATGAGGTTATTGCAGCGGCCCCACCACTTGCCGATAGCGTTCTTCCCCCTGCGGCGTCTGGCGGGTCAGGCTGATTTCCAGGCCGATGGGATCGGCTTTACGGTTGCCGGCCAGCTGACGCCAGCCTTGGCCCGGTTCCCAGATGCGCACTTGCAGGTCGCTGACACCGGATAAGACGGCCACTGCTTTTTTGGGCGCAGGCAACGGGTATCGATCACTGGCTGCGGATGTGGCGCGGTACAGCGTGTCACCCTCCAGCCACCAGCGCACCCGTTGCAGACCGTTTTCGGGAAGGGCTGCGTTACGAATCACGTTCAGTTGAAAATCATGCTGGTCGGAGCTGCGAACGCTGATTGCGGCGAGCCCGTCGGGCTGTTCGTCATCGTTCAAGGCTGGCGTTCTCAGTTCAACGCCGGCGCGCAGGGCCAGGTCGCGGTCCAGCTGGTTGAGTGTGCGCAACAACGCTTCGGTTTGCTCGGTGCTGGCCTGCAGATGGCTGTCGGCACGGCTCACGCTGTCGAGGCCGCGCCAGGCAATCAGGCTGACAATGGCCATCAGCATGATCGCCACCATGACTTCAATGAGGGTAAAACCGTGCTGGTCTGTTTTCATGGTTGGTTCGCCACGCGTATTTGTCCTGTCGCCGTGCGGTGAAGGGTGAGGCGGTGCTGGCCATCCGAGAGCTGCAGTTGCAAGGGCGAGGCAAACCATTCGGCATTCAGTACCACCGGTTGCCTGGGGGTTACACGTACGCTCATCGAGGGTGTTTCCCAGGCACGGGGACGCAGTTGCGGGTCGCTCATGAAGTGATCCCAACCCTCGCCGGGCGCGTTGCGCCGACTGAAGCGAAACCCTTTATTGTCGGCCCGCCACGTGATGGGGCGGCCGTCGGCCCGGGCTTCGGCCTGGGCGATCTGCAGCATCTGGACCACGCGGTTGGCGTCCTTGCGCAGCAATTGCAACGGGTCGGGTTTGATGCTCAGGCTGATCGCCGCTGAGGCGATGCCGATGATCACCAGGACCACCATCAACTCGATCAGGGTGAAGCCTTGCTGATTGGCCTTGGTCATGACACAACGCTCCTTCGTCGTGGGTCTCTCCTGTAGACTGCCCGGCAGGACAACAAGGAGGTTTTGTCGTGGTCGCTATTTTTCGTTTGACCGCGCCGCGAGTGGTGCAGGCAGTGGCATTGGCCACGGCGCTCGCGGGGGGGCTGGTCTGGTCTTCCGTGTTGCTGACGTCGGCCGAGTCCCAGGTGCCGCCAGTCGAGCCGCCGGTTTTGGCCGCTCGCCCGGATACCCCGGCGTTGCAGTGGTTTTCCAACCAGCCGGCGACGGTGGACATCAAGGTCTCCGGCCTGATGGCGGGCGTGCGCGGGGCGGTGGCGATCCTGAGCCTGAACGAGGGGCCGCCGCGCAGTTTTCGGGTGGGCGAGTCATTGGCCCAGGGTGTGCGCCTGGCGGCGATCGAGGGCGATGCGGTAGTGATTGAGCGTGGCACGCAGCACACCCGCATTAAGGTCAGCACGCTGCCGGACTCGGTGGTGCTACCGCGCTTGACCCGACCCTGAACGCTCATTGGGGCGTTGCCTTCGGCGGGTTGAGCAGCGTTTCCACCCGCGCCAACGGTGGCGCCTCGCGCTTGCGCTCCGACACCTGCAGGGTGACGCGCATCAGGCGTCCATCGGCGCTCGGTGCGATGCTCTGCTCGCAACGCAACTGCAAGCGGCCCTGATCACAGTCAAACGCTTTGTGCCCCCTGGGCAGGCGTCCCTCCAGGCGCAGTTCGGCGAGCCTGCCCTGGGCCGACAGCAGCGCCATCGAGCGGTCGCGCAGCAACCCATTGCTCTGGGTCATCAAGCCTGCAACGCGGACCGCCGCCGCCATCGCCACGGCAATGATCGCCAAGGCCACGAGCACCTCGATCAATGTAAAACCTTGCTCCTTGCGCGACAGCTCCATGGGTCACTCTTGGCGTAAAAACACGCCGTAGAGTAGCACTCAGAGAGCCGCGGGCAGCGGCCAATTATTTTTGCTATCCAGATAGTTAGTTTTGTTACACTGCGCGCCGAATTAGGATCAAGCCAAGGATGGTGGATATGGATTTCGCGCGCATCAAATATGGGCCTCGCGCCCGCCACGTTCAGCAAGGGTTCACGCTGATCGAGATCATGGTGGTGGTGGTCATCCTCGGCATTCTGGCGGCGATTGTCGTGCCTAAAGTGCTGGACCGTCCGGACCAGGCCAGGGCGATTGCGGCCAAGCAGGACGTTGCCGGCCTGATGCAGGCGCTCAAGCTTTATCGCCTCGACCACGGCACCTATCCCAACATGAACCAGGGCCTCAAGGTATTGGTCGAGCGCCCGGCAGATGCAAAAAATACCAACTGGCGTTCTTATCTGGAGCGCCTGCCCAACGACCCCTGGGGCCGTCCTTACCATTACTTGAATCCCGGCGCGAACGGCGAAGTCGACATCTTCTCCCTCGGTGCCGACGGACAGCCTGATGGCGACGGTGTGAATGCCGATATCGGATCCTGGCAGCTCTAAGCGCGGCCATGAAATCACACTCGCCCACAGGGGCGAAACAGCGCGGCATGGCGATTATCAGCGCGATGCTGATCGCGGCGGTGGTCGCTGTGTTCGCCGCCGGCATGCTCACCCGCCAGAGCGTTTTTACCCGTTCACTTGAGGCCGAGCAGGCGCGAGTGCAGGGCAGTGCATCACTGCTGGGCGGCCTGGAAGTCAGCCGGCGATTGCTTCGGGACGCCCGCGAGCAGGATGTGCTGACGCGGCTTGACCAGCCATGGGCCCGGCCGATCAACACCGCTCAGGACGGCGAATTCGAAGGCCGCCTTGAGGACCTGCAAGGCAAGTTCAACCTGCGCAATTTAATCGCCCAAGAGTCTGTTGATCTCGGGCAGATGCGCAGCTTTGAGCGGTTGTGCGAGATGATCGGTGTCGAGGCCCGCCTGGCGCAGCGCATCAGCCAACGCGTGATTGCGGCCTACCCACATAGGCCGGTTGCCTCAACAGTGGGGCAGCCGCCCCCGCCATTACCCGCCACCCAGCCGATGCTGCGCAGTCTTGATCAATTACGCGGTATCGAAGGCCTCAATGAGCGGGTCTTGGCACGGCTGGAGCGCTACGTCAGCATTCTTCCGGTCAACACCTGGGTCAACAGCAATACGGCCAGCGCGGAGGTGCTGGCCGCGGTGGTGCCGGGTTTGTCCTGGGCGCAGGCCAAGGCGTTGGTCGCCGAGCGCGATCGCGGCCAGTGGTTTATCAATCGCGGCGACTTCGTTAACCGTGCGCGATTGCCCAACCTGAACGTGGATGAACTCAATGTCGGGATCACCAGTGAGTGGTTCCTGCTCCAGGGTCAAGCCCGCCGCAATCAGCGCCGTGTGCACCTGGCTGCGCTGCTGCATCGTCCGGAAGACGCAATGCCCAGGGTGATCTGGTCGAGGCTGGGCGTATGACGCGCCTGCGTCTTGCCTTGCCGCCGCTGGAGTCCTTGACGTCGGACACCGAGCTTGAGTTCGCGCAACTGGACCGCAAGGGGCACGTCAGTCATACCGGCATCAGCACCCTTGGCCAGCTGGGACAACAGGTCAAGTCTCAGGCCGTCGAGTGTTTCCTTCACCCCATGGACACGGTACTTACGCGCATTGAACTTCCGCCGCTGTCAGCGTCCCGTATCGATGCGGCCGTTACCTGCGCTGCGCAGGCCTTGATCCTGGGGCCCAGCGAGCAGATGCATGTGGCGCACAGCGCTCGAGATGCCGATGGACAGGTGCACCTGAGCTGGCTGCCCAAGGCTGTACTGGATCGCCTCGATCAGTTGCTTGGCCTGCACGGATTGAAGCTGGGCGGCCTGTATCCAGCGCCTTACCGCTTAGCCGTGCCAGCGGCCGGGCAGGTCAATGGGTGTGTGGTAGAGGGCCAGTTGCTGCTGCGTTTCACCCTCGCCCATGGGGCGGTGGAACCGTTGGTTGAGGACCGTCTGGAAGCGCTCGCCGCCACCGGCGAAAGTGTGCTGTGGCCCGTGGACCATCAGCGCTGGAACGGCGCTGCCCCTGGCTGGGGATTGCACGCCGGGGTCGGTCGGCGCACTGCACAGGCGGCCGGTTGGGGGCGGGCGTTGGGCTGTTGTGCGTTGGCCGTGGGTGTCTGGGTGGCCGGGCTCAACCTTTACGCCGCCCGCGAGGTTGCGCAAGGGCAGCAGCTCAAGCAGCAGATGAGCCAGCGCGTGAAGCACGCATTTCCCGAGCTGCCGGTGATTCTCAACCCTCTGCAACAGGCTCGCCAGCAGTTGGCGAACCGGCAAGGGGGAGGGCCCGCGCAGCTCAATCACGACTTTGCTTACCTGGTGCAGCAAGCCGCCATGGCGCTGCCGTTCATGGCCGGCAGCGTCCAGCGGTTGACCTTCAGCGAGCGCCAGTTGCAGCTGCAGATGACCGCCGAAGCCACTCCCGCTGCCGACGGCGCTGTACAGGCTGCGCTGAGCCAGGCGGGACTTTCCGCCCACCGCAACGAGCACATCTGGACGCTGAGTGCGATGGCCGAACCCGCGTCGGGAGAGGGTGATTCCAGCGTGGAAAACGACGATGAATAATCCGAGACTGATGGCCTTCAAAGGGCGCTGGAAAGCGCTGGCCCCGCGGGAAAAAACCATGCTCAGCGGTGCGGTGGTGTTTCTCGCCAGCCTGTTGGTCTGGCTGTCGCTGATCCAGCCAGCGCTCAAGAACATTGACTATTGGCAAGCCGAAACCCCGAAGCTGCGCGCCCAGAGCCAGGCACTGGCGCTGTTGCTTCGTGAGGTCACCACGCCTGTCGGGCTGGACCTTGAACACTCATTGCGGCAATCCCTCGACGCCGCCGGACTGGCGGGGCACTACCGGTTACAGGCCCAGGATGCGTCCTGGCAACTGACACTGGACTCGGCCCCCGCCGATGCGGTGCTCGGCTGGTTATTGAGTGACCCAGGGCAATTCTCGCTGGACGTGGTGGAGGCTCGTTTGCAGCGCGCCGGCGAAGCCTCGGTCGACAACACGGCAGGCACTCTCACAGGAACCGTCCGTATGGATCGGATGCACGGCGCTAAGGAAGCATCATGAAGTGGTCAGGTTCCCATTATGTCCGTACGGCTGTGCCGTTTCTGTTGCTCGCACTGAGTGCGTGCAGCGCGCAGCCCACGGCGGATTTACCCCAGGACAGTGAGCTCGGCCTGCCCCTGGCCACCACCCAGCGCAGCGGCGATGCCCTGGTAGACCGGCAGCGTGCGCAAGTGCAAATCGAACGGCAGTCGCGGCCCTTGCACAAGGTTACCAACCCCACACGTGGCAGCGGTGCCGGTCACAGCGGCGTGGCGCCGAGCAAACCCTTGGGCGATCAACCGGTCACGCTGAATTTCGTCGAGGCCGACATTCAAGCCGTGGTGCGGGCGTTGTCCCGTGCGACGGGGCAGCAGTTCCTGGTCGACCCGCGCGTCAAGGGCTCCCTCACGCTGGTTTCCGAAGGGCAGGTGCCGGCGCATCAGGCCTACGACATGCTGCTGGCGGCACTGCGCATGCAGGGCTTCAGCGTGGTGGATGTGGGCGGTATCGCGCACGTGGTGCCCGAGGCCGATGCCAAGCTGCTCGGCGGGCCGATCTACAGTGCCGACAAGCCGGGCGGCAGCGGCATGCTCACGCGCACCTTCCGCCTGCAATACGAAAACGCGGTGAACCTGATCCCGGTACTGCGCCCGATCGTTTCGCCAAACAACCCGATCAACGCCTATCCGGGCAACAACACCATCGTTGTCACCGACTACGCCGAGAACCTGGCGCGGGTGGCGCAGCTTATCGACGGCATCGACACACCGAGCGCCATCGACACCGACGTGGTGCAGGTTCAAAACGGGATCGCCGTGGATATCGCCGAGATGGTCTCGCAACTGCTGGAGCAGCCGGGCAGCGATCCGACGCAGAAAATCACGGTGGTGGGCGACCCGCGCTCCAACGCGATCGTGATTCGTGCCGGCAGCCCGGAGCGAACCGAGTTGGCGCGTAACTTGATCTACAAGCTGGATAACGCCCAAGCCAACCCAAGCAATTTGCACGTGGTGTACCTGCGCAACGCCCAGGCCGCGAAACTGGCGCAGTCGTTACGCGGTTTGCTGACCGGTGAAAGCGACAGCGGTGGCGGTGACAATGCGCGGTCGGCCCTCAGCACAATGGGTGCCAATATCTCCGGCAGCCAGACCGGGCAGGGCAGTGGCCAAGGCAGTACCACCAGCGCCAATGAGTCGGCGCAGACGAACAGCAGCTCGAGCAGCCAGGCCGGCGGGCAAACGAATGAGCAAAACGTCGCCTTCACCGCCGGTGGCGTGACCCTCCAGGCCGACTCGACCACCAACACCTTGCTGATTTCTGCCCCGGAGCCGCTGTACCGCAACCTGCGTGAAGTCATCGACATGCTCGACCAGCGCCGCGCCCAAGTGGTGATTGAAAGCCTTATCGTTGAAGTCGGCGAGGACGATGCCAATGAGTTCGGCGTGCAGTGGCAGAGCGGCGACCTGGCCGGCAAAGGCGTGATTGGCGGGACTAACCTGGGCGGCGCGGGGTTCAACCTGAATGGCAAGACCAGCGTTGACGTGCTGCCCGGCGGGCTCAGCCTCGGCTTTATCAACGGTACCGTGGATGTGCCCGGCATTGGCAAGGTCATGGACCTCAAGGTGTTGGCCCGCGCGCTTAAAAGCAAAGGCGGCAGCAACGTACTGTCGACGCCGAACCTGCTGACCCTGGATAACGAGGCGGCCAGTATTTTTGTTGGCCAGACTATCCCGTTTGTCAGTGGCAGCTACGTGACCGGTGGCGGCGGTACCAGCAATAATCCGTTCCAGACGGTCACCCGTGAAGAGGTCGGCTTGAAGCTGAATGTGCGCCCACAAATCTCCGAGGGTGGCACGGTCAAACTCGATATCTACCAGGAAGTCAGCAGCATCGATGAGCGCGCGTCCAGCAGCGCCGCGTCGGCCGGGATCGTCACCAACAAGCGCGCGATCGACACCAGTATTTTGCTCGACGACGGGCAGATCATGGTCCTCGGCGGCCTGCTCCAGGACGGTTACAGCCAGAGCAATGAAGCCGTGCCGTGGCTGTCGAGCATTCCGGGGCTGGGTGTGCTGTTTCGCAATGAACGCCGGGCGGTCACCAAGACCAACCTGATGGTGTTCCTGCGCCCGTATATCATCCGCGACAGTGGGGCCGGGCGCGCGATCACCCTGAACCGCTATGACTACATGCGCCGTGCCCAGGGCCATTCCCAGCCGGAACACAGCTGGGCGATGCCGGATGTGCAGGCGCCGCAGTTGCCGGCGGTGGAGAAGGGGATTCCGGGCGGGCAGCAGCAGGGGCCGAGGGCGGTGATTCGGGCGGTGCCGGTTTCTGGGGGGCGACCGTGAACATTTTGACCGTGTACATATCCATTCCTGCGGTAACGGCCACCTATGGTTCCGCTCTTACAGCGGGTCACTTTTGGAAGGACCGGAAGCCGGCCCAGCCAAAAGTAACCAAAAGGTCCTCGCCCCACCACTCGGCACCTCGCCTAGGCTCGGTGTGCCCGAACGCAGGCTTGAATCCGTGGGCCGCCGTCATGGGCCATCCCTGGCCCAGGACGGCTAACCCGGCGTCCTGCCGGGTTACCCACGGATTCAAGCCTGCGTTCGGCCAGCGTGGTTTTACGGGGCGCCGAAGATCAAGATCAAAAGCGGCTCGCTTCGCATCGCGGGTACGTTGTTTTGTGACCGCGCTCGGTCAGGAAGATGTCTTGTGAGCCTTCTCCCTTATGCCTGGGCCAAGTCCCAACGCATCCTCCTGCGCCCCGGCGACGACGGCATGCTGCTGACCGTCTGCCCCTCCACCCCCGGCTGGTCCATCAGCGAAGTACGGCGCCAGTTCGGCCAGGCCCACCTCGAGCAGGTACGCGACGACGAACTCGACGGCCTCCTCGCCAGTGCCTACGCCGACACCGGCAGCGCCGCCGCTGTGGTGGGTGCGGCGGAAAACGAAGTCGACCTCGACCGCCTGATGCAGGACATGCCCGAAATCACCGACCTGCTCGACACCCAGGACGGCGCGCCGGTGATTCGTATGATCAACGCCTTGCTCACACAGGCAGCGCGGGACGAGGCCAGTGATATTCACATTGAACCGTATGAAACCCACTCCGTGGTGCGTTACCGCGTCGACGGCACCCTGCGGGATGTGGTGTCGCCGCGTAAGGCATTGCATGGCGCACTGGTGTCGCGGATCAAGATCATGGCCCAGCTCGACATCGCCGAAAAACGCCTGCCCCAGGATGGCCGTATCGCCCTGCGCGTGGCCGGGCGGCCGATTGATATTCGCGTGTCGACGGTGCCCACCGGGCATGGTGAGCGGGTGGTGATGCGCCTGCTCGACAAGCAGGCCGGGCGCTTGCAACTGGAGACCCTGGGCATGGAGCCGCAGTTGCTGGCGCGCCTCGACACCTTGATCCGCCAGCCCCACGGCATTGTGCTGGTCACCGGGCCCACGGGCAGCGGCAAGACCACCAGCCTGTACGCGGCGTTGGCACGGCTGGATGCGAGCACCAGCAATATCCTCACCGTGGAAGACCCGGTGGAATACGACCTGC